>CABKMZ010000108.1 GCA_902373545.1 uncultured Actinomyces sp. | reverse complement strand
CACATCCTGGAACCGGACGTCACGTGGCTGCGGGACCCAGGGGCGTCGGTGAACCGTTTGACGGTGCACGCGACGTGGAGGTCACGCAGGCCACTCCAGCTGCTCTCAAGCACCTGGCAAGTTACCGGTGCCACTGGCACCGCCTCGGAGCTCATTGAGAGGGCTCCTTCTTATCAACATTTCGGCGCGACATCTGTGCCCGGCATCCTCGAGCTGGACGGCTCGTGGATACGCGGTGAGGGTCAGGCCCGCGAGGAGGACGCCTCCCGTGTCGGCGACGAAGAGCCCTCCGACCTGGTGCGCGCGTCGATTCTGCGCCGCGAGTTCATCTGTGACGCCCCCCTGAAGGAGGCGGTTGAACGCGGCTGGATGATGACCGTGACCTTCGGGGGTTTTTCGGGGCCTCTCTATGCGTGGGTTGATGGAACGTTCGTTGGTTTCTGCGCGGACGGTTTCATTCCTGCGACCTTCGACGTGACCGACGCGTTGCAGCCTACTCACTCGCATACGCTCGTCGTGTTGCTGATGGATTCGCCGGTGTGCTGCCACGGTTTGTTCCGCGAGGTGTCGTTGGAGGCCAGGCCTCCGGCTCACATCGTGGACGTGGTGCCGGTGGCGTCCCACGATGGTCGCGCGGGCGCGCTAACGCTGCGCGTCGAAACCACGGGTGGGGTCGAGGTTCACGCCGCGCTCGTGAACGAGACCGAGCAGAAGAGGCTGTGGTCTGCGGTCGCTTCTCCTGATGAGGTTGTGACCGCGCGGGGTCTGGACGTGATCCCGTGGAGCGCCGAGGAGCCGGCGCTGTACCGGCTGATTGTGACGCTGCGCGACGAGGAGGGGGTCAAGGACACGGTCTCCCTTGACCTCGGCTTCCGCGACGTTGAGGCAACCTCCCAGGGGGTGAGCCTGGCGGGCAAGGCACTGGCCCTGCGGGGAGTGACCCGCAACGAGTGCGACGGGCGCACGGGCCTGGCCGTCAACATCCCGGAGATGCTCGACGACATCGTGTGGTGTAAGCGCCACGGCGTCAACACGGTCGTGATCGCTGACGCGCCCGGGCACGCCCGATTCCTGGATCTGGCCGACGAGTACGGCCTGTACGTCATCGACTGCGCGTCAAACCTGTACGGCCCGGGGGTGGCACGCGACGAGGCCATCGAGGCGGCGATCCGCCGCGACCGCGCTCACCCGAGCGTCATCGCCTGGGCGATCGGGGACGAGGAGGACGAGGTCCGCGCCGCCCACGCGCTTGATCCGACGCGCCCGGAGTACTCCCAGGCGCATTTCCCGGACCTGCGCAAGGTGCGAGGCGAGGAGTTGCACTACGCGCCGGTGACGGTGGCGCCCTCGTATTCGGGGGTGACGGTACGCAACCACATGACGTTCACGTCCACGTCGGATCTGGAGTTCCTGTGCCGCGTCATCGACGAGGGGCGCGTGACGTGGGAGCACTCGGCCTCTTTGAACGTTGAGCCGGGCGAGACGGGTTTCTTCCCGGTGCCCTGGCCGTCCTCGGGCATCCGCGAGGTCTCGGTGTGCCTGTCGTACAGCACGGGCTGGGCGTCGGCGGGCTTTGAGATCGCGCACGGAAGCTTGGTGATGTAGCGCGCGCCGCGTCGAAGGCGCGCCGAAGCGCGGGCGTGGGGGTGACTCGAACGAGTCACCCCCACGCCTGTGTATGAGCGACGAGGCCGTGGCCGGGAATCGGGGAGGCCCCGCCGAAGGCGACGAAACCCGGGAAACCAGCCCGGGCCTCGTCGATAGCAAACGGCCGCTTAGCGGAACGCCGCCCCCCTGCGCGGGATCGTCGGCATGCCGAGCATGACCGAGCTGGACCCGCCGCACGACGCCGGCTCTTCAACGTCCACGAGCTGGAGAACCTCGCTGTCGCGCGCCTCCGGGTCCTGCAGGGCGGTGGCCAGCATGAGCTTGATGCGGTTGAGCTGGTTGACCTCGGAGGCGCCGGGGTCGTAGTCGACGGCCACGATGTTGGCCTCGGGGTAGCGGGTGCGCAGCGCCCGGAACATGCCCTTGCCGACGATGTGGTTGGGCAGGCACGCGAAGGGCTGGGCGCAGATGATGTTCGGGCATCCGTGTTCGATCATGTCGACCATTTCGGCGGTCAGGTACCAGCCTTCGCCGGCCTGGTTGCCCAGGCGGGCGATGTCCTGGGATCGCTCGATCATCTCTTCGATGGGCCGGTGCGCCTCGAACTTGCCGTTCGTGGCGGCAAACGCGCGGTGCACGGGCTTCTCGTACTTCTTGAGCGCCCAGAGCACGATCGGCATGATGTAGCGCTGCTTGCCCTCGATGCCCAGGTTTTCCTTGTCCCACGCGGCGGTGGCGACGGAGTTGTGGAAGAACTGCATGAGGCCGGGCAGTTCGGCCTCGCAGCCCTCGGCCTCAATGACGTCGACGGCGTGGTTGTTGGCGTCGGGGTGGAACTTCACGAGGATTTCGCCGACGAGGCCGACGCGCGGCTTGCGGGGAATGTCGCGCAGGGGCAGGGCGTCGAAGGCGCGCACGCATTCGCGGATGAGCTTCCCGTAGGACACGCGCCCACCCAGGGCGGCCACGCGTCCCGAGGTGATCCACTCTTGGACGTAGCCGTCCCACGTGCGGTACAGCTCCATCGCGGAGCCGGGGGTGGCCTCGTAGGGGCGCACGCGCAGCAGCATCGACTGGATGGCATCGCCGATGACGAAGGCCTGGATGGCCTTGTGGATGTGGGTGACGCCCAGGCGGAAACCCGGGTTGTCCTCGAATCCCTGGACGGACAGGGCGATGACGGGGACCTGCGGGTATCCGGCGTCGCGCAGGCCCTTGCGCAGCAGGGCCGCGTAGTTGCTGGCGCGGCACATGCCGCCCGTCTGCGTGATGCCGACGGCCGTGCGGTCGGGGTCGGCGCGCCCGGAGATGAACTCGTCGAGGAGCTGGCCGATGACGACGATCGCCGGGTAGCACGAGTCGTTGTTGACGTATTTCAGGCCGACCTCCATGGAGGTGCGGCTCGTGTGTTCGAGGACGCGCACTTTCAGCCCAGCGCTCGCGAACAGCGGGGTGAGGAAGCGGAAGTGGATCGGGGACATCTGGGGGGCCAGGATCTCGTAACCGGCCTCGCGCATCTCCTCGGTGAAGACGGCGCGCGGCTGGATGTGGCCGACTGCCTCCTCGCGGGCAGCGTCGCCGGAGGGGTCACGCAGGGTGGCCGTGTCGACGGAACCCGACACGAGTCCCACGGACGAGGCGGGGGCCAGTTCCGCTCCATCCGCACCGTTTTCGCCGTCCCCGGCCCCGGCCTCGTCGATCGCGGAGGCGAGGGAAGCGCGCTCGGTGATCGCCGCGTCGAGGGAACGCAGGCGGATCTTCGCGGCACCCAGGTTGGAGACCTCGTCGATCTTGAGGACGGTGTGCACGTCGCCGCGGCCCTCAAGAATTTCCTGGACCTGGTCGGCTGTGATCGCGTCGACGCCGCAGCCGAAGGAGTTGAGCTGGACCATCTCGAGGTCGGGCTCGTCGCCGACGCGGGCGGCGGCCTCGTAGAGGCGCGAGTGGTAGGACCACTGGTCGAGGACGCGCAGGGGGCGCTCGAGGCGCGCGTCGATGATGGAGTCCTCGGTGAGGACGGCCATGCCCAGGCCGACGATGACCTCGGGGATGCCGTGGTTGATCTCGGGGTCGAGGTGGTAGGGGCGGCCCGCCAGCACGATGCCGCGCACGCCGTGCTCACGCATCCACTCGATGGTTTCGACGCCCTTCGCACGGATTTCGGCCTTGACGGCGGCGTCTTCCTCCCACGCCTTGTCCAGGGCTGCTTTCATCTCCTCGACGGGGATGTCGTAGCCGTATTCCTTGAAGGTCTTGGACAGGTGGGCGGGCAGGTAGTCGCGGTTGCCGAAGTTGACGAAGGGGCTGATGAACTTAGTGCCGGGCTCCGTCAGGCGCTCCATGTTGTTGCGGATGACCTCGGGGTAGGTCGCCACGATGGGGCAGTTGAAGGAGTTTTCGGACTCGGTGAGCTTCTGCTCGAAGTCGACGCAGGGGTAGAAGATCGTCGTGATGCCCTTGTCCAGCAGGGACTCGATGTGCCCGTGGACGAGCTTGGCCGGGTAGCACACGTTCTCCGAGGGGATGGACTCCATGCCGGTCTCGAAGAGGTCATGGTTGGAGCGACCCGAAATCATGACGCGGAAGCCCAGCGCGGTGAGCATCGTGAACCAGAACGGGTAGTTCTCGTACATGCCGAGCACGCGCGGGATACCGATGTCGCCGCGGAATGCCTTTTTCTCGGTGAGGCGACGGTAGCCGAAGATCCGCTTGTACTTCCAGTCGTAGAGGTTGGGCAGCTCCGACTTCTTGGGCACGCGCTCCAGGGACGCGCCGCGCTCGCAGCGGTTGCCCGACACGTGACGCTCGCCGTTGGAGAACGTCGAGATCGTCATCTGGCAGTGGTTCTGGCACAGGCGGCAGGTCTTGCGCGTCGTGTCCACGCTGAAGCCCTCGAGGGCCTCGATCGCGGCCAGGGACGAGGTCCCCTCCCCCGTGTCGTGCATGCGCGCGGTGAGGGCGGCACCGTACGCGCCCATGAGGCCCGCGATGTCGGGGCGCACGACCTCGCGGCCGGTGAGCAGCTCGAAGGCGCGCAGCACCGAGTCGTTGAGGAAAGTGCCACCCTGGACGACGACGCGTTCACCCAGGTCCGAGGGCTCCTTGAGCTTGATGACCTTGTAGAGGGCGTTACGCACGACGGAGTAGGACAGGCCGGCGCTGATGTCGCGCACGTCCGCGCCTTCCTTCTGCGCCTGCTTGACGGAGGAGTTCATGAACACCGTGCAGCGGGTGCCCAGATCCACGGGGGACTCGGACTCCATAGCCATGCGCGCGAAGGAGCGCACGTCTGTGCCCATCGTCTGGGCGAAGGTCTGCAGGAAGGAGCCGCAGCCCGAGGAGCAGGCCTCGTTGACGGAGATGGAGTCCACCGCGTGGTCGCGGATGCGCAGGTACTTCATGTCCTGGCCGCCGATGTCGATGACGGAGGTGACGCCGGGGCAGATGAATTCGGCGGCCCGGTAGTGGGCCATCGTCTCGATCTCGCCCTCGTCCATGGTGAGGGCAGCCTTGACGAGGCCTTCGCCGTAGCCGGTCGCGCACGAGCGGCCGATCTCGCAGCCCTCGGGCAGCGCGCCTCGCACCGCGCGCACGATGTCGACGGCCGCGGCCACGGGGTCGCCCTCGTTGGAGGCGTAGTGGGTGAAGACGATGCGGTCCTGGGAGTCGATGACGACCGCCTTGATCGTCGTGGAGCCCGCGTCGATGCCGAGCCAGCAGCGCCCCTCGGCCTCGTCGAGGCTGGCCTTGGGGATGACATCGAGGCTGTGGCGGGCGATGAACTCCTCGCGGTCCTCCGGCGTGGCGAAGAGGGGGTCCATGCGCGGAGACTCGACCTGGACGGGGGCGGCGGCGAGGCGCTCCATGAGGGTGGTGAGCTTCTCGCCGCGGGTCTCGACGGAGGTCGCGCCCGCTTCCTCGGCCTGGCGCGCCTTCTTGGCGGCCTCCTTCTGCGCGAGGAGGGCCGCGCCGATCGCGACGTAGAGCTGGGCGTCGTCGGGTGTGACGAAGGAGTCAGCCTTGGGCAGGAGGGCCTTGTAGGCCTCGCGCAGGGCGGGCAGGAAGTGCAGAGGGCCGCCGAGGAACATGACGGTTCCGCGGATCGGGCGCCCGCACGCCAGGCCGGCGATGGTCTGGGTGGCGACGGCGTTGAAGATGGAGGCGGCCAGGTCCTCGTGGGCGGCGCCCTGGTTGATGAGGGGCTGGATGTCGGACTTGGCGAAGACGCCGCAGCGCGAGGCGATCGGGTAGAGCTGGGTGTGGCGGGTCGCCAGCTCGCCGAGGCCGGAGGCGTCCGTGTGCAGGAGGGTCGCCATCTGGTCGATGAACGCGCCGGTGCCGCCCGCGCAGGTGCCGTTCATGCGCTGCTCGGGGGTGGGGTGCAGGTAGGTGAGCTTGGCGTCCTCGCCGCCCAGCTCGATGACGACGTCGACCTCGGGGTGGAGGCGCTGGGTGGCCTCGGTGCCGGCGATGACCTCCTGGACGAAGGGGATGCCCATGGCGCGGGCGGTCGTCAG
>CABKMZ010000107.1 GCA_902373545.1 uncultured Actinomyces sp. | reverse complement strand
TCTGCGCGAATACATCCCGGCGAGGTCACCCACGAGGCGCTCGTAGCGGGGAGGCACCGCGAAAGGATCCTCTGTCAGAACCTCAATGAGAGCCTGCGCTTTCGCTTTGAGTCCGCTGGCAGAGAGCTTCTTCGCGTCCTTCGCGGCCTGCTTGGAGAAAACGACCCGCCACACGACTACCACTCCACGTCATCGAGGGCATCGTCAAGGTCCTCACGAGTGGCTTCCTTCAGGCTGTCCGTCATTCCCGGAATCCCCTGCAGGTAGAGGGTCTCCTGGATGGCAGACCAATCGGCCTCGCCAATGAGCACGGCATTCCCACGACGGCCGGTGATCGTGATCGGGGTTGACTCCTCATTCACGGTGTCGATAAGCCGGTACAGGTCCGAGCGGGCGGCAGTGGCACTCACAGCAGTCATGATCTTTCCTTTCCACTCCCATCATATCGTACGCTTTCACGTACGCATAGGCCTGTGCACACCAATGCGGAGAAAGGATACGATCAACGCATGACGACTCTCCCCAAGTCCCTCGCCTCCGCCCTGCCCTCCCGCGAGCGCCGCTGCCCCAGCCTGGAGCTTCAGGACGGGCGCTGGCTGGCGGCCGCGAAGTCGGGCCTATGCGTCTTCGGAACCCAGGCCTCGTCCGGCGACGAGACACCCACTCCCGAGGTCTTCCCGTGGTACGACGTGGCGCGGGCGCGCTGGGAGGCGGAGGGCGAACTCTTCGCGCTGGAGTGGGTGGACCCGGCGCGCACTCCCCTGGCCGGGCGCACCGCGGGTGACCCGTCGGATTTCATGCGTCAGACGAGCGAGTACGTCAACCACTCGATCGTCATGCACGCCCAGACGGAAACGGACGCGGGGACGACGATCACGGCGTGGGTGCGCCGGGGCCCCGACGGACTCTTCTCGGTGCTGACGGCGGACGGTCCGCTGGGCGGTACCGGTCAGCGCGCGGCGAGCGCCCTGGAGGCCAGCGTGCGCGAGGCGGTCGGCCTCGACTGATCGACGAGGCCGGGGCGCGCCTGCGCTCGCCTCACCCTCGCGCTGTACCCCCACGCATGAAGACGGGACCCAACCTCACGGCTGGGTCCCGGCATCATGTGGCGACGATCAGTGAACAATGAAGACGCGTTCGAAGGGGTCGATGGACAGACCCTGCTCGAGGATCGTCCGGCTCCACTCGCGCGCGCTAAACAGCGAATGATCGCGGTAGTTGCCGCAGGAGTACACGTCCGTGCCCGGAACGTCCTCCCAGGTCGCCTCCTCGGCGATGGCGTGCAGCGACGAGGCGATAGCGGCAGTCACCTCCTTGACGCAGGGGGTGCCCCACATGATGAGGTGGAAGCCCGTGCGGCAGCCGAACGGCGAGCAGTCGATGACGCCGTCGATGCGGTCACGCAGCAGAGAGGCGAGCAGGTGCTCGATCGTGTGCAGACCAGAGCTCGGGATTTCGCCGCTGTTGGGCTGGACGAAGCGCACGTCGAAATTCGAGATCTGATCGCCCTTCGGGCCGGCCTCCACGTTGATGAGGCGCACGTAGGGCGCCTTCACGGCTGTGTGGTCCAGAGTGAAGCTCTCCACTTCTGCCATGGTGTTTTAATCCCTTTCGGTGTAGTTTTGCCGGCGTTGTTCCAATCGCATGAGCGATCGGAAAACCTCAGAGTACTGCGGATCCTCCTCATTCATGCGTGACAGGGCCGCACGTGCTTCACCTAACTGTCTCGTCAGGTCCATACGGACCATCGCGGCGACGACGCCGCGGCAGTAGGAACGCACGTCGGCCTCGCCCGCGACGGGCAGAGGAGAAACCGCCAGCTCGGTGACGGCAGGGCCGATAAACTCACCCGCCGCGTCGAGGACGACCTGGACGAAGTGGCGCGACGCCGCCAGCGTCGCGTTGTCGCCGGGGCCGAAGTGGGCCTCGGCCTGGCGCATCATCTGCGTGAAAGCATCCAGGCCACCGGCCGCGCGGATCGCGTCGTGGACGGCACGATGCGTGGGCACAGTGAAGGATTGGCCGTCGAGCTCCTCGAACCCGGAGCCGACGACATAGAGCGGGTGCTGCAAGACGGCCTCAAGGGCCTGGCGCTCGACACGGGTGACCGGATCCTCCGGCCCGCGCCGCGCCTGAGTGGGGGCGGGGCGCCCGGCGCCGGCCATCTCGATCTCGCCGGGGCGCGGCTCGGGGGCGATGACCTCGACGCGGCCCGCCGCCCGGATCGCCTGCTCGACCGTGCGCATGTCCATGCCCAGCCACCCCGCCAGCTGGCGCGTGTACTCGGCGCGCAGCGCCAGGTCTTTGATGTGCGCAACGATGCCCGCCGAGGCGCGCAGGCCCTGCACGCGCCCCTCGGCGCTGCGCAGGTCCATCTGGGACAAGACCGACCGAATCGCGAACTCAAAAAGGGGAATGCGCGAGTTCACCAGGTCGACGATCGCCTGGTCGCCCTGGGACAGGCGCAGGTCGCACGGGTCTTGGCCGCCCGGCGCCACCGCCACGAAGGTCTGCGCCGCGAAGTTCTGGTCCTCCCCGTACGCGCGCAATGCGGCCTTCTGCCCCGCGCTGTCACCGTCGAAAGTAAAAATGACCTCGGAGCCGTGGGCGCGCCCGCTGGAGAGCACGACGCCTGCGGCAGGGTCCGCATGGTCGCCCAGCAGGCGGCGGATGATGCGCACATGCTCCGATCCGAAGGCGGTACCGCACGTGGCCACCGCGTTCGTGACGCCCGCGACGTGCGCGGCCATAACGTCCGTATAGCCCTCGACGATGACCACCTTGTGTTGCGTCACGATCGACTTCTTCGCCAAATCTAGCCCGTACAGAAGCTGCGACTTCTTATAGATCGGCGTCTCGGGGGTGTTCAGATACTTGGGTGACTCCTTGTCATTGTCGTCCAAGCGACGGGCACCGAAACCGACTGTCGCGCCCGTAATGTCGCGGATCGGCCACACCAGGCGCCCACGGAAACGGTCGTAGATGCCGCGGCTGCCGGTCGTGCCCAGGCCCGCGACCTGGATCTCCTGGTCCGTGAAGCCCTTCGAGCGCAGGTGTCGGGTGAGCGAATCCCACGAGGCCGGGGCGTAGCCGACCCCGAAATGCTCGCACATCGCCTGGTTGAATCCGCGCTCCGCCAGGAACTTGCGGCCCTTGTGGGCCTCCTTGCTGCCCAGCTGTTTGCAGTAGAACTCCTCGGCGACGCGGTGGGCGTCCAGGAGTCGCTGGCGTTTGCCCGGCTCCTCCGTGCGCACGCGGGTGCCGCCCTCCTCGTAGTGGAGGGTGATCCCCGCCTTTTGCGCGAGGATCTCCACGGCCTCGGTGAAGGGCAGGTGGTCGATCTTTTGCACGAAGGAGATGACGTCGCCACTCTCCCCACACCCGAAGCAGTGGAACATGCCCAGGTGGGGGCGCACGTTGAAGGAGGGGGTGCGCTCATCGTGGAAGGGACACAGCCCCTTGAGGGAGCCGATGCCCGCGGGTCGCAGCGCTACGTGTTCGCCGATGATCTCGTCGATCTTCACTGCGTTACGTACCGCTTCGATATCGTCCTTGCGAATCAGACCCGCCATGATCTCAGTCTACCGACGCCCGCCCACGTCTGCGTCCGATCACGCTCAGAGCTGCGAAGAGAGCATC
This sequence comes from uncultured Actinomyces sp., assembly GCA_902373545.1. Classification (GTDB taxonomy): domain Bacteria; phylum Actinomycetota; class Actinomycetes; order Actinomycetales; family Actinomycetaceae; genus Pauljensenia. The sequence continues at coordinate 2,616 of CABKMZ010000107.1, read as the reverse complement.
CCACACCAGCGGGCGTGCCAGGTGGACGCCGACACGTCCGTGAGGGCGGCAACCTGATCGATGACAGCGCGCAGGCGCACCCCGTCGTCCGATGCTGCCCGCCACTGCGCGGCGAACACCGGTTCGAGAGCGTCAGCCCCGGCCTCGTACAGGGCGTCAACCAGGTCGGCCAAGAGCGTGCGCTGCTGGTAGTAGACGGGCTCGGTCTCGCGCGGGCTCATGACGTAGTGGACGGCCATGCCCTTGAGGATCTGGATCTCGGCGCGCACCTGCCGCGGCACCACCAGGTCCGCGCGGTAGCGGCCCAGCGGCTCGGTGCCAAAAGTCTCGCGAGTGGCTTCCACGGTCGCCGAACAGAAGCGTCCGATCAGCTCGCTCGTCGCGTCCTTGAGGTGGGCGAGCGAGACGTAGGAGCCGTCGAAGGAGCGCAGCCACACGGGCATGGAGACGATGCGTTCGAGCGCGTCCTCCAGGTCCGAGCGCGCCACCGCGGGCCCGTACCAGTCCAGGGTCGAGGCCACGACCGCCGCGCAGTGCGCATCGTCGAAGAGGTCGGCGGGGTCAAGCTTGCGCGTGGCGACCGCATCCTCCATGTCGTGCACCGAGTAGGCGATGTCGTCCGACAGGTCCATGATCTGGGCTTCCAGGCAGCGCCGCCCGGCCGGGGCCCCTTGGCGCATCCAGGCGAACACGGGCGCATCGTCCGGGTAGACCGAAAACTTGCGCGTCGACTTGGCCAGGTCCGGCCCGCCAGACTTCACCCACGGATACTTGCAGATCGCGTCCAGCGTCGCTCGCGTCAGGTTCAGGCCCGCGGGCACGCCTCCCGCGCCGATCACCTTGGGTTCTAGGCGCGTCACGACACGCAGGGTCTGGGCGTTGCCCTCGAACCCGCCGATCGAGGCGGCCGCCGCATCCAGGGCGCGCTCGCCGTTGTGCCCGAAAGGCGGGTGCCCGAGGTCGTGAGACAGGCACGCCGCATCCACGACGTCCGGGTCGGCCCCCAGTTCCTTGCCGAGCTCGCGGCCCACCTGGGCGACCTCCAGGGAGTGGGTCAGGCGCGTGCGCACGAAATCGTCCGAAATCGGGCCCAGCACCTGCGTCTTTTCGCCGAGGCGACGCAGCGCTGAGGAGTGCAGGATCCGCGCACGGTCGCGCTCAAACTCGGTGCGCGCCGAAGACTTGTGATCCTCGGGCACCCAGCGCTCAGAATCGGCCGGGATATACGGGGCCTTCGCGTCACCGCCGTCAACACCGGGAATTGCCACAGAAAACTCGTTCACAGGCCCATTTTACGCGCCCCACCCACCTCAGTCGGGACGCCAAACCCGCGAGCGCGCCACGGCCTCGTCCGTGATCGGTGCTCGGCAATCCCCGCGTGGCCCGAGGCGTATGAGCGATAGAACCGCACGGACGGTGGCCTCATCACGATGAGGCCCCTCTTCCTCATTAATCTCTGACACCAAGAATGTCCGGTCAAAGAAAGAAGGGGATGAGAAGACTACGAGAAGGCCCCAATGGGTTTTGATCTGGAATAAAAGGCATTGAAAAGAAACACCCATTCAGCGTATTTGCTCACCTGCCGCGACCTCGTTGCAGCAGATGTCGAAAATTTACCAAATTGTTACTGTGAGATACCCCGGCGAAGCTTTCCTCATTTGTTCAAACATGCTAAATCTCAGGAGTCGCATTCAGCGTCGAATCTCATCCATGGAAGGAGTCCCCCGTGTCCAACACGGCACAGGAAATCCTCGATGCGGTCGGTGGTCCCGGCAACATCACTCACTTTACCCACTGCGCCACGCGCCTCCGCTTTGAGCTGCGCGACGCCTCCGTCGTCGACAAGGACACGGTCGAGAACATCGACGGCGTCCTCGGTGCCGTCCCGCAGTCGGGTGACCGCTACCAGATCGTCATCGGCGGCGCCGTTCAGTCCGTCTTCAACGAGATCAACAACCTGCCGTCGATGGCCGGTGGCGCCGCTGCCGCCTCCAACGACGATGTGAAGGCCGCCGCCCGCGCGAAGGCGCGCGGCAAGAACGCTCTCGTCGACGCGTTCTTTGAGTATCTGTCTGACTCGTTCCGCCCCCTCCTGCCGGTCCTGCTCGGCGCGTCCCTGATCCTGGCGTTCCTGGCCGTCCTCGACTCTACTGGCGTCGTCGACACGCGCGCGGAGACGATCCCCGCGTGGCTGGGCTACGTGAACTCCATGTGGCGCGCTGTCTTCTACTTCCTGCCCGCCATGGTCGCCTACAACGCGTCCAAGAAGCTGGACATCGACCCGTGGGTCGGCACGGCCGTTATCCTGTCGCTGCTCACCCCCAACTTCACGGGCCTGAGCAACGCCGCCTCGTTCGCCGAGACGACCTGCACGACGAATGCCCTGGGCACCGAGCAGTGCGTCACCCAGATTGGCAGCCTGCCCCTGCAGCTGTCCGACTACGGCGGCCAGGTCTTCGTGCCGCTGCTGATGGTGCCGATCCTGGCTCTGGTCTACAAGGGCTTGAAGAAGATCGTTCCTTCGAACGTCCAGATGGTGTTCGTCCCCTTCATCTCCTTCGTCATCATCATGCCGCTGACGGCCTTCCTGATCGGCCCCCTGTCGATCTGGATCGG
>CABKMZ010000106.1 GCA_902373545.1 uncultured Actinomyces sp. | reverse complement strand
AGCCCGCCGTCCTGCAGGCCGCCGACGCCCGCGTCACCGACGAGCGCATCGAGGCCGCCTACGCGACGCTCTTCGCCTTCGCGATCATCATCAAAATCCTGCTCCTGCCGGTCATCACCTCCTTCCTGTGAGCGCCGTAGACTAGGGTCATGGCTACCCCCGACTTCGTCCTCGAACTGCGCCGACACGTCGGCAACGCACCCCTGTGGATGCCCGGCACGACCGCCGTCATCTTGCGCCCCGCGCCGGGATGCGCGCCGATCGACTGGGAGACCCCCATCGCGCCTGAGACGGTGGAGATGCTGTGCGTGCGCCGCTCGGATAATGGAGCCTGGACCCCCGTGACCGGCATCGTCGACCCGGGCGAGGAGCCTGCGATCGCCGCCGCCCGCGAGGCCCTCGAGGAGGCCGACGTGCGTATCGAGGTATGCCGCCTCCTGTCCGTCGAGGTCGTTGGCCCCGTCACCTACGCCAACGGTGATGTCACCACCTACCTGGACGTGGCCTTCGCCGCGCAGTGGGTGAGCGGCGAGCCCAGCCCCGCCGACGGCGAAAACAGCGAGACCGCCTTCTTCCGGGCCGACCAGCTCCCGCCCATGAACGACCGCTTCCGCCGCGCCGTCGCCAAGGCCCTGAGTGGCCGCCTCGACGCCGACTTCCTCACCGCATGACGTCCCATCACCTGCGGCGCGGCCCCGGCCTCGTCCTCCCAGCGCGAAAATGCTTGTGTTTGCGTCAAACCCCTTGCGGGACTGAAGTCCTAGTGGTGGAATGGGGGTATGGATACTCCTAGCAAGATTGCATACTCCGTCACCGCCGACTCCACGGGCGGCCGCGCCGGCACCTCCTCCGTCCCCGCGCTCGGCATCAGCCACGTCATGCGCATGCCCAAGGAACTGGGCGGCCCCGGCGACGGCGCCAACCCCGAAGCCCTCTTCGCCATGGGCTACGGTGCCTGCTTCCAAGGCGCCATGGGCCTGGCCGCCAAGGAACTGGGCATCGACACCAAGGACTCCGTCGTGCGCACCACCATTGGCCTGGGCCCCGAGGGTGACTCCTTCGCCCTGACCGCCGACATCAAGGTCTTTATCCCCGGCGTCGAACTCGACCGCGCCCAAGCCCTCGTCGACCGCGCCCACCAGCTGTGCCCCTACTCCAAGGCCACGCGCGGCAACGTGCCCGTCACCGTCACCGCCGTGCCCTCCCTCTGAGGACACCTGTCCGGTTAACGGAACCCCGACCTCGCCGCTTCAAACGGACGAGGTCGGGGTTCCCTCATGCCCCCCGTGTGCCCTCCGGGGGAGGTTCTCAAGCGCCGCCGGGGGTGCCGCGCGCACGGCTGCACCCTTCGGGTTTGCCGGGCGCGGGCGTCCCGGGCGTCAGGCGCCCTGCCAGTACGCCTTAAGCGCCTGCGACAGCGTCAGAAGATCATCGACGTGGCTCATCTCGCGCGCCGAATGCATGGACAGCAGGCCGATGCCCACGTCCACCGTCAGGATGCCCAGGCGCGTCGCCGTGATCGGGCCAATCGTCGTGCCGCACGGCATCGCGTTGTTACCCACGAAGCTCTGCGAAGCCACGCCCGCCGCCGCGCACGCCCGATTCCACAGGGCGATGCCCTCGGCGTCCGTCGCGTAGCGCTGCTTCGAGTTGATCTTGATGACCGGGCCGCGACCCATCACCGGGCGGTTATCCGGGTCATGGTGGCCCGCGTAGTTCGGATGCACCGAATGCGCCGCGTCCGCGCTCACGCACGAGGAAGCCGCCAGCATGCGCTCGAAACCATCCTCGTCGCGGCCCAGCGCCGTCGCCGTGCGGCGCAGCACCGTCTCCAGGATCGGGCCCGCCGCGCCCGTGCGCGAGCCCGAGCCCACCTCCTCGTGATCGAAGCACATGAACACCGTGACGTCGCCGCCCGCAGGCGTTCCTTCCGCGGCCAGGCGCTCCAGGGCCACCAAGCCCGGGTGCACGCTCGACAGGTTATCCTGGCGCGACGCGGCCACGAACTGACCCTTGTCGCCGAAGAAGCCCGGGCCCTGGCTCGGCGTGAGAATCAGGTCGAAGGCCGCGATCTGCGAGGCATCATCCAGACCCGCGGTGCGCGCCACGTACTCCAGCACGTTGCCGTACGGGTTATCCACCGTCCACACCGGATGCAGGTGCTTCTGCGGATCCAGCTTCAGCCCGCCCGGGTTCACGTCTCGATCCAGGTGAATCGCCAACTGTGGGATGCGCGCGATCGGGCCCGTGCGGGCCAGGACGACCTCGCCGCTGGTCAGAACCAGGCGGCCCGCCAGCGTCAGCTCGCGATCCAGCCACGAGTTCCACATCATGCCGCCGTACACCTCGACGTCGATCTGGCCCCAGCCATCCGGCGTCGTCGACTGCACCGACGGCTTGACCGACAACGCCGGCGAATCCGTGTGCGCACCCACGATGCGGAAGCCCGCGTCATCGGCCACTGTTTCGGGGACAAACCACGCGGCCACCGCGCCGGCGCGCACCATCACGTGACCGCCCGGGGACGCATCCCACGCGCCCCTCTCATCCACGCGCGTAAAGCCGGCGTCCACCAGGCGCTGCGCCACGACCTCGGCCGCATGATAGGGGGAAGGAGAATCAAGGAGGAAATGCTGATAGTCCACTGCGTTCGCGTGGACCTCATCCAGTTCAAGCTGTGCCATACCCCCATCGTAGGCCCGTGACAGGGGGCTATGCTGGAGTCATGAGCGGAATTCCGATGTACACGCTGTCCGACGGCCTGACTCTGCCCGCCATCGCGCTGGGCACCTACAACCTGCGCGGCGAGGCCGGAGTCGCCTCCATGATCTCCGGCGTCGAGGCCGGATACCGCATGCTGGATAGCGCCTTCAACTACGAGAACGAGGGCGCCCTCGGTGCGGCCGTGCGCCGCTGCGCAATCCCCCGCGAGGAGCTGCGCCTGGTCTCCAAGCTCCCCGGGCGCCACCAGCGCTACGACGAGGCCGTCTACACCCTCGAAGAATCCCTCATGCGCGCCGGCCTGGACTACTGGGACATGTACCTGATCCATTGGCCCAATCCCAAGCGCGACCTGTACGTCGAGGCCTACCAGGCCCTGCTGGACGCGCGCGAGCGCGGCCTCATCCGCTCCGTCGGCGTGTGCAACTTCCTGCCCGAACACCTCGACCGCGTACACGCCGAGACCGGCGAGTACCCGAGCGTCAACCAGATCGAGCTGCACCCCTACTTCCCGCAGTCCTCCGCGCTGGAGTATCACGCGCAGGTCGGTGTGCTCACCGAGTCGTGGAGCCCGCTGGGCCGCAAGTGGCGCATCGTCGACGACCCCGCGATCATCGCCCTAGCTGGCGAAGCGGGCGTGTCCCCGTCGCGCCTCATCCTGCGCTGGCACTACCAGCTTGGCACCGTGCCCCTGCCCAAGTCCGGTCACCCTGAGCGCCAGCGCGAGAACCTCGACATCTTCTCCTTCTCGCTGTCGCCTGAGCAGATGGCTGCGATCAGCGCGCTCGGGCGCCCCGACGGCCGCCAGGCCGACCAGAACCCGGAGTACTACGAGGAGTTCTGATTTCCAGCGGTGCTTGCAGCCTCGCCTGATCTCCGGCGGTGCTTGCGGCGCCGATGGTGTTCCGGGCGCCGTCGGGCCCGGCTGCCCGCGAGATCGCCACACGCGAGCCTAAAGGCTCGGAGTGGTCGATCTCGAAGCCCGCCCGTGCCCTCCGGACCCTCCGGCGCCCTCCACACCGGCGGCGCCTGGTCGCTGATGCGTGGCTCGGCGCGTCGGCTCGTTGTCCGGCCAGGCCCCGCCGCCGCCCACCGGCACCGCGGCCAGGCCCTCTTGCGCCCTCCGGACCCTCCGGCGCCCTCCACACCGGCGGCGCCTGGTCGCTGATGAGTGGCTCGGCGCGTCGGCTCGTTGTCCGGCCAGGCCCCACCGGCACCGCGGCCAGGCCCTCTTGCGCCCTCCGGACCCTCCGGCGACCTCTACACCAACGGCGCGGCTGGAATGCGTGGTTAAGCTTGTCGCCCGTGGGTATTGCACTACTTGGGGAGCCATTGCACTGCTTCGTTGCTAGTGCAATGCTGCGCTACCTAGTGCATTGCCTTCCAAGATAGTCCAGCGGTGTCGACGGCTGCTGCGCATGCGGATAGGTTGTCGCCATATGGATAGGTTATGAGGATCCGGATAGCTTATTAACCTATCCGGATGTGGATAACCTATCCGCATCTTCATAACCTATCCGCATCGTTGGCTGCCAGGTCTGCGCTTGTGCCCACGTGCGTGTCAGTCAGGCTCCGGAGGCGCGCTCATCGCCTCAAGCAAAGCGCCCGCCCTCGCGTCATGCGGGGCGGGCGGCGACAGTGACGGCAAGCATTGCTAGCGTCACATGTGAGGCAAACGGTGAAAGCGCGCGCTTACTTCTTCTCGAGCGTCACGCGGTACACGTTGGTTTCGCGCAGTTGGAAGCCGGCGCGCTGGTAGAGGCGGTTCGCGGCCTCGCGCGTGGGGCGCGACGTCAGGTCGACGGTGCGGGCGCCGACCGTCTTGGCGTGCTCGATGGCTGCCTCCACGAGGGCGAGCCCGGCGCCCTGGCCGCGGGCGGCCTCGTCGACGACGACGTCCTCAACCCATGCGCGCACGCCCGTGGGGATCTCGAAGGTGGCCAGGGACAGCATGCCGAGGATCGGATTGTTGCCGTCGGCGTCGGCCGTCTCGGCGCGGAACACGAAGAGGTGGACGCTGGACTGGGACAGGAAGCGCTCCACGTCGGCTTCGCTCATCGGAGCGGCGGAACGGGAGAGCTGGGGGAGCAGGCGCCCCATGGCCTCATGGAGTTCGGGCGTGGCGGCGGTGATCAGTTCGACAGTCATGTTTCTCCTAACGGTTGGTCTAAGTGTAGCGGCCCGAGGCCGGGGTCGGTTGCGCGATCTGAGCGACCTACGCGCGCTCGAGGAGGAGGGCCACCTCTGCGTGGGTCGTGTGGGGGAACATGTCGAAGAGGCGGCCCTCGACCGCGCGCAGGGAGGGCATGCGCGCCAGGTCGGCGGCCAGCGTGGTGGGGTTGCACGAGGAGTAGATGATGCGCGGAGCGGAGCACTCGTTCAGGTAGGCGGCCAGGTCGGCACCGATGCCTCGCCGCGGAGGGTTCACGACGATCACGTCGGGGACTTGCGCGGCGTCGCGCCCGCGGGCCCATGCGGTCGCGTCGTCGGCAATGAAGGTGGCGGCGCCTCGGGATAGTCCCGCGTGGCGGGCTGCGCTGATGGCCGATGAGATCGCCCCGGAGGAGACCTCGACGCCGGTGACGCGCGGGAACCCGGCGCGGGCGCACGCCAGCGCGAAGCCGCCGACGCCGCAGTACAGGTCCCACAGGCTCTCGGGCAGCCGGCCGTCGGTAAATGGTTGCGACGCCCACAGCGCCGCCTGCTCGTACAGGGCGGAGGCGACGCGCGCGTTCGTCTGCGCGAAGGAACGCGGCCCCAGCTCGAGGCCCTCCACGCTCAGCGGCAGGGTGCGGGCGCGCGTCAGGATGATCTCGTCGGGGCCCTCCACGATGGCCTCGTGGGTGGGGTGGATGTTCGTGGTGACGACGTGGGCGCTGGGTACGAGGTCGCGCAGCAGCGGCAGCGCGGCGCGGATGTCGGAGACGCGCTCGCGGCTGCGCAGGACGAAGCGGATCATGAGGCGCTCGCCTGCGCCCACGGTGATGAGGATGTTCTTGAGCTCCCCGCGCTTGGTGGGAACGTCGTAGGGCGTCAGGTCCAGGGAGCGGATGAAGCGCTTGAGCCCGGGCGTCGCGCGGTTGATCGCGGGGTGCTGGATGGGGCAGCCGGGCAGGTCGACGCCGCGCCGGTCGGGCCCCAGGATGCCCAGGGTGGGGCGGCGGCGAGTGCCTCCGACGACGAGCTTCGCGCTCGTGCGGAAGCCCTTCTCGGGGGACGAGGCCGGGGCCAGCCAGGCGATCTCGCCGGCTCCGGGGACGGCGGAGAGGGTTGCCGCGACGGCCTCGACCTTGCCGGTGAGCTGACGCTCGTAGGGCTGGGGGAGGAGGGAGCAGGAGTGGCAGGTTCCGGCGTCAAAGTGGTCGCAGCGCATCCCTCAAGTGTAAGTGGGGGCGGGGCGTACCGTCCGGTACGCCCCGCCCCCATCTGTGGTGGTTATGCCCACGCGGTGGCTATGCCTGTGCTCGGCGCGAGCGGCGGAGCAGTGCCATGCCGACACCGGCTGCCGCCAGGGCGAACGCCCCGACGATCAGCGCGTTGGTACCGGTGCGGGCCAGACCGCCCTTGCCGCCCTGCTCGGGGGCGGGGGAGGGGGCCGCGG
>CABKMZ010000105.1 GCA_902373545.1 uncultured Actinomyces sp. | reverse complement strand
ACCAAGAATAGCGGGTAATCTACGACACACAAGCTAGGTGGGTGCTGTGGTGTGCCTACAAGGGGATGAGTTTGAGCGCTCCCGAGGTCGGGCGGCTAGGGGAGAAGAGTGTCAGAGCACGGTGGACCTGACATTGCCCCGCATCCCGTGGGACACTGGATAGACAATGGGTCCACCAGTGAAAGGACGCGACGTGAAGCTGACGCACCTCGCCGTGACGAACTGGCGAAACTTCGCCCACATCGAGTTCGATATGTCCTCCCGGCTCTTCGTCGTCGGTCCCAACTCCTCAGGAAAGACCAACCTTCTCGGCGCACTGCGATTCCTCGGTGATATTGGGCGCCGTGGGCTTGTGGCCGCCTCGGAGGATCTGGGTGGCCCAGACCGATACTTTCGTTCTGGCGCGGATTCTGCCGCTTTCGTCGCGACATTCAACGACACCCAGAATTCGGCGGAATTCGCCCTGTTTCTTCGGCTGATGCCGGAAGGTTCCGAATCGACGAAACGCGCCAGCGCTGCCGATCAAACGTCATCGTTTCCGATGATGGATCCACTTACTGGTGCGCCCAAGGACAGGTATCTGAACGTTCATCAAACAATCACGGCAGGGGGCAAGAAGTCAGGAGAGAAAGGCGAGTGCTTCCCGGTTGAAGATGAGGAAGCGCGGCGAACAAGAGTCCGTCAAACCCTCGCGGGCATCCGATACATCCACCCGAACCCCAAGAAGATGCTCGAGCGAGCTGATCGCTACGACCCTGATCACGGGACCGGCTTCTTCCAACACGCGGGGCGTTTCTCGGACCAGCAGCTGAACGCTGCCCTCGACCGAATTCGCCCGATCATGGCCGCGGCGGTGCCGGAGGTCCCGAACCTGTCCTACCTGCGCATGGGACTCGGCACGGAGGTCGTCTTCTACAGCGACACCCCCGAGCGCGGAGCGCGTGGCGTTTACTCACACGAGCAATTTTCCGAGGGAACGCTCCGCCTGCTCGGCATGCTCTTCGACCTGGCGACGCTCCCGCGCACCACGAGCATCGTGCTCATCGAGGAACCCGAGACCTTCCTACAGGCCTCCCTCGTCCGATCTATGTCCTCATTCCTGGCAGAGGTTGCCATGAACTATGACGTGCAGATGGTGATCAGCACCCACTCTCCGGAGTTGATTGACTCCGAGGTGGTGCTTCCCACTGAGGTCCTGATGCTTCGCTCGCAGAACGGGGAGACGACGGGCGAGTTGCTCTCGCAGTCGAGTGACCCGCGCATTCAAGCCGTTCTCAGTGCAGACATGCCGAAGTCGGAGGGAATTGGTGCCGTCAACGGACACGCCATCCCACTGGGAAACTGGTAGTGCGGTGGCGGGTTACGTCTACGCTCAGGTTATCGTCGAGGGCGTGACAGACATCCCGGTCGTTACCGCCCTCATGCGTGCGGCTGGTTGGGATGAGGATCAGTTCGCCGTCAGGAGCGTCAATGGCAAGGGGGCGATCGATGCGCGTATTCAGAAATATTGGGAGGCCTCTCAGATCATCCCGCACGTCATCTTCCGCGACGTTGACTACGACGAGGGTGCATGCCCCGTGGCCCTTCGTTCGGCATTGTCTTCGAAGACCCCGGGTGATTCCCCCAATCTGCTCATTCGGATCGTCGACCAATGCATCGAGTCGTGGATGCTTGCGGACAGGCGTGGCATCGCCGAATTCTGTGGCGTATCGCCAGCTCGCGTGAAGATTCCGGCCTCGCATCACAAGTCCTACCTGCTCAGCATGTTCCGTGAGGCGAAACTAAAGGACGCTGTGGCGCACGTGGATAACGAGCTCGGTTTTGGTCCCGCTTACGAGCTGCATGTGCAGCGCTTCATGACGACCGCCTGGAATGCTGGACGCGCCGCCGACGACAGTCCATCACTCAGGCGCGCATTGCAGCGACTACGGGACCTGAGGGAACGTCTCGCGGGACAGTGACACGGCGGCGCGGTCGCAAGCAGCGAGCATCGCCAGTAGTGGATGTGGGGAATTGCGGCTACTGCATCGATAAAGGGTGAGTTGTTTTCCTTTTCCGACCTCTCACCCGTGCCTCCGAGGTCGCACCGACGTGCACGTATGAGACGTGTCACCTGACGGATGTGCATGGTTCGGCGCGCACGTATGCGGGTTGGTAAGGGTTCGAGGTGGAAGATGGGGGTTCGTGTGCGCCACGCACCGAACTGGTCAGACAAATCCGCCCACAACCAGGCCACATGCACCCCACAACCCCGCCCCAGCCTCGTCCGTCACACTCCTCAAAAGTGAACGCCACCACTCAAAATGCCTTAGGATGGTGGGCGCGCCGACGTACCCCAACGACGGGGACTACCCGGCACACAGCAGTACCCAACGCAGCAGCAACGCACCAACCGCCAGGCCGCAAGGCCAGCAACGCTCCGAAGCATCGTCGCAGACGAGCAGCCCCGAAGCGCAGCGGGGGAGTGGCACCGCAACCCGGCCAGCCGCACCCCCACCGCTTCTCCGCATCGCCGCCGCGCCGCAACCTCAACACCGACGTTGACCACACCCAGAGGAGTCACGATGAAGTCCAGGCTCGCAGCAACAGCACTCGTCACCCTGTCGGCAAGCGCCCTCGCACTCGGCGCCTGCACGATGGACGGTGGCAGCACGACCACGACCCCGGGCGGCAAGGCCGCCGGAGACGGCAACTACACGATCGCCGTCGTCCCCAAGGACGCCACCAACCCGTGGTTCGTCCGCATGGAAACCGGCGTCAACAAGTACGCCGCCGACACGGGCATGAACGTCTTCCAAAAGGGCCCGGCCGAAACCGACGCCACCATGCAGGCCCAAGTCATCCAGGACCTCATCGCCCAGGGCGTTGACGCCATCTGCGTCGTCCCCGTCGACCCGGGCGCCATTGAGCCCGTCCTCAAGCAGGCCATGGACGCCGGCATCGTCGTCGTCACCCACGAGGGCGCCTCGCAGGAAAACACGATGTACGACATCGAGGCCTTCAACAACACGGAATACGGCGCGTTCATCATGGACAACCTCGCCGAGGCCATGGGTGAAGAAGGCGTCTACACGACGATGGTCGGCCACGTCACCAACGCCTCCCACAACGAGTGGGCGGACGGCGCGGTGGCCCACCAGAAGGAAAAGTACCCGAACATGACGCTGCTCGAGGCCCAGCCGCGCGTCGAGTCCCAGGACAACGGTGAAACCGCCTACCAGACCGCCAAGGAAGTCCTCAAGAAGTACCCCGAAGTCAAGGGCATCCTGGGCACTTCCTCCTTCGACGCGCCCGGCACGGCACGCGCGATCGACGAGCTCGGCCTGAAGGGCAAGGTCTTCACCGCCGGCACCGGCATGCCTGCCGCGAACGCCCAGATCCTCAAGGACGGCTCCGTCTCCACCCTGACCCTGTGGGATCCCGCCAACGCCGGCTACGCGATGGCCTCCCTGGCCACGAAGATCCTCAACGGCGAACAGATCGAGGACGGCGTGAACCTGGGCGTCGAAGGCTACGAGAACATGCACTTCTCGTCCGGCTCCACCAAGGTCCTCGAGGGCACTGGCTGGCTCAAGATCACGAAGGACAACGTCGACTCCCTCGGCTTCTGACCCGCTCTCAGGCGACGACCACCTGGGTGCCACGGCCTCGTTCCGCACTCCAATGACGAGGCCGTGGCCGGGCCATCCCCGCGCGCGCAGTGACGCTCGCGCACGAACCAACCTCCATGAGCGGACGGCACCCGCGCGAGGGGCGGCCCCGGGGCGGTGGCATGCGTCGGAAAGGACACCACATGGACACCCCAGTGCTGGCGGTACGACACGTCAGCAAATCGTTTGCGGGCGTGCGAGCCCTGGTCGACATCGACCTGGAGATCGCGCCCGGAGAAATCCACTGCCTGGCCGGAGAAAACGGGTCGGGCAAGTCCACGCTCATCAAGGTCATTTCGGGCGTGCACACCCCCGAACACGGGACGGTCTCGATCGGGGGCCGCGACTTTACGCGCCTGACGCCGGCCGCCGCCATCGACGCAGGCGTGCGCGTCATCTACCAGGATTTCTCGATCTTCCCGAACCTGTCGGTCATGGAGAACATCGCGCTGGGCAGCGAAGTGGCCGCCGGGCGTCGCCTGGTCAACCGCTCCCGCATGCGCGAGGTAGCGCGCGAGGCCGTGGCGAAGATCGGCTTCGACGTGGACCTGGACGAGCTGGTCGGGAACCTGTCCGTGGCCGACAAGCAGCTGGTGTCCATCAGCCGCGCGCTCATGGGCGACGCGAAGCTCATCATCATGGACGAGCCGACGACCGCCCTCACCAAGAAGGAAGTGAGCGCCCTCTTCGACATCGTCCGCGACCTGCAGTCGCGCGGCATCGCGATCCTCTTCGTGTCCCACAAGCTCGAGGAGGTCTTCGAGATCGCGCAGCGCTTCACGGTCCTGCGCTCCGGCCACAAGGTCATCACCTGCCCGAAGGAGGACCTCGACCGCGCGAAGTTCGCCCGCTACATGACGGGGCGCGACTTCGCGGAGGAGCGCTACCAGCCGGGCACCATTGACGAGGCCCCGGTCCTCCAGGTGGAGGGGGCGACGGTGAGCGGTGCCTTCGCCGACGCATCCCTGAGCGTGCGCCCCGGCGAAATCCTGGGCATCACGGGCCTGCTGGGCTCGGGCCGCACCGAGCTGGCCCTCTCCCTGTTCGGGATGCTCCCCCTGGATTCGGGGACCATCCGCGTCACAGGCAAGGACGTCAAGCTGCGCGGCGTACGCGACGCGATCGCGGCCGGCATCGCCTACGTGCCCGAAGACCGCCTCACGGAAGGCCTGTTCCTGTCCCGCTCGATCGGCGAGAACATCACGGTCTCCGAGATGGAGAACTTCACGAAGGCCCTCGGCTTCATCGACAAGAAAGCCATCCGCGACGAAGAGAAGAAGTGGGTCAAGCGCCTCGAGGTCGTCACCCCCGACCCCGCCAACGCCGTCAACACCCTTTCGGGCGGCAACCAGCAGAAGGTCGTCCTAGCCAAATGGCTGGCCACCAATCCATCCGTCCTCATCCTTAACGGCCCCACCGTCGGCGTCGACATCGGCTCCAAGTTCACGATCCACTCGATCCTGCGCGAACTCGCCTCCCAAGGCATGGGAGTCATCATCATCTCCGACGACATCGCCGAAGTACTTACCAACTGCTCGACCATCGCCATCATGCGCTCCGGACACCTGGGCGACCCCATCAGCCCCGACACCCTCACCGAGGCCGAGCTGACCCGGCTCCTGTCCGAGGACCGCGCCCCGGCCTCGTCGATTGAAGGGGGAGAAAACTAATGCCCCGACTCCTCACGAAAGTCTTGCGCGCCAACGAATTCTGGGTCTTCCTGGTCATCTTCGCGCTCACCCTCGTTATCCAGGCCCGCTCCGGACAGTTCTACACCCCGAACAACCTGGTCGACCTGGCGGGCGCCATGGTGGTCCCCGGACTCTTCGCCGTCGCCGCGCACCTCGTCCTGGTCTCCGGCGGGATCGACGTGTCCTTCCCGGCGCTGGCCTCCCTCGCGGTCTACGTGACCACGCGGGTGCTCGTCGACAACGGGTGGAACGGCTCGATCATCGTCCCCTTCCTGATGGCCGCGGCCCTCGGCGCGATCCTGGGCGCCTTCAACGGCATCTTCACCTCCAGGCTGACCGTCCCCACGCTGATCATCACCCTGGGCACCGCCAACGTCTTCAACGGCGTCATGCAAGGCGCGCTCAAATCCGTGCAGATCAACACGATCCCCGAGTCCATGCGCTCCTTCGGATCCGCGTCCCTGTTCGTCGCACGCAACGAAAGCTCCGGTTTGCAATCCTCGATGCCGGTGTCCTTCCTGATCCTCGTCGCGGTCGTCGCCTTCGCATTCGTTCTCACCCGCTACACGATGTTCGGACGCTCCCTCTTCGCCATCGGCGGCGACGAAAGCGCGGCCGCCCGCGTCGGATTCAAAGTGCGCGCCACCAAGTTCTGGCTCTACGTCATCGTCGGCATCATCGCCGCCCTGGCCGGCATGGTTCGCACCTGCTCCATGGGGCAGATGCACCCGACCAACCTGCTCGGCATGGAAATGATGGTCATCGCTGCCGTCGTCCTGGGAGGCACCGCGATCACCGGCGGCAAGGGCTCACTGACCGGCGTCATGCTCGGCACGCTCCTCATCGTCATCGTCCAAAACTCCATGATCCTCATGGGCATCGAGACGTTCTGGCAGGGCTTCGCCCTGGGCCTGCTCATCATCGTCGGTACCGGCGTCTCCGCGCTCCAGGTCATGCGCGGCCGCCGCAACGCAGCATAGGAGG
>CABKMZ010000104.1 GCA_902373545.1 uncultured Actinomyces sp. | reverse complement strand
CTCTCGGCGTGCCGACGACGGTCTGGATGTTCATGAGGGCGGGCACCGGCCCGCTTATCGCCACGGGCGTGGAGTACGTGCAGTTCATTGCGCTGCTCTTCGCGCTCTTCGTGGTCTCCGGGGGCATTCATCTGGCCGGCGACATCAAGGCGACCCCGCGCAACAACACGATCTTCCTGGCGATCGGCGGCCTGCTGGCCTCGTTCATCGGGACGACAGGAGCGGCCATGCTGCTGATCCGCCCGCTCCTGGAGACCAACAAGGAACGTAAGCACCGCGTGCACACGGTCCTGTTCACAATCTTCATTGTGGCGAACTGTGGCGGCATACTGACTCCGCTTGGCGACCCGCCGCTCTTCCTCGGCTACCTGCACGGCGTTCCCTTCGCGTGGACATTCGCGCTGTGGAAGGAGTGGCTGTTTACTCTGGCGCTGCTGCTCCTGTCGTATTACTCGATCGACCGCGTGCGCTACGCGTCGGAGGACACCTCCTCCATTGAGGCCGACGACCGTGAGGTGAGGCCCCTGCGCCTGCACGGCACCATCAACCTGGCGTTCTTCGCGATCATCATCCTGTCCGTCGCTTTCGCTCCGTCCTGGGACGGCGAGGCGCTGGCCGAGGGCCACGTGCACTCGTGGACCGGCTTCGTGCCGTGGCGCGAGATCATCATGTTCACGGTCGCTGGCCTGTCCTACAAGCTCTCGGATAAGAAGGTGCGCTTCGAGGAGAACGCGTTCACGTGGGCGCCGATCATGGAGGTCGCCACCCTGTTCATCGGCATCTTCGCGACGATGGCGCCGGCGCTACGTTACTTGGAGCAGATCGCCCCGTCCCTGCCGCTGACACGCATGACGTACTTCGTGTTCACGGGCGGTCTGTCCTCGATCCTGGATAACGCCCCGACGTACATGACGTTCTTCGAAATGGCGAAGGCCTCCGGCGGTGAGGGCACGCTGGTCGCGGGCGTGCCCGAGTATTACCTGATCCCGATCTCGCTGGGCGCCGTGTTCTGTGGCGCGATCACGTACATCGGCAATGGCCCGAACTTCATGGTCAAGTCGGTTGCCGAGTCCGACGGCGTGCCCATGCCGTCGTTCGGCCGCTACGTCGGCTACGCGTTCACGCTCCTGGTGCCGACCCTGGCTGCCATGGCGATGATCTTCGTGGGCGAGTCCTGGCTGGTTCGAGGCCTGGGCATCGCTTTGGCCGCCGGCTTGGTGTTCCTGTCGCTCGTGCGCATCCGCCGCGCGGGCCTGGACGAGGCCGTGGCCGACTTCAGCGGCGACGAGTAAGCCAGCGGTCCTGACAGATGCGTTGAGGGGGGCGGAGCCAAGCGGCTCCGCCCCCCTCATAGTGTCGTGTCATGCCCTAGGGAGAGTCTTCCTTGCCTTCCCCTTCTCAGGTCTTCCCCTCGCTTCCGTCACCGTGCCACTGCTCACTGAAGGAATCAGGGTACTGGGGATACCAGTCGTCGGGGAATCGAAGTGGCGTCAGGCCTGCGACCATGACCGCAGCGGTGACGTACGTAAGCGCATTCAGGCCGAAGAGCGCCCTGTCGGAGGCACCCCAGGAAGCGGCCGCTTTGACGTAGAGAACCATGTAGCACAGGCAGATGAGAGCCGGAATACAGACCGCCCGAACGTTCTTGCTGACCTGGCTGGTGACGTCTGCGTTGCGCCACGCGACCCCGATCCAGGAGTCCGACCTCATCTCGACGAGGAGCAGCCCGAGGAGCAGAACCCACAGGCCGGCCAGGCACAGCGTGATCACGATGGTGTCACTCATGGGTTACTCCTCTCCCCTACCTGGCAGCACTCCTGCGCAGGTCGATGAATGCCCCGACCGGCTCCGTCCACGCCACGAAACCAGCGCGCCCGGCGCGGGAAGGAGCGCTTACGGGCGTGCGGGTTAGTCCCTCGGCATCGGGTGCACGCCAGCGCCGGGAGCCGGAGGCTGGGTCCACAGGCCGCGCTGGTCCAGGAAGTCGCGCACAAAGGCGGGTCGGTCGGTGATGATGCCGTCGACGCCGACCTCGAGGAGGCGCAGCACGTCGGCCACGGTGTTGATGGTCCACACGTGGACGGCCAGGCCCAGGGTGTGGGCGGTGGCGACGAAACGCTCGTCGACGACGCGGATCGGGCCCTGCTGCATGGGCACCTGCGCGGCGATGGCCCCCTGGCGCGGGCCGGGCACATGCCACCAGGCGGGGTTCGTGGCGCTCTTCGCGGCGCCCACCAGGCGCACGACGGCCTCGGTGCCCAGAGACGTGGCGACGGCGCGGGCGGGATCCGAGGCGGCGATGTCGCGCACGGCGCGCAGGCGAGGCTCAGAGAAGGAGGCCACGAGCACGCGGTCGGCCGCGTCGTGGTCGGCGATGACGTCGAGGAGGGGGCCTTCGACGCCCGGCTCCTTCGCGTCGATGTTGAAGTACATGTCCGGGAACGCTTCGAGGACCTGGGCGAGCAGCGGCATCTGCTCCCCGGAGTCGCGGTGGCGCAGCTTGGACAGCTCGCGCCACGTCATCTCAGAGATCGCGCCGACGCCGTCGTAGCAGCGGTCCACGGTCTCGTCGTGGCACATGACGACTGTGCCGTCGGCGGTGACGTGGGCGTCGGTCTCCACGTGGCGGATCCCGGCCTCGTAGGCGTAGGCGAAGGCGCTCATCGTGTTCTCGGGGGCCTCCTCGCCGCCGCCACGGTGGGCGAAGACGATGGGCCCCTGACGCATGGTGACGGGCATCATGAGCAGGGCTCCTGTCCAAGGTAAATGGCCTTGTGCTCGGCCATCCAGGGTTCCGGGTCCACGGGAGTGTCGGAGGCGTCGTGGATTTCGAAGTGCAGGTGGGGGCCGGTCGACCAGCCGTTGTTGCCGACGGCGCCGATCACCTGGCCGGCGGTGACGGTGTCGCCGAGCTTGACCGTAATCTTGTTCATGTACTGGTGTAGGTAGGCCGAATGGAAGACGGTACCGTCAGGCAATGTGTGTTTGATCTGCACGTAGGCACCCGAGTGCGAGTTTTCGGCGAGTTCCTCGACAACGCCGCCGTAGACAGCGGTGATGGGCGTGTCCATGGGTGCCGCCATGTCAATGCCCTCGTGGGCCAGGAGCTGACCGGAAACAGGCGAGATACGCATCGTGAAGGGCGACGTAATCGTGTAGGATCCCTCGGCCAGAGGCCAGTACACCGTGTCGGCGACGACCTTGACGTTGCGGTTGCCGTCGGCGCCGACGCCGGCCGCGCAGCCGGTGACCGCGACAGGCGCCTTGGCCTTCGCACGCGAGTCCGCGGTCAGGGTCGCGTCCAGGGCGATTGCTTCGGGCAGGACCTGGGAGGAGGCCCAGCTGCCGCGTCCCGTGGTCCAGCCGAAGGAGCGCGCGGGAACTGTCAGGGAGGAGTCGGATCCGACGCGGCCCGTCATCGGGACGGCGATGGTTGACCCCGCCAGGCCCACGATCAGGAGGGCGCGCAGCAGGTAGCCGACGGGGTGAACGTTTCGGCGCGGCTTCTGCGCCTTCGGCACCTGCACATTTTCGGTGGTCTCCGTGACCTCCTCGTATTCCTCGTACTCCTCGCCGTCGTAGCCGGTGTAGGCGTCGTCCAGATCGTCGTAGTCGTCGTAGTCGGCGTCCGAATAGTCGAGGTCGGGTTCGGTCACGAGTTCGACAGACGGGGGCAGGGACATCGGAGCGAGCGTCGGCGAGGCCGTGGCGCGCGCGGGCGGAGTCGTCGGAGGGAGCGGAGGCGGAGCCACGTCCTGCGGAATCTCCGCGGTGATGGGCCGAGACGATTCGGCCTCCTGAGATCGCGCGGCGCGCAGCTGCGACCGCTTGGGCAGCGGGCACTCCATGTCGCTCACGCTTACTCCCCTCTCGTTTCCTGATCGTTCCACTCTAGCAACGCTCGCTGTCAACGCGCATCCGGCGGCCTATTCATGGCCGTTGGAGGACATCGCGAACCTCACCGACCAACAGCTCGAGGATATCCTCCAGGAAGAGGATACCGACGACTTGCCCGTCGTCGCGCACGAGCGCGCAGTGAACGCCGGTGCGCTGCATATGGCGTAGTGCGTCTTCGACCTGGTCGCCCGACGAGACGGCCTCCAGGCGGCGAATACGCCACGGGGTGATCGGCTGGGTGCGTTCCTCGCCGGAGGCGTAGAGGACGTCCTTGAGGTGAACGTAACCGACGATGGCCCCGTCCTGGTCGGCGATCGGGAAGCGCGAGTATCCCGTGTGGGCAACCCGTTCCTCCACGTCGGCGGGCGTGGCCCCATCGGGAAGAGTCACCAGGTCCGCCAGCGGGACCATCGCCGACCCGGCAGTCTCCTCGGAGAACTCCAAAGTGCCACTGAGCAGACCAAGCTCGTCGGTCAGCACGCCCTCCTCCTGCGAGGCGACGACGATCGATGCGACCTCTTCGACCGTGTACGAGGCCGAGATTTCCGAGCGCGGCTCGTAACCGGACAGGCGGACGAACCAGTTCGCGAAACGGTCCATGGCCTCGATAATCGGGCGCAGGAGGCGGCCCAGGCGCACGAGGACGGGCGCGAGAATGAGCAGCATCCGCACGGGGGCGGCGATCGAGATGTTCTTGGGAACCATCTCGCCGAAGACGACGTGGCAGAACAGCACGATGATGAGGGCCGCCGCGAATCCGACGACGTGGCTGGTGGCCTCGGGAGCGCCCAGGCGCTCCAGCGGGGATTCCACGAGGTGAGCGATCGCGGGTTCAGCGACGACGCCCAGCGTCGTGGACGCGACCGTGACGCCCAGCTGGCAGATGGCGAGCATGAGGGAGACGTGTTGCAGCGCGTAGAGCGCATCCTTGGCGCCGCGCGCTCCCCCGTCAGCCAGCGGCTCAACCTGCGAGCGCCGCGTCGAGGTGACCGCGAACTCGCCGGCCACGAAGAAGGCGTTGATCGCAAGCAGCGCGACGGTGATTGCCAGGCCCATGCCGGTGCTCATTCGTCGTCCTCCGTCTCGTCGGCGGGCGCGGGAGTGATAGCAACCTGCGCGACCCTGCGCCCCTGCATCTGAGCGACCTCAATGCCGACGCCGTCAACGACGACATGCGAACCGACGGAGGGAATCTCGCCCAGCTCGTTCATGACGAGGCCGCCGATCGTGTCGTAGGGGCCGTCCTCGGGCAGGCAAATGTCGGTGCGGCGCGCCAGCTCGTCGGGGCGCAGCGTGCCGGGAACGAGGAACGTCCCGTCGGGTCGCGGGCGGATACCGAGGCGGCGCTGGTCGTGCTCGTCAGAGACTTCGCCAACGATCTCTTCGACGACGTCTTCGAGGGTGACGATGCCGGAAACACCGCCGTATTCGTCGACGACGACGGCCATCTGCAAGCCCTCGTCGCGCAGCTGGACCATCAGCGGGCCGATCGGCACGGTCTCGGGAACGGTGGGCGCGTCGGTCATGAGGGAGGAAGAGATGACGGGAACCTCGGCGCGGCGTTCGACGGGCACGGCGACCGCGCGGCGCAGGGAGACCAGGCCGAGGATGTCGTCGGAGTCGTCGCCGATCACCGGGAAGCGGGAGTGGCCGGTCTCGCGGGCCAGGTCGAGGACGTCCTGGGCGCTGTCGCCCTCGCCGAGGGTGTGA
The DNA here is from genome assembly GCA_902373545.1 of uncultured Actinomyces sp. Taxonomy (GTDB): domain Bacteria; phylum Actinomycetota; class Actinomycetes; order Actinomycetales; family Actinomycetaceae; genus Pauljensenia. The sequence goes on along the minus strand of CABKMZ010000104.1, from coordinate 737 downwards.
AGCCGTCCGCGGTCGGTCATGACGTCGGCGGCGCTGAGCGTGGACATGCGGATTGTGTTGACGAACAGGTCGGCCGTCGACATGTCGAAGGTGCCTTCTTCGACGGAGTGCTCAACGAGGGCGGTCAGCTCGGAAGCCGAGCGCGCCGACGAGATTTCCTCCTGCGGCTCAATGCCCATGCGGGCAAGTACCCAGTTCGCGGCGCCGCCGAGCACCCAGATGACGGGGCGGGCGACGGCGGTGAAGGCCATCTGGAAGGGCACGACTCGCACGGCCGTGGCCATCGGGTGGGCCAGCGCCAGGTTCTTGGGCACAAGTTCACCAAAGAGCATCGAGAACACATTGATGAACGTGGCGGCCGCGAAGGCGGCGATGCCGGTGGCCAGGCCCCACGCGAGCCCGGCGGCACCGAGCCAGCCTTCCAGCAGCTCGGCCAGGGCGGACTGGGTCGTGTAGCCCAGCAGGATCGTCGTCAGGGTAATGCCGACCTGGGCGCCCGAGAGCTGGGTCGACAGGGTGCGCGTCGCTCGCAGCACCGAAGCGGCGCCGCGGTCTCCTTCCTCGGCGTGCTTGTCAAGGACAGCCTGATCGACCGCAACAAGGGAGAACTCGGCGGAGACGAACACGAAGGTCCCGGCGGTCAAGACGACGCCAAGCAGGAGCATGAGAGCGGTCGTCAACGCTGCCCCCTATCGACGAGGCCGGGGCGGGCCGGGCGCATACGCGCAGGCAGGGGG
>CABKMZ010000103.1 GCA_902373545.1 uncultured Actinomyces sp. | reverse complement strand
CGACACACCCGCCCAGCTCGCCGCCCGCGCAGCTCATGCGTCCGCCCGCCAGGACGACGCGAACGATGCGCGTGAGTCCATTGGCGTGCGCGACTCGGTCGGCGCACGCGACGAATCCGGCCAGGGGCCGCGCGCCGATGCCCCGCACACCGCGCCCGCTCCCGGTGACGACGCGCCCACCCAGCCTCGCGACACCCAGCCCGCCGCCCCCGACAGCGGGGACGCGCAGGAGGCCAAGGCCTCGTCCAGGCCCGCGTGGCACCCCGTGTCCTCCGTGCCCGCGGACTCCCCGGCCGGACGGATGACCCGCAAGATTGGTTCGGGCAACTACACGCCGACCGGCGACGAAAAGCCGCGCTGGGCGCCCGTCTTCCACGAAAAGCGCGCGCAATCGCGCACCGAAATCAAGCTGCCCGACTGGAACTTCTCGGTGGGTGCCGCCCACGACGTGCGCGTCGTCGACGACCGGAGCGGGCTCGGCCGCGAGGAAGAGCCGCCCAAGGCGACCGTCCACGCCGACGGACGATCCACGATCCTGGCGCCCGGCCTGCCCGACAACACGCCCGTGGGTCCCATCCCCGAGGAAGAAGCTACCCACACCGGCATCCTGCGTCGAGTCGTCGTGCGTCCCACGATGACCGGAGCAATCCCAGTCGTCAAGAGGCGTTAAATGAAACCGCTGGCGATCACTTGGGTGCTGCTGGTCGGCGTCGTGAGCGCTGCACTGAGCTTTCTGGGCTTTTTCGCGCACATGCGCACCGGCGGCACACCCATGATCGTCACGCCCGGCCCCGGAGTGGTGTTCGCCGTGGCCACTGCCATCCTGATCTGGTCCGGCATGGCCGTGCGGCGCCTGCGCGCCGGTAAAGACACGTGGATCGACGCGATCGGCGCGATGCGCGTCGCCGTGTTCGCGCGCACGTCCGCGCTGGTGGGCGCGGGTCTGGTCGGCGTGCTCATCGGCGTCATGGGCGTGTCCCTGACGCAGCTTGAGGCCGCCCCTATGGTGTCGAATGCGATTGCCTCGGGTGTCAGCTCGGTCATTGGCGTCGTCTGGGTCATCGTGGCACTCGTCGTCGAACGCTGGTGCATCATCAATCCCGACGACGACACATCCGGCTCCAATAAGCGCAACGCCGCCGCCTGACCTTCACGCGCGGGGCGGCTTGTAGCTCCGAATGTGCCGGGCCTTCCGAGAGTTAGCAGCGCGCTCGCGCCCCGGCCCGGTATCGTTGAGACGTGGCCGACCAGCGTAAGAATTCCCCCAGGCGATCCTCCTCCCGCCGCAGCGCGTCGGGAGGCACCTCCGGGCGCGCGCCAGACCGCACGTCGCGCGCAGCATCGGGTGCACGAACGACGGCGAGCGGCAAGACGGCGCAGGGCCGCACAGCGGCCTCAGGTGCCGCACAGGCTCGCTCCGCACGCGGCGCATCCCGGCCCAGGCCTCGCTCGTCGGGCGGGGGCAAGCGCCCGCCCGTGAACCTGTGGCCTCGCCGCATCATCACGGGCCTGGGCCTCATTCTGGTTCTCGCGCTGATCGTCTGGGGCGTCGTCGCCCTGGTGCGCGCGATCGCCGGTGCGCTCACCCCCGACCCGGTTCCGCAGTCGGCCCCGCAGTCGGTGCAGTCGGGGACGGTCGACGCCTCGGGCTACACGCTTAAGGGCGGCCAGGAAGTCACCGCCGACGGCCTACTCACGAACGGCACGTCGATCGAGATTCCCGCCTGCCTCGAAAAGGACATCGCTGTGACCTCACAGGCCTCCGAGGCGAGCGCAGGGTCGACCATGTACGTGCAGGTGACGCTCGAAAACCGCGGCGCGGTCGCGTGCGCGACGTCGCTGTCGGATTACACCTTGCAGGTCTCTACGGGCGGCCAACAGGTCTACGATTCGGCGCGCTGCGAGGTCGATGAGGAGGATTCCAAGACGCTGCTGCTGCGTCCGAGCTCCACGTGGTCCGGGTGGCTCAGCTGGGACGGTCACGTGTACGCGGATGGTTGCACGACGCCTGCGGGTGGTGCCAGCGTGGCAGCGGTCGGCACCTACAAGATCGCTGTCCAGCACGGCACTCGTGAAGTGGGGTCGGCCGTCGCAGACGTGACGCCCGCTCCCGTCCCGCAGTCGGGTGCCCAGTCGGGCGCGCAGTCCGGGGCACAGTCCGGCGCCCAGTCGGGGGCTTCGCGGACTCGTTGACGAGGCCGGGGCAGCGTGCGATGCACCTGTCCTGTGCCGGTTTGTCGGGGCCGTCGGTGGCCGCGCGGGTCCTGCTGGTTGCTGGCTGCTTTACCAGCCGACGACGCCCGCGCCGACGGCCTGGGCCTGGTGGGCCAGGTTTTCGGCGATGAGCTGGGCGCGGTAGTGTCCGACGCCGTCGATGACTTCGATGTCGGCGACGGATGCGGCACGCAGCTGGGGCAGGGTCGTGAAGTGCTCGGAGACGGCCTTGATGGCGTTCCACGACAGGTGGGGGACCAGGGACAGGGCGCGCACGCCTCGCGGCATGATTTCGCGGTCGAGGTCGGCGACCTCGTACACGTCCAGGCCCAGGATGTTCGCGATGGCGGTCAGGTCGACGATGCGCTCCGAGCCCAGGGAGGACAGTTCGGCCTCGACGCGGGCGACGTCCGCGGGGTCAGCGATGTAGTCGCGCATGACGAGGGCGCGCTCGGAGGCAGAGCCGCGCACCAGGTCCTCAACCTGTAGCGCGAGGAGTCGGCCCTCGGAACCCAGTTCCTCGAGGTATTCGGTGATTTCGGAGGTGATGCGGCGGATCATTTCCATGCGCTGCATGACGGTCGCGACGTCGCGCACGGTCGCGCTGTCGCGCATCTCGAGGATCGTCAGGGTCTGGAGGACTTCGTCCAGGCGCTGGCTGTATCGATCGAGGGTGTCCACGGCCAGGTTGGCGCGCGACAGGAGAGCCTCAGGTTCTTCAACGAGGCGGTGTTCGGTTCCCACGTAGATGGAGATCATGCGCATCGATGCCGACAGGGACAGGACAGGCAGGTGAGTCTGGCGGGCGGTGCGCTGAGCGGTGCGGTGGCGCATGCCGGACTCGTCGGTGGGGATCATGGGGTCGGGAAAGAGCTGGACGTTGGCCTTACGGATGCGCCACAGGTCGGGGTCGATGATGACGGCGCCGTCCATCTTGCACAGCTCGCGTAGGCGAGCGGCCGTGAAAGCAACGTCGAGGTCGAAGCCGCCCGAGCACATGGCCTGAACCTCGGGGGTGTAACCCAGAACGATGAGAGCGCCCGTGTGGGAGCGCTGGATTCGTTCCAGTCCCTCGCGTAAAGGGGTGCCAGGCGCGACTGCGCGCAGTGCTTCTCGAAGGATCGCTGCGTCGGACGTCAAAGTGCTTCCCTCCCGAATGAGTAGGTTCGCCCTCTATTATTGCGAGTCTGTGGGAAAAGCGACGCGAATCGCCGTCGCTAAATCAGAGACAGTGAACACGGTGATGCCCTCGACGCGGGCGAGGTCCTCGCTGCCTTGAGCGGGGACGATGGCCGCTGAGAAGCCCAGGCGGGCGGCTTCGGCCAGTCGGCGCTGTGTGCCCGTGCAGGCGCGCACCTCTCCGGTGAGGGAGATTTCCCCGACCGCGACGAGGTTGGGGCGCGGGGGAGTGCCTTTGAGTGAGGACACGATGGAGATGGCCATCGCCAGGTCGATGGCGGGCTCGACGGTGCGCGCTCCGCCCACGGTCGACACGTACACGTCGGCCCCCGAAGTGTCGGCGCCGATGCGCGCCTGGAGGACCGCCAGGATCATGGCGACGCGCGCGTGGTCCACGCCCGAGGTGGTGCGCCGGGGCGATCCCCCGGAGGAGGGGGCGACCAGCGACTGAATCTCGGTGGGCAGCGGGCGGCGTCCTTCCAGTGACACCGTGGCGCACGTGCCGGGCACGCCGCGCGTCGTGCGCGACAGGAAGAGCCCGGAGGGGTCGGCCAGCCCGTAGATCCCCGAGTCGGTGAGCTCGAAGCACCCAACCTCGTCGGTGGGTCCGTAGCGGTTCTTCACGGCGCGCAGCAGGCGCAGGCGCGAGTGACGGTCGCCCTCGAACTGGCAGACGACGTCCACGAGGTGTTCGAGGACGCGCGGGCCCGCGATACCGCCGTCCTTCGTCACATGCCCGACCAGGAGGGTTGGCAGGTCGGATTCCTTGGCGACACGGATGAGCGAGGCAGCGACCGCCCGCACCTGGGCGACGCCGCCCGCCCCGCCCTCGACCTGGGCGGAGGAGATCGTCTGCACAGAGTCGACGATGAGCAGGGACGGAGCCGAGGCCTCGACGTGACCAAGGACAACACCCAGCTCCGTTTCATCCGCGATGAGCAGGTTGGGTTCAAGGGCCCCGATGCGTTCGGCCCGCCCGCGCACCTGCGCCGCCGACTCCTCGCCCGTCACGTACAGGACGGGACCGCGCCCGCCCTCGGCCGCCGTGCGCGCGGCCTTCGCGGCCACATCCAGGAGCAGCGTCGATTTGCCGACGCCGGGTTCGCCAGCCAGGAGGATCACCGCGCCGGGCACGATGCCGCCGCCGAGCACGCGGTCCAGCTCGCCCACTCCCGTCGACCGCGACGAAGCGCGCTCCCCGTCCACGTCACCGATGGGCAGCGCAGGCCGACGCGGGGTGGTTGCGGCCGCGCGCGGGCCGCCCGAGGCCTGACCCGCCTGGTCGACCGTGCCCCACGCCCCGCACTCGCGGCACTGGCCCACCCACTTCGGGGAGGTCCACCCGCACTCGGAGCAACGGTAGGTGATCTTCTCTTTCGCCATGACCCCACGGTAACCCGGCCCGCCCTCATCTGCGGTTCGCCCGCGCGGGACGAGGCCGGGGCACGGACGCGCGGGATGGGCCGTCGTATGCGCGCGCTGGGTTGAGAGCCTACGGGCGGTTCGCGAAATACTCGAGCAGGTGGGAGTCACCCGACACGATGATCTCGTCGTCAGAGTTGATGCGCGTCGTAGAGTTTGCGTACTCGAAGCGCTGCTTGGGGCGTCGAACTGCCACGACGTTGACACCGTAGCGTCCGCGCAGGTCCAGCTCTTCGAGGGAGAAACCGTGCACTTCCTTGGGGGGACGCAGCTTCATGATGGAAAAGCCGTCCTTTTCCATTTCGATGTAGTCGACCATGCGTCCGCCTACCAGGTGCGCGGTGCGCTTGCCCGCATCCAGGTCAGGGTAGACCACGTGATGGGCACCCACGCGTCGCAGGATGCGCCCGTGCTGGGAGGACGTCGCCTTGACCCAAATGGAGGAAATGCCCATATCCACCAGGTTCGCGGTGATCAACACGGCGGCCTCCAGGGAAGAGCCCACGCCGACGACGGCGCTACGGAACTCGCGCGCCCCCAGTTGCTCCAGCGCATCCTTGGACGTGGCGTCGGCCTCGACCAGGGGGAAGCGGCCCGCGAAGGCTTGCACGCGTGCGGGGTTCTTTTCGACGGCCAGGATCTCGTAGCCCAGCTGGTCTTGCGTCACCGCAACGGCGGACCCGAAACGGCCCAGACCAATGACCAGTGTGCCTGACTGGAGTTCCTTGGAGTCACGTTCTTCTGCCATGCCTCCATTCTTCCCCTCCCGTCCCCCGAGCGCGAACGGTGCGGCGCCTCGTCGCCTATTCCGCCGCGCGAGGAGTCAGGAGACGGCAGCGAACGCGTGAACAGTCGTGCGTGTCTTCGTGTCGACCGGCGTTAGTGACGGCATGCTTGCTGAGCGGCGATAAGAAGTTTTCAAGGTGGTAGACCTTCGTGTGCTGGAGAGGATAAACTTAACGTTAAACCGAGAGGTGCTCCTCAGGGAGTTCCCCTTTCGTCCTATGTCAGTGCCGGTTGACAGAAGTGAGGTCGCGCAGTGGTCGATACAACGAATTATGACAAGCTCAAGAATCTGATTGATATGCCGCGTCAGCCCTTGGGGGCCGAAGACATGACCGAGAATACGCAGGTCGGGGAAGCCCACGGCAAGGTTGATTCGGCCCATAGCAACGCGCAAGCGTTCATCTCCGATGAGACTGTGGGAACATCGCAGACTCGTGCGGGTGCGAACTCATGGATGTCTTCCTATATTGGAGACGTCAATAAACACCTGGGTAAAATCAAGTCGACCAAGGTGCACAATCTGACGGTGCGCGAAAGCATGCACACTCAGGCTGAGAAGGGCAGGGAGCTGAGTCCCGTTCTGCTGAGCGAGTCGGACATTGCGGAGAGTAAGAGGACGCCTCCGCTGACTCTCACTTCCGATGATGGAAAGGTCGTTGAGTACGTGACTCCCGAGGCGTACCTCACCGCCTTGGAAGAGCAGAAGAACGCGAAACGAGAGGCGGCGGCCAAAGAAATCCTGGCTCAGATCGACAAAGAAGCATACGCGGAGGAGGGTAGTATCTTCGTTCCGAAGGAGGATTACGTCCCAGGGCCGTGGCAACCTCAACCCGATCCCGGCCCTACGCCCCCGGCTCCGAGTCCGGCGTCTTCTGGTGGGAGTCGTGGTCTTGTTCCGACGGTTCGTAGTG
>CABKMZ010000102.1 GCA_902373545.1 uncultured Actinomyces sp. | reverse complement strand
GACTTGTCACGTCGTCGGGGGTGGAGACGCGCGAGGCGGTCGCGTCGTCGCCGGTTTCCGTGTCGGCGTGGATGTCGATGTGGTAGTTCGTCAGGCGCGCGGCGAGGCGGGCATTTTGTCCTTCCTTGCCGATGGCGAGGGAGAGCTGGAAGTCGGGCACGATCGCGGTGGCCGTGCGGTTGTCGACGGAGTGGACGACCACGCGGGTGACGCGCGCCGGGGACAGCGAGTTGGCGACGAAGCGCGCCGGATCGTCGGAGTAGTCGACGATGTCGATCTTCTCTCCGCCCAGTTCGGCCATGACGGAACGCACACGCGCGCCCATGGGGCCGATGCAGGCGCCCTTGGCGTTGATGCCGTCGCGGGTGGCGGCCACGGCGATCTTCGTGCGGTGGCCGGCTTCGCGGGCGATGGCCTTGATCTTGACGAGGCCCTGCTGGATTTCGGGGACCTCGCGCTGGAAGAGTCCGGCGACCAGGTTGGGGTGGGTGCGCGACAAGGTGATGCGAGGACCGCGCTCGGTGCGCTCGACGCCCACGATGTAGGCGCGGATGCGGTCGCCGTGGCGGTAGGACTCGCCGGGGACCTTTTCGCCGTCGGGCAGGACGGCCTCGAAGTCGTCGGAAACCTGGACCATTGTGGGGCGGCCGGGGCGAGGTGCCTGGACGGTGCCGGTGATGATCTGGCCTTCGCGGCCGGCGAAGTCACCGAAGACGCGCTGGTCGTCGGCGTCGCGCAGACGCTGCATGATGACGGAGCGCGCCGTGGACTGGGCGATGCGGCCGAAGTTCTTCGGGGTGTCGTCGAACTCGCCGATCGGGTTGCCGTCTTCGTCCTCATCCATCGCCATGACGGTGACGCGACCGGTCTTCTTGTCGATTTCGATGCGGGCCTGGGAGATCGCTCCGGGCAGGTTGTGGTATGCCTTGAGCAGGGCCTCTTCGATGGCGTCGACGAGGGTTTCGAGGCTGACGCCCTTCTCGTTTTCCACCATCCGCAGAGCGGTCATATCGATTTCCATGGTCTCCTACTTCCCCGTTTCACAGTCGACGCGGGTGCGCGCCTTCCTCATGTCCTGATAGTCCATGGTAGTCGATTCATCGTCTTTGGTGGTCGTTGCGCTAGTCTCCCCCGCTGTCGGCGCAGATCCGAGAGTCGTGCGCGCACCGAGAGGGGACGAGGCCGGGGCGGGGCGGGCGGCCACGGCTTCGGGCACGCGCCCGGTTCCCCAGGGAGACAGGTCTGCGTCCCTGCGCTGCTAGAAACCGAATCAGGGGCCTTGTTCGAAGGAGCACCATCCCATCAGACAGTCATCGCTGGGGCCGCCGCGCATGGCGCCACGCCAGACACCCGGGTGATCGCATATCAAATGAGTCACACAAATGTGCCCGACTGCATGGCGCAGCCGGGCACATCACGATGAGAAGAGGACCTACTCCCCAGCCCCGAAGTCGACGCGAGCGCGCGCCTTCCTCATGTCCTGATAGGCGACGGCGGTTTCCTCACCGTCAACGTCGATCACCGCGCCGGTCTCATCCGCGGAGACGACGCGGCCGGAGACGTAGCCTCCCGCTCGCAGCTTGATGCGCACGAGGCGGCCGACCTGACGCAGCCAGTGACCAACCTTGGTGAGCTCACGCTCAGCTCCGGGAGTAGAGACTTCGAGCAGGTATTCGCCGTCGATGGGGTCGGCGGCGTCAAGAGCCTTCGACACGGCGCGAGACACGTCCGCGAGGGTGTCCGAATCGACGCCGTCACCTCCGATCGGGGCGTCGACGATGACGCGCAGGAGGGGCATCGCGTCGGAGCGCGTGCGGGTCACCGAATCCAGTTCCAGGCCCGAGGCTGCGACCACGGGTGCTAGCAGTTCCTCAAGCGACGTGTCCGTCGTGGACGATCCCATAGGCGCCTATCTTTCTTTTCTTGAACGCGGGTCAGTTACCTATCCTACCCGGGGGTGTGCGATGATGCGGGTGTGCGTTTCGCAAATCTGACTATGACTACACGCCGCTTACCGAGCCTCGTCGCTGCCGCAGCGGTGGCCCTCGCGCTGTCCGCATGCTCCGGGCAGGTGCAGCCGACCCTGTCGGGCTTTGCTGCCGCGCGCGACCAGGCTGCTCGTACGGAGGCAGCGGCGTCCGCGCGTGCTACCCAGCTCGCCGAGAATGCCACCGAGTGTGCGGCCTGTTCGACCGCCCTGCGTTCAGTCGCCTCGGCGTCGGACACCCGCCTACAAGCCCTCGGCGGACTGTGGGATCCGTGGGGCGGGCCCGCACCCGAGGGGAAGTCTTCACCCCCGGCCGTGTCCGAGGCCCCCACGGAGCTCGCCGCTTTCGTCTCGTGGCTGGCCCGCACGGCCACCCGCGACCTGGCGATCGCGGCCGATCCGAAGCTGACGAGCAGCGAGGATGCCCGCATCCTCGCGGCCTCGGCTCTGGGCCGCTACTCGAGCGCCGTCAGCGTGGCCAGCGCCTACGGCATCAACCTGAACGCGGGCGCGACGCAAGCCGCCGCCATCAACGATCACGTCAATGCCTCCTCCCTGGATGGCGTCCAGACCTGGTCGATCGACGCATTCTCTGATTCGACGATTTCCACGACCTTCGCGCCCTCGGGCACGGACGTGGCGTCCTCACAGGAGCTGTCCGCAGCCGTGGCCCTGTGGGATTGCACGGCCTCCACGCTCCCCAAGGCACATGCCAGCGCGGACACCCTGAGCGTCGACGACACCTACAGCGTCTCGGGCGAACTGTTGACGCGTGCGCAGATTGCGCTGCAGGCGGGCGCAGCCGACACGCGCACGCCTCGCTGCGAGCTGCCCTACCTGGACGCGGCGACGCTGTCTACGAACCTGCTGGCCGCCGATACGGCTATGCTCGCCTCCGACTCCGAGGCCGTGCGCTCCGCCGGCCTGAGCGCGGCGCTCGTGGACATCGAGCAGTGGGCCCCGCACACGACCCTGCCCGCCCTCATCGGCACGAAATAACGCAGCCCGCGCTCCTGCGCCCGGCTGATGCTCCTGCGCCCGGCTGAAGAGACAACAGGGCCGCTCCCCGGTGGGGGAGCGGCCCTGACTCTACGTGTGCGTAGCGTACCCGTTCATAGGCGAGCTGCGATATCGTCGCCGATCTGCGAGGTGGAACGCACCAGAGGCGCACCGGAGGCAGCGGCCTGCGCGCGCGCCGCCATGTCCGCATCGATGGCGGCGCGCACGCGCGCAGCCTCATCCGCGAATCCCATGAAGTCAAGCATGAGCGCCACCGACGAGATCGTGGCGGTCGGGTCGGCCTTGCCCTGGCCAGCGATGTCGGGGGCCGAGCCGTGCACGGGCTCGAACATCGAGGGGTACTCGCGCGAGGGGTTCAGGTTGCCCGACGCGCTCAGTCCGATGCCGCCCGTCACAGCCCCGGCCTCGTCGGTGAGGATGTCACCAAAGAGGTTGTCCGTGACGATGACGTCGAAGCGCGCGGGGTCGGTGACCATGTAGATGGTGGCAGCGTCGATGTGGCAGTAGTCGATGGCCACGTCGGGGAATTCCTCCCCCACCTCGTCGACGATGCGGCGCCACATGTGCCCGGCGTTGACCAGCACGTTGTGCTTGTGGACCAGGGTCAGGTGTTTCTTGCGCGAGGCGGCCGCCTCGAAGGCGTAGCGCACGACGCGCTCGACGCCGTAGGCGGTGTTGACGCTGACTTCGGTCGCGATCTCGTGGGGGGTGCCCACGCGCACGGCGCCGCCGTTCCCGCAGTACAGGCCCTCGGTTCCTTCACGCACGACGACGAAGTCGATGTCGCCGGGGTTGGCCAGGGGGCTGGGCACGCCCTCGTAGTACTTCGAGGGACGCAGGTTCACGTAGTGGTCGAGGGCGAAGCGCAGCTTGAGGAGCAGGCCGCGCTCGAGAACGCCGGAGGGCACAGACGGGTCGCCGACAGCACCCAGGAGGATGACGTCGTGGCGCTTAATGGCCTCGAGGTCCTCGTCGGTGAGCGTGTCGCCGGTTTCGTGCCAGCGCTGCGCTCCCAGGTCGAAGTGGGTGGTGGAGTAGTCGACGCCGCGATCGGCCAGGACTCGGTCGAGCACCTTCAGGCCTTCGGGAACGATTTCCTTGCCGATGCCGTCACCGGGAATTACTGCGATGTTCAGTGTCATGCGTCCATCTTCCCCCGCCCGCGCGCACCGGGTCGGGCCCATTCCAACCCGTGGTCTGTTTATGCAGTGACGTACCCCATAGACGAGGCCGAGGCCGGGAGTGCGCTCACGCCCCAGGCCTCGGCCACGTCACGGATGGGTCAGACCCACGCCCCCGAGGAGGCAAAGTAGTACCAGCGTCCCGAGATCATCGTCCAGCCGGTGGCCATCTGGCCGTCCTCGCCAAAGTAGTACCAGGTGATACCGATGTTCTGCCAGCCTGTGGCCATCGCGCCCGAGGGGGCCAGGTAGTACCAGGCACCCGCGTGCTGCCAGCCGGTGAGCATCTGGCCGGAGGCCGAGAAGAGGTACCAGGTGGGGCCGACCTGGACCCAGCCGGTCGCCATGGCACCGGTGGCGGGATCGATGTAGTACCAGGAGCCACCCGAGCCAACCCAGCCGCTGATGCGAGCGCCGTAGGCGTTGTAGTAGCTCCACACGCCGTCGGCGTTATCCCAGCCGGTGACCATGTATCCGTCAGCGCCGAAACGGTAGGTGGACTCGCCGATCGTGATGGTCTGGTTCATCGCGAAGGTGGAGTCCTCCAGCTGCCACTTCCAGCCCGACCCGGTGTTGACCCAGTGCGCGGGGGTCACCGCAGGCGTGGGATCCGGGGTGGGTTGCGGGTCCGGAGTCGGGTCCGGGGTGGGCTCCGGCGTCGGGGCGGGGTCCTCGCCCGGGTCGCTCAGGTGCAGGTAAGCGGCGTCCACGCGCATGAACTCGATGTTCTTGTAGCCACCGGACTCGTAGAGCAGGCCCCACGTGCCGTCAGGCAGGGCGTGCAGGGTCGAGTAGGCCATGTCGCCGCTCTCGAAGACGACTCCGTCGTTCCAGGTGAAGCCGTCGTCGTAGGACACGCGAATCGTTCCGTTGGCGCGGGCCGAGGAGGAGTCAGCGTTGGAGAAGAGCAGGACGCGGGCGCGCGCGGAGCCCTCGGGGGCATCCGGGTAGGCGCGGATGATCGAGGCGTTGTTACGTGGATCGGTCAGGTCCCAGTTGTGGCGGAAGGGGCCCCAGGTCTGGCCGCCGTCGTAGGAGATTGATTCGAGGCGCTGGCCGGCAGTGCCCTGTGTGCGCGAGTTGAGGAGCAGGCGCCCGTCGGAGAGCTCGACGACCTTGTTTTCGTCCGCGCTGCCTTCGGTGGGCTCGCCGGGCTTCCAGGTCGCGCCGTGGTCGTCTGAGTAGACGGAGACGGCCATGAGCGAGGTCGTGCCGGAGTTGGCGACGGCGTACTGCTGGATGAGGCGGCCGGCGTGGGCGCCGTAGCGCAGCTGGATACCTTCACCGGAGGAAGCGAAGCGGGTGAACCACTGGCCCTCGTAGCCGGTCGTCACCTGGTCGGTGATGGTGCGGGGGTTTTCCCAGGTCATGCCGTTGTCGTGGGATTCGACGACGTGGGCGTGCAGGATATTGCGCGCGGCGGGGTCGGTGCCCAGGTGGGACTGGAAGAGGCCCACGTCGTAGGACTTGACCGAGAACATGAAGATCGTGCCGGTCGTGCGATCCACGACGAAGGAGGGGTCGGAGTAGCCGATCTTCGCGGCGCCGGGGGTGCCGGCCAGTGCGGTCATGATGGGTGTCCAGGACTTACCGCCGTCCTTGGAGATGCGGTAGACGATGGAGTTGGCCTGGGGCGCATCCTGGCAGGTGTCGGGGCGCCCGTCCCAGGCCGCGATAATCCAGCCGTTGGTGGCGGTGGTCAGCGCGGGGATGCGGTGGCAGTTGAAGCCGGCCAGGCCCGGGGAGGCCAGGCGAACCTTGTCGCCGATCGCGTAGTCCTGAGGCGTCTCGAGCGGGTCGGGCGCGACGGGGCGCGTGCCGGCAGCGACGGTGATCGGGTCGGTGGCGGCGACGAAGTCTCCGGCGATGACGTCGGTACCGTTGCGGTCACGGGTAGCGGCCCAGGTGGCGCTGGGGGTGAAGGTGCCGGCTGCAACGTCCTCGGCGGTCACGGTGTGTGTGGCCGAGGTGCAGGACTTGGTCGTGTGGGCGGCGAGGTTGTGCCAGCGGCAGTTGGGGGCGCCGGTCGTCAGGACTCCGCTCAGGTTCGAGGCCGTGGGGAAGACGGTGAGGGCGGCGTCCGTGTTGTTCGTGTAGGTGAAGGTCACGGTCACGACATCACCGGCGTAGACGGTGTCGCCGACTGTGTCGGTGCGCGTGGCGACAACGCTGATCGGGGCTGACTCGTCGTCGATTGCCGAGGCCGTGGTGAGCGCTGCGTCGTCGGTGTCACTGGTGGGGGCGGCCAGAGAGGGGGCGGCGAGGCTCGCGCATAGCAGCGCGGCTCCCGTGGCTGCCGCGAGGGCTCGCCCGTAGTGGCGGAGGGTCATCGTTGGTC
>CABKMZ010000101.1 GCA_902373545.1 uncultured Actinomyces sp. | reverse complement strand
GACGACGCCGAGGACCGCGCCGGGGAAGGTGCCGTGGGTGACGGATTCGGCGAAGAAAATGCGCTTGTCCAGGTATGCGAACGCCCCGACGAGGCCACCGAGGGCACCGATCAGGGTGACGTGCAGTGCGGGGACGAGCAGGAGGCTGAGGATCACGAGGCCTCCCCCACCGTCAGCAGCGCCGACGCCCGCGTTTCACGCACTGTTTCACGCTCACGGCCCGCGCTCTCCCCTGTTTCACGCGCTGTTTCACGCGCGGAGCTCAGATCTGGTCCCGCGACAGCACCTGTTTCACGCGCTGTTTCACGCGCGGTCGGGGAATCCGGAGAGCCGGCCGAGGCCTCGTCCCGCCCCGCGGGAGCGTCGCGCAGCTTCCGGATCACGCAGCCGAGCGCAAAGCAGGCGAGCACGCCGAGGGCGACGCAGGCCTGCGGTGACAGGGGCCGGGGCGCGCGCAGCAGGGCGACACCAAAGCCCGCCCAGCCGCCCACCAGCGCACTCAGCGCGGCCAACGCCGCCATCGCGCGCGTGCCAGAGGCGAGCAGGCGCCCGAAGGCGCCGGGCACGATGAGGTAACCGACGACGAGGAGGACGCCCACGGCCGTCGAGGCCGCGACGACGATCGCGCCGAGCGCCGCGTTGAAGGCGACGTCGATCCAGGTGACGGGGATGCCACTGACGCCCGCAGCCTCGCGGTCGAAGGCCACGGCGATCTGGGCGCGCCAGGTGGCCAGCAGGAGCAGGCCCGCCACGGCCAGGACCGCGGCGCTGGTCCACATCCGAGAGGGCGTAATGTCCAGGAGGCGCCCGAACATGAGGGATTCGAGCTGACCGGACATGTCACCGATACGCAGGGAGATGACGATGCCCAGGGAGAAGAAGGCGGTCAGCAGGACGGCGGTGGTGGCCTCGGAGGAGCGCGGGCGCCGCGAGGCTGCCGTCAGGGAGGCGGCAATGAGCGCCGCACATACGGCACCGCCGGGAATGATGGCGTCGCGCCCGCCCACGGCCATGCCCACCACGATGCCGGGGAAGACGCCGTGCACCATGGTTTCGGCGCTGAACTCGGCCCGGCGCAGGTTCACAAGCGTCGAGGTCGGCCCCACCGCCAGGGCCAGCAGCCCCAGGACGATGATGGGGCGCAGCAGGTAGGGGGCGATCATGACAGCGCCGCAATCGCTTCGTCGGCGCTCGCCCCGTAGGCGCGTGCAAGCACCGAGGGGGCCAGGGCCTCGTCGACGGGGCCCAGGGCCACGAGGCGCGAGGCGATCACGCAGGCCCGGGAGCACACGTCGCGCGCGAGCGAGAGGTCGTGGGTGGACACGACGACCCCGACGCCGTCGGCGGTGAGGGAGGCGATGAGTCCGGTGATGATGTCGCGGCTGGGCGCGTCGAGGCCGTTGAAGGGCTCGTCCATCATGACTAGCTCGGGCTGGGCGACGAGGGCGCGGGCCACGAGGACGCGTTGGCGCTGCCCGCCGCTGAGCGTGCCGAAACGATGGGAGGCGCGGTCGGAAAGGTTGACCTTCTCGAGGGCTTCGCCCACGCGGCGCCTCATGTCCGCGGTGATGCGCCGACCCCACCCGGCCTCGGCGATCAGGCCCATGGTGACGACCTCGGAGGCGCTGACCGGGAAGGTCAGGTCCAGGTCGGCGCTCTGGGGGACCAGGCCGATGCGCGACGCAGCGACGGACACGCGCCCCGACAGGATCTGGCAGCCGCCGACGACGGCGCGCAGGAGCGTGGTTTTGCCGCCGCCGTTGGGGCCAACAAGCGCGAGGGCCTGACCCCCATCCACGTCGAGGGTCAGGCCGGACAGCGCCGGGGTATTGCCATACCCCAGCGCCGCGTCCTCAAAAGAAACGAGGTGAGACATCACTGACCCGCCAGCCGTTCGGGCAACGCCGGGGCGGTGCCGCCCCACGCGTCGGTCACCGCGCGCACGTTGTGGATAATCGAGCCCACGTAGGTGGCTCCGGCGCTCCCGTCGGGGCCGAGCGAGTCGCCGTAGAGCGCGTCGTCGCCCACGATGGGGGTGACGCCGGCGCCGCGCGCGATCGCCTCGATGGACTTGGAATTGTTGGAGTTTTCCGCGAAGAGCGCGACGGCGCCCGAGTCCTTGACGGCCTGCACGGCGGAGGCAATGTGGTCGGCGGTCGCGTCCTGCTGGTCGTTGAAGTCGGTCAGCGCCGCGCCGATGAAGCGGATCCCGTAGTCGCCCGAGAAGTAGCCGAAGGCGTCGTGCGAGGTGAACAGGACGCGCTGGCCCTCCGGGACGGTCTCGATGGAGGCGGTCGCCCACGCGTCGAGGGCGTCCAGGTCCTCCAGGTACGAGGCCGTGGCCGCGTTGATCGAGGCGGCGGCGTCGGGTGCGGCGGCGGCCAGGCCAGCTCCCAGGTTTTCGACCTGGACGCGGGCCCGCTTGGGCGAGGTCCACACGTGGGGGTCGAAGCGGAATTCGGGTGCCTCGCCCGCATTTTCGGGCGGGAAGGGCCAGGGGGAGACCTCGACGCGCTCGGTCCCGCGGTCGATCGTGTAGGGGGTCTGCGGGTCGGCCGCGCCGGGGTTGTCGACGTCGGAGGCGGTCAGGACGCCGGAGGTGACGACCATACGCCCGTGGAAGCCGGAGGAGGCAACCGCGTCGTCCAGGAAGTGCTCGAGGTCGACGCCGGAGACGGCCATGACGTCAGCGTCGGCCAGGGCCGCGGTTTGAGCAGGGGTCATTTCGTGTTCGTGCGCCGAGGCGTTGGGGGCGAGGAGGCACGTCAGGCTCATGGTCAGGGCCGCATTGTCGGGGGCGGCGCCCACGTGGGAGCTCTTGCCGGAGGCGTCGGTCTTATCCAGGGAGAGGTCGGTGGAGGCTGCGGCGATCTGGGTGACGTAGTCGCAGATCTGCGTGGTTGTGGCGACGACTGTGAGGCCGTGTGCCGAGGAGGTGGGCGCGCACGCCGCTAGGGGCGCGAGGGCGAGGCCGAGGATGGCGAGTGCCGCGCGGCGGGTTGTTGAGGGGATCATCATCGCTCCAACAGATTTTTCGGGTACCCGAAAATTATAGAGCATTGCGAGAACAATTCTCAACACCTGACCGATGCACACCCTCCCACGAGCCGGTAACAAACGTTCAGGCAATTGCTCACAGCGCCACACAGCCCGCTAGACTCGGCATCGATGGATACCACGAACACGACCCACGACAACCCACAGGACGTCGAGGCGCCCGACCCCCACGGCAAGGTTCTCCCTGCCGCCGCCTCCGAGAACGCGCCCGCCCCGGCCTCGTCCCCCGCGGACACGACGCCCGAGGACGGCGCACCGGAGGACCCACGCCCCGAGGAGCCCAACCGAGAGAACGAAACATCCGAGGCCAGCGTCCCCCACGACCCCGCCCCGGCCTCGTCAACGACAGGCGGGGACATCTGGGCAGCCCGCCTGCACACCCCGACCGCCGGCTGGGTGGCCACCGCGGTCGCCACGATCATCGCTGCCATCATTCGGATGACCGGACTGGACAACGTCCGCACCCTCGTCTTCGACGAGACCTACTACGTCAAGGACGCCTGGTCACTCATCACGCTCGGCTACGAGGGCACGTGGCCCAACAACTACGACGCATCCTTCGTCGCAGGCAACGTCTCCGGGCTCGCGGTCAAAGGCGGGTACCCCGTCCACCCGCCGACGGGCAAGTGGCTCATCGGCCTGGGCATGGAAGCGCTCGGACAGACAGACCCGGTGGGCTGGCGCATCGTGACCGCGATCTGCGGCGTTATCACCGTATTCCTCCTGTGCCGACTCGCGCAGAACCTCTTCCACAGCCCCCTCCTCACCCTCCTCGCTGGCCTCTTCCTGGCCACCGACGGCATCGCCATTGTCATGAGCCGCACCTCCATCCTCGACGGCTACCTCGCGATGTTCGCCCTGGCTGCGTTCCTGTGCGTCGTCAAGGACCAGCAGATGTCACGCCCAACGCTGACTAGCAAGCTCACCGCATGGGACGGCATCGGAGCCCCGCGCCACGGCTGGGCCAGCCTGAGGGCATTCGTCACCCTGCGCGACCAACACGGCTTCGCGATCGGCCCCAACGCGGGTCGGCGCCCCTGGCTGCTCGCCGCCGGCATCCTGTGCGGCCTGGCGTCCTCGGTGAAGTGGTCCGGCGTCTACGTACTCGCCTGCCTCGGTCTTTTCGTCGCCATTCGCGAGGTCACCTACCGTTGGCGGCTCGGCCACCCTTCGCCCGTGCGCGGGGCGCTCATCGCGGACGTGTGGTGGGCATTCATCCTCATGGTCCCCAGCGCAATCCTGACCTACATTGCCTCCTGGTTCGGCTGGTTCACGCACCCCCAGGCCCACGGACACGGGCGGTCCGGCATCTCCGGATTCACCGGTGCCCTCGCCGACCTGTGGATCTACCACAAGGAAATGTGGACATTCCACACCGGCCTGACGACGCCCCACACGTACCAGTCCAACCCCTACACGTGGCTCGCGCAGGTACGACCGACGTCTTTCCACTGGTCAAACGACGCGTCAATCACCGGGTGCGCCTCTGGAAAGTGCGCGACGAACGTCGTTGCTCTGGGCAACCCGGTTCTGTGGTGGATCGGCATTGGAGCACTCCTCCTCGTGTTCATCGTGACTCTTCGCTACCGAAACTGGCGCTCCGGCGTCATCCTGGCGGGCTACCTCGCCCTGTACGTGCCCTGGCTGACCTACGCACACCGGACGATCTTCACGTTCTACACGGTGGCCTTCGTGCCCTTCGTCGCACTGGGGGTCGCGTGGATGGTCGCACTCCTGGCCGATGCCGTCACGATCAGCGGGGCAGCCCCGTCCTCTCCCCCACCACTGCGCTCTGCGACCACGGGTCGTTTGTTGGCCGCCGCACT
This sequence comes from uncultured Actinomyces sp., assembly GCA_902373545.1. Classification (GTDB taxonomy): domain Bacteria; phylum Actinomycetota; class Actinomycetes; order Actinomycetales; family Actinomycetaceae; genus Pauljensenia. Next base: position 1,661 of record CABKMZ010000101.1, on the reverse strand, counting down.
GACGATCGCGATTCTCGCGTGCGCTTTCTACTTCATGCCCCTGTGGCGCGGCGACGTCGTCGACTACGAGTTTTGGCGCGCGCACATGTGGCTACCCACGTGGATCTGAGCCTTGGATTCGACTCCCAGATACGACGAACGGGCGGCCCGGCAGTTTCCTGCTGGGCCGCCCGTGTCATGTCTGCGGCGCCACGCGTGGCGCCGCAGCGATGTTCTCGCGTCGATACTGCTCGCATGTCCCCTGTCGGGGCAGCACTCAGGCCAGGGAGGCCAGGAGCTGGCGAAGCGAGGCGCTCAGCTCGTCAGAGGGCTTGAAGGCACCGTCGACGAAGTCCGAGCCGAGGTTGATACCCAGCTCCTGCTCACGCACGTCGGCGCCAAAGGTGGAGAGGATATCGCGCAGGTGGGCGCGAGGGGCCTCGCCGCCGTACCAGGAGTAGCCGATCAGCGCGGTGGCCTTGTCCTTGAGGGTGGCCGGGGGCAGGTAGTCGATCGCATTCTTGAGGACACCGGGGATCGAGTGGTTGTACTCGGGGGTCACGAACACGACGGCGTCGAGCGCCTCGATGTTGGCGCGCAGGCGCACGGCCTCGGGCAGGGTCGGGGCCTGCATCGAGGGGGACATCTCCTCAGCAAAGAGGGGCAGATCGTAGTCACGAAGATCGATGAAGATGGGGTTGACGCCCTCGACCTGGAGCGCCTGCTCCTCGATCCAGCGCACCACCTGCTCGCCCGCACGACCGGGGCGAACGGAACCGAGAACGACAGCAATGGAAGCCATGACGTTTCCTTTCGGGGCATTATTGAAACATCAAGTACGTTACATCCTGCAACATTTCAGAACAACCCATTCGGCTATCGATTAGGACACAGGTCCTACAAATTATCGACGCGTGTCACAACTTTGCCATGATCAGGCAATCTGCATCATTGAATTGTCAAACGATATGGGACTATCGTCCAACTGTTGTCACAGCAACATTGGCAATGTTTCAGCTGAACAACGTTCCGTCGGCGCGAAAGTGTCAGGCGCAGAGCCGACACCATCCCCGCCGCCGGCGCAAAGTCTGCCACGTCCGCCTTGGTACGAGGCCGTGGTACGCAAGCAGGTCACCGACACGCCGCCAGGCCGGCGAGGAGTCACAGCGGGCCGGCGGCGAGCACGAAGGAGGCGCGACAGCAAGGAGAGCGAAGCTCAACGACGGGCACACCCACCTAGCCGACCCCCTGGAAGGCCGCGCCGGCGCCACAGCGCGCGACGACACAGCGCGCGACGACACCGACGTCACGAGCGTGCGTGCTCGAACCAGCAGCACTCACGCGCCACAACGACGCGTAGCCGGCCCAACACGGCCCAATCGGGCCCGAGGACCATCTGGTGCGCACTGTCGCGCAGGGGAGCGTCTGAGGGACGCATAGGGGCTGTGGTGGTGCTCGTGTGGGTAGCCAGCGCGGGTGCAGGTTGGGTTGTGAGGCGCGTGGATCGAACTGCTGTGTTCGTTTGTCGGCCCAAGGGTGCTGCCTACCATACCTGGGGGTGCGTCAGGCTTGTGCGCGTCAGGTTTGCTGCGTTGCTGGACGAGGCCGTGGTGGGTCGTGTGGGTAGCCAGCGCCGTGGAGAGCGACATCAGCAAAGAGAGCATTCGGCAAGGCAGAGATAG
>CABKMZ010000100.1 GCA_902373545.1 uncultured Actinomyces sp. | reverse complement strand
GGACCCGGGTGGGCGAGGCGCGCGGGGACGAGGCCGGGCCGGCATAGGCATACCGGGACGAGGCCGGGGCCGGGCTGACGCGAGCGCGTCGGGATAGGGCACGCCGGGACGAGGCCGACCTCGTCCACCTGCGCGCACCCGAGCGAGGCGACGCGGTACCATGAGGACGACCCGCACTCACCGACGTTTCGGATTGCCATGCACTTGCTCGACGCGCTGAACCAATCCCTGCCCGAGGTCTTCCGAGCCATTGACCTCATGGGCGTTCTTCTCAATGGCATCCTCGGCGGCAAGGTTGCGCGCGAACGCAACTTCGACGCCGTCGGTTTCTGTATTCTCGCGATCATGACTGCGCTCGCGGGCGGCATGGTCCGTGACATGCTCCTGTCGACGCGCACGGGTGCTCCCGTGGCGATCACCGACCCCTATTATTTGTGGTTCGCGATTCTTGGTGCGCTCATCGCGATGGCCTTCCACATGAACTCGCGCGCGTGGTCGGTTCTCCTTGTCATCGCGGACGGCATGGTGCTGGGCTGCTGGAGTGCGACGGGCGCGATCAAGACCCTGGATGCCGGCTTCGCGATCATGCCCGCGATCCTGCTGGGCGTCATGACCGCGATCGGCGGCGGTATGATTCGCGACATTTCTGCGGGCCTCGTGCCCCGGGTTTTCGGAGGCAATAACCTGTACGCGACACCGGCCTTCGTCTGCTCGGTCGTCACGGTCGTGTTTTGGTATATGGGTCAGCCGGTCCTCGGCATGGGTGCTTCCATCGTCGTGGGTCTGGTCTTTACAGGTATGGCGCATTGGCGGCGCTGGAGGCTGCCGCAGACCCGTGAATGGACGATCACTCTCACATATTCGCAGTTGAAAGCTCTGCGCAGGGGTAGGCGTTAGTATGGCGGTGTGAATCCCAAATCAACACCTCCTTCTACGTCCTCCGCCGCGTCGACGGCTAGCGCCCCTGCACGCAAGCAGTTCAAGACGTGGCACCTGTCCATGATGGCCCTGGGCCTGGCGATCGGCGCCGGCTTCTTCGTGGGTACGGGTTCCGCGATCGCGCAGGCCGGCCCCGCCGTCCTCGTGTCCTATCTGGTCGCCGCCATGATCGTCGTGTCGGTCATGCTGGCCCTGGCCGAGTTGGCCTCGTCCCTGCCGTCGACGGGATCCTTCTCGTCCTACGCCGAGGCCGGGATCGGCCGGTGGGCAGGGTTTACGATCGGGTGGCTGTACTGGGTCATGCTGATTATGGTCTCGGGCCTGGAGGTCACGGGTGCGGCCGAGTACTTCGTCAAGTGGTTCCCTGAGGTGCCCCAGTGGGTGATCGCCCTCGTCATTGTCGTCGTCATCGGCGGTATTAACCTGCTGGCCGCCGGTCAGTACGGCGAGATCGAGGCCTGGCTGTCGATGGTGAAGATCATTGCGATCATCGCCTTCCTGGCCGTCGGTGTGTTCCTAGTAGCGCGAACAGTCTTCGTCGGGCCGCTGCCCGGCCATGAGGGCGTCTTGCAGAACATCCTGGGACACAGCGGATTTGCACCCACGGGGCTGTCCGGCATTGCGGTTGCGCTGCTCGCGGTGATTACCTCCTTCGGTGGCCTCGAGATCGTCACGATTGCCGCGGCCGAGGCCGAGGATCCCCGCGCTGCCATGGCTAGCGCGATCCGCTCGGTCGTTACCCGTATCCTCGTGTTCTACGTCGGTTCCGTCCTTCTGCTGATTGCCCTGCTGCCGTGGGATAGCGAGGCCATGGGTCCTGACGCCTTTAAGACGATCCTCGAGATGGCGGGCATTCGGGCCGTCGGAACGATTATGAACGTCATCATCTTCATGGCGCTTGTCTCCGCGTTCTCCGCGAACATCTACGCGTCCTCGCGCATGGTCTACTCCCTGTCCGCCCGTGACATGGGCCCGCGCTGGCTGCTCGGGGCGCCCGCGGCCACGAAGGAGCGTTCGCGCACGGTCGTCGAGGCCGCCCTCGAGGATGACGAGGCCGTCCTGGCCGCCGAGCTGGAAGGCGACATTGAGGCCGGGCGTACCCCGAAGCGCGCGGTGGGCCTCGTCGTTCTGCTGGCCCTCCTGGCCGTGGTGGGCAACTGGTATCTGCCGGGCTCGATCCTGACGATGCTCATCAACGCGATCGGTATGGTCCTGCTGATCGTGTGGACCTTCATCATCATCTCGCTGATCCGCCTGCACCCTTCGTTGGAGCGTTCTGGCAACCTGGGGATCCGCATGCCAGGCTGGCCGTGGCTGCCGTGGCTGGTCCTTGTGGGGCTGGGAGGTATCGCCGTCCTCATGCTCATGAGTGACGAGGGCCGGGCTCAGCTGGTCTCGATGGGCGCGCTGACGCTTATCATCGTGGCCATCTACTTCGGGCGTCAGTTTGTGCGCTCGTTGAAGTAGCGGAAACGCACGGGACCTCGGCCGGTACGCAGATGTAGGCGGCCTAGTCCATGATGGGGGCACCCCGACGAATCGTCGTGGTGCCCCCATGTACATTGGCTGCGCGGGGATGGCGCAGGGTAAGGAGGAGTCATGGCACGTAGACGTCGACGTCGCAGGAGCATCGGGGATAAGGTCGGTGCCCTGCTGATCCTCGCTGCTCTTGTGTGGGCGTTCGCGCCCGGCGTCGGCTGGGACCTGCTGGACCTGCGCACGCGCCTGGGATGGCCGCCGTTACGCAGCGGCCAAGCCCTGTCCTCCCTGCCCGACAGCGAGGCGGCGCGCCAGCTGCGCGAACTCACGATCCGCTCCCCGGACCAGTCCGCGGCCGTCCCGGAATACGACCGCGAGGCCTTCGGGCAGCGCTGGGCGGACACGAATCACAATGGCTGCGACACTCGCAACGACATTCTGGCCCGTGACCTGGCGCGGCCCACCTTTAAGCCCGGGACGCATGACTGCGTGGTCCTGTCCGGCACTCTCGCCGAGCCATACACGGGACAGACGATCCAGTTCGAGAGGGGGGAGAAGACGTCGTCCCTGGTCCAGATCGACCATGTCGTCGCCCTGGCCGATGCCTGGCGCTCGGGCGCGTGGCAGTGGGATGAGCAGCGCCGAACGGAGTTCGCCAACGACCCCAACAACCTCCTCGCGGTCGACGGCCAGGCGAATCAGGACAAGTCTGCCGCGTCAGCCGACCAGTGGCTGCCGCCCAACGCCGATTTCCGCTGCGACTACGTCAAACTCCAGATCGCGGTGAAAAACTCCTACGGGCTCAGCGTCACCCAGGCCGAACAGGATGCGTTGGCGACCCAGCTGGCGACCTGTCCGGGGTGATTGCTAGTCCGAAACTGTCAGCCTGTTTGAAGTATTGGCACGTGCGTGATGCTCACATACATGACAGGGGTATTCATGCGCGTCTGACCAAGCGATTTCAAGGCGAATCTCAGGCAATTTCTCAACATGTGTCCATCGAATGTGGAACACCCCGCAACGTCGTGTACGTTCCCGAGCAACGCCGGTAATGTTCGCCTCAGGAAGAGGAGTGACATGTATACGGCAATCAACTGGGCGATGGACCTGGGATTCTACGCAGGATTCAGCGCGCTTACGTGCGCCCTGTGGTGGATCCTCGGTCGGCGCGCCGACCGCAAGCGCCTGCGCGACGGTCGCCTCGCCGCGCACGCCTCCGCCCACGACGCCGAGACCGACAGTCAGAAACACTCTCACTTGACCGTGTCTAAGGCCCTTCCCCTCATCTATCGGCGCTCACGGGACACCGGCGCTCTCCTGGAGCGCGAGGAAAACCCAGATACCCCCAGGACCGCGGAGATCCCCGTGGTCGCAGCCATGGCCTCGTCGATGTGGAGGCTGCCGCGCGCGCTCCCGCTCGCGTGGATCCTCTACCTGGCGGGCCTGCTGATTTTCGTGCTCTTGCCGATCCCCTCCGACCCGCAGGCGGCGTGCGCCGCGATTCTGCACTGGGACAACTACACGCCCTTCGGGTCGCTGAGCGCCGTCGCCGAACAATTCCGGGATGGCGAGCAGCTGCGCGGGACCCTGTACGCCCTGTCGATCCTGCTCAATATCATCCTGTTCATGCCGCTGGGTGCCCTGGCCGAGATGACGTGGCGGATCCGGCGCTCCCGTACGGCCAGCGAGAACCTGCCCACCGACGGCGGGCGCCTGGCCCGCGCAATCCCCAGCCGACGCGTGCTCGTGTGGCTTCTGATCGGCGCTGCGCTCTCCTGCCTCATTGAGTTCACGCAGTACACGGGCCTGTTCGGCCTTGTGCCCTGCACCTACCGCGTCGTCGACATCGACGACCTCATCACGAACACGCTGGGCACCTACCTGGGCGTACGGCTCCTGCCCCTGTTCGCGCGCAACTCGCGCTTCATGGGTGCGTAGAGGTCCACTCTTCCAACGCGGCGCACACCTGCTCGCGCGTCGCCTGAGACGACGCGACCGCGATCACAAGCTCGTACACGTCGTCGTTGGAGACTGACTCGCGAATGACGGCTGCGTTGAGGGACAAGAAGACGCTACAGGCTGCCCACGCCAGGCGCTTGTTGCCGTCGACGAGTGCGTGATTCTTCGTCAGCGATTCGAGTAAGGCCGCGGCTTTCTCCGAGAGTGGCGGGTATGCCTCGTGGCCCATGAGCGTGGTCTGGGGGCGCAGTGCTGCTGCGTTGAGGAGACCGAGGTCTCGAACCGGCCCGAGGCGAAGCGCGGCCACAATGTCGAGCAGGTCCTCAAGCGACAAAAACTCGCACTGCACGGCTATTGTCCAAGTCGATCCAGCGCGTCCCCCCAGCGCTCGACGGTTTGGTTCAGCGCGTCGGTGACGCGCTGACGGTGGGTCATGCGGTTGAACTCCTCGTCGATGGCGCGCAGAACGGCATCGTGCTTTGACGTGCCGGAGCGTTGCGCGAGCTCTTCCAGCTTGCGCGCGTGTTCCTCGTCGAGGCGGAGCGTCATAGCCATGCATACATGGTATCACTCTGATACCACGTGCGTAGGGTCCAGGATTTTATAGCCAGCCGGCGGCGCGGGCCAGGGACGCGGCCTCGGCGCGGGTGCGCGCGTTCATCTTCAGCATCGACGAGGACACGTGGTTGCGCACCGTCCCCTGGCTCAGGTGCAGGGAGTGGGCAATGTCCGCGATAGTCCCTCCGCCCTCGACCTCGCGCAACACGTCGGCCTCGCGATCCGTCAGGGGAGAAGACCCCGTCGCCAGCGCCTCCAACGCCAGATTCTGGTCGATCGCCCGCCCGCCCGCGGCCACCGTCCGCACGCCCTCGGCGAGAGTCTCGACCGGCGCGTCCTTCACCGTGAAGCCCGTCGCCCCCGCGTCGAGGGCGCGCTGCAAGTAACCCGGGCGCCCGAAGGTCGTCACGATGAGCACGCGCACCCCCGGGAAGCGGGAGCGAATCGCCTGCGTGGCCGTGATGCCGTCCATGCGGGGCATCTCGACGTCGATGATGGCGACGTCGACGGGGGCACTCGCGTGGGCAGGGGCGTCCGCTGATGCCAGGCGCGCCAGCTCATCGAGGGCCTGCGCGCCGTCCGCGGCCTGCGCGACGACCTCAATATCGCGCTCCAGGTCCAGCAACCCAGCCAACGCCCCGCGAATCATCGCCTGGTCATCGGCCACGAGTACCCGAATCGTCACGTCACCCTCCTGTCTGCCTGCGCTTGGGGTACTAGGCTAGCGCAGGTAAGCGGCTCATTTCTCCGATCAGCCACCACTCAGGACGAGGCCGGCTCACCCTCCCCGGACCGTGCGGGGCCCTGGGAGGGGGCCACGGCCTCGTCGATGGGGCCACGGCCTCGGACAATCAGGACGAGTGAGCGTCGGGTGCGGCGTCGAAGGTCACGACGAGTGGGCGTCGGGTGCAGCGTCGAAGGACAGCGCGAGCGTCCACGTGGAGCCCGACGCGCCCCAGGTGAGCGTGCCCTCGTCGCCGACCAGCTTGGTCAGGCCCGCCAGGCCCGACCCCGATCCCGCGCTCGACGCGGCGTAGGTGGCCGAGTAGCCGTCGTTGGTGACGGTCACGCCGCCAGGGGAGAGGCGAATACGAACCCACGAGGGGCGCGCGTGCAGGATGGCGTTTGTGACCCCCTCGCGGATCACGTGAGCGGCAGCGGCCGAACGAGGCCCCGACGGCGGCTCGCCCTCGCTGGCGATGTCCGCGTCGATGTGCGCGACCTCCAGGAGGGCGCGGGCCTCCTCGAGCTCCTCTCCCGGAGACAGGGCCCGCGTGGCCGCCACGATGCGGCGGACGTCAGCCAAGGCCTCGTTCGACTGCGCGGTGACCGCGCGAATCTGCTCGCGCGCCTCCTCCACGCGCCCCGCCTCCAGGAGGCGACCCGCCAGCTCGGATACCATCGTGATCCCCGTCAGTGAGTGCCCGAGGATGTCGTGCAGATCCGTGCTCAGGCGCGCCCGTTCGGCGGCCTTTGCGCGCTGAATCGCGTCCTGGCGGCGCAGGCGTTCACGGGCCGAACGCTCCATGCGCCAACGCGCCACCCCCACGAAGACACACAGCAGCACCAGGTACCAGACCATCCACAGGGGCTCACCCTGCGCGTAAGCGGCCACACCCGCGATAGCGGTCACC
>CABKMZ010000099.1 GCA_902373545.1 uncultured Actinomyces sp. | reverse complement strand
TCTACCCGCAACCCCCAACCAACACCCACTCACCCACACTCAACTCAGAAGAGCCCCCAAACTCCAGCTGCTTCGGGCATAGCCACCGCGGCCGCGCCTCTCAGCGCGTCACCGCCCGGGGAACCCCAGCCTCGTCCCCACCCCAAAAGTCGCACGTAATTCCCTCAACACTATTTCAAACATTGAATTCACTGCGTTGGAATTGCAACGTTTTCTGGCATAACTAAAAACTGACCCAATTAAATTACGTGCGAGATTTGTGGGTAAGGCACCAGAGCGGCACCAGTCGGCACCAGTGGGCACCAGAGCGGCATCAGATCTGCGCGAGCGCCTGGTCCAGGTCCGCGATCAGATCCCGCACATCCTCCAGGCCGACCGCGAGGCGCAGGAGCGTGCCGGGCACGCCGCCCACGCCGCCCACGCGCGTCGAGTGGGTCATGATCGCGGGGTGTTCGATGAGGGACTCGGGCGCGCCCAGGGACGCGGCCAGAGCGAAGATGCGCGTGCGCGTCGTCAGCTCGAGCGCCGCTTCCTCCGTGGCGACCTGGAAGGAGAGGACCCCGCCCACGCCGCTCGGATTCTGCCGCTTCGCGCGCTCATACCCCGGGTCCGAGGCCAGCCCCGGATAGTGGACGGCACTCACCTTGGGGTGGGTGGCCAGGAACTCGGCGACCTTCTGCGCGTTCTCACAGTGGCGCTCCACGCGCAGCGCCAGCGTCTTGAGGCCACGGTGGGCCAGGTACGTGTCGCGCGGGGAGGGCACGTGCCCGAGGGCCATCTGCAGCTTCACGGCCTCGGCGGCCGCGTCGCGCTCACCGAAGAAGGGCTCGACGTGCGCGGGCAGCTCCAGGCCATCGCGCAGGATGAACGCACCGCCGACCACGTCGGAGTGGCCGCCCACGTACTTGGTCGTCGAATGCACGACGACGTCCGCGCCCAGCTCGAGGGGGCGCTGCAGGACCGGCGTCGCAAAAGTGTTGTCCACAATCAGAAGGCCGCCGACCTCGTGCGTGAGGGCCGCAATCGCGGCGATGTCGGTAACCAGCAGGAACGGGTTTGAGGGCGTCTCCACCCACACGATCTGGGGGCGCGAACCGCGAATCACGCGCTCGGCCTCGGCCAGGTCGGTCAGGTCCGCCGCCTCGGAGGTGATGCCCTCGGCGGGCTTGATGACACTCAGGAGCTTGTGGGTGCCCCCGTACACGTCGGTCGAATGCACGACGTGGTCGCCGGGGCGCGCCAGCAGGCGGATCACCGTATCCTCGGCGCTCATGCCCGACGGGAACGCGAAGCCGTGCGTCGCCCCCTCCAGGGCCGCGAGCGCACCCGCAAACGCGTTGGTCGTCGGGTTGCCGCAGCGCCCGTACTCATACCCGCTGCGCAGCTCGCCGGGCCGATCCTGCACGAACGTCGATGCGACGTGAATCGGAGGCACCACGTCGCCCGTCATGGGGTCGGGGTCGAACCCGGCGTGGATGGCCAGCGTGGAGAAGGTCGTACAGTCAGGCGTGCTCATGCCTCCACGCTACGAGGCCTGGGCCACCTCGCGCTTACGGGCGCCACCGAGCGGTCAATTGTGACAGCGCGCGCCTACACCCAGCCGGCGAGGGCGATGCGCGCCTGCTCCTTCAGGGACGCGACCGCACCCTCGGAGTCGTTGCCCCACGGCACGTAGTGGAAGTCCCCTCCCCCGGCCTCGACGAAGGTCTCGCGGTTGAGCTGGTCGATCTCCTCGAGCGTCTCCAGGCAATCCGCCATGAAGCCCGGGCAGATGACGTCCACGCGCGGGCACTTCGCGGCGCCCAGCTCGGCCATCTCCTCGATCGTCTGTGGGCCCAGCCACTCGGCTCGGCCAAACACGGACTGGAAGGTGGCCGTCAGGGACCCCATCGCTAGGCCCAAGCGCGACTCGAGGGCGGCGACCGTGCGGCGGCACTCGGCGCGGTAGGGGTCCCCGGCCTCGTCCATGGCCACCGGGATCGAATGGAAGGACACGACGACGCGGTCCCCCGTCAGGAAGTTCGGGCGACCCACGCGCGCCCAGTGTGCCTCGAGCGCGGTGGCGAGCGCCTCGATGTACGCGGGGGCGGCGGGGAAGGACCGGTGCAGGCGCAGCTCGAAGCCGTCGCGGTTGCGGCCGATCCACTGGGCGACCGCGTCGTTGATCGACGTCACCGTCGAGGCCGCGTACTGCGGGTAGGCGGGCAGGATCGCCACGCGGCGCACCCCCTCGGCGTGCAGGCGGTCCAGGACCGAGCCGATGGAGGGCTGTCCGTAGCGCATCGCGACCTCGACGCGCACGCCCGGCAGGCACTCGTCGAGGAGTCGGGCCTGCTCGCGGGTGTAGTGCATGAGCGGCGAGCCCTCGTCCATCCAGATGCTGCGGTACTTGCCGGCAACCTCGCGCGGTCGGACCCGCAGGATGATGCCCTCCAGGATGGGCTTCCACAGGAGCGGGCTCATCTCGATGACGCGGCGGTCGGAGAGGAACTCACGCAGGAAGGCACGCACCGGGCCGGGCTCGGGAGCGGTCGGCGTCCCCAGGTTGACCAGGACGAGGGCGGGCTGCGCCTCGCCATGGTGCGCATGGATTGACGTCGAGGTGGTGGTTGCTGCTTCCTGGGAGTTCGTCACGCCACCAGCCTAATGTTCGTGTCAGTGCGTGTCGCTGACGCTGTGTCACCTCCCGGGACGCCGCGCAGCCGTGCGTGTTCTCGGCGGGTTAAGGAACGGACGAGGCCATGGCCGGCTTCGTCGGGTCACCGCCGCGCGGGGTCGACGCCCGATGTCGCCACGCGTTGCCCGGCCGCGTATGTACGAGGGTGCCCCGCCTGAGAGACAGGCGGGGCACCCCGATGTTATTCACACGAGCCTACGCGACTCGCTTCCTCCTCATGGAGGCGTGCGACTCAGGCCTGGCCGTTCTGCGAACGGATGAACCACGCCTGCTGCTCGAGGCGGCGGATGTAGTCGTTGAGGATGTCGGCGGAGGCGGAGTCCTCGGCGTCGACCTTCTCGTGCACGTCGCGCATGGTGCCCACGGTCGCGTTGATGGCGGCGACGGCGAGCTCCTCGGCGTCAGAGGTCTTGATGATCGTCTCGGGGACGGTCGGGAGGGTGTTGCGCTGGGCGACGACCTCGGGCAGGCCGTTGGGGACGACCTGGAGGGCGCGCATGCGCTCGGCGATCTCGTCGGATGCCTCGCGGGCGATGTCAACGACATCGTCAAGGTACAGGTGGAGCGAGCGGAAGCCCTCGCCCGTGATGTTCCAGTGCAGCTGCTTGCCCACGAGGGACAGAGCGGTCACGTCGGTGAGGACCTTCTGCAGGTTGCCTGCGAGAACGTCGGAAGCCTTGAAACCAGTGGACTCAACGGTCATGATGAATCTCCTCTACGTATCATTTCGGTGCGGGTTTAGCCCTTGTGAGGCCGTGCCCTTCGGACACATCTATGATGGTCCCTTGGTCCCACAATTTCTAGTGCTATCCACCAGTTAGTCAAATGTTTCACGATTATGTCAAGGTCGGGAATAGAGCCGTCGTTTTAGGCGTTTTTACGTCATCGGGACCTTAGCCCTATCGAATAGGATCGCCTAACCAATCTTCCACGAGGCCGTGGTTACCCCACACGTCCGAGCGCAGCCAACACGCCCCGACGGAGGCGCCGCGACCACACACCACCCCGGAAAACCAGAGGGGCCCGAAGCGACACAGATTAAATCAGCTCTCGAGAGTTAGGTGCAGGGAAGGTCGAGGCCATCACGCACAACCGTTCCCATCCGACCAGTCTTGCTCAAGCATGACAGACCACACCCCTTGACTTCTTCTCGTGTCACTTATCAGTGGCTAACAATGCCACTCCACTGAGACAACTCTTCCTGAACGATGCGCCACACCTTTCTGGCTGCGTCGGCATTTGCCGCAACTGACCCACCGAAATCGAAGGCGAGAGCTGAAGCGGGCTTGAGAATACACATTGGCGGCAAGGTGGGAAGAGCATAGGGGAACCCAACAAAGTGCCCTGCACCAGGCACACACTCAATCCTCACAGTGCCCGGCCAATCGAGGTCCTTCAGCCTGCCAGCAATGCGATCAGCATATTCTTGAGACGGCCACAGCCCATCATCATCCCCGACAATCAGAGTCATGGGACCCTTGCAGTTTTCCACCTGAATAGTTGATCTTTCGACAGCCTCGACGTTCTTATTGAGAGCGCCCAGGAAGCCGCGCGTCTGACGCATGGGCTTTCGTCGGATGACGGACGATAGGAACAACAGCATCATTCCGAATCCGTTACCACCATGCACCCACTCGAGGGGCTCCCCATTTCGGACCCATGCGGGATCCTTGAACGAGTAATTCTCACCCATCCCAGCTTGCCTGATGGACGACGGCGAAAGGGCAATGGTCAATCCCACGTTGGCGTTATGTGCAGCCACCTCGAGCGCCAGCTCGGCGCCGCGAGACAGCCCAATCACGGCAATTTCGTCCCCTACCACAAATTCGTCATTGATCATACGTGTTACGGCACAATCAATATCATTCAGGTCAACGTTGACCATATGAGGAGGCCGGTCCTCGACCCCAAACCACCTGAGGGCCAGAACGGAATAGCCTTCAGACGCGAGTAGTGTGGCCGCGCTAGCCAGGTCGACAGAGTCGGAACCATGCAGCACAAGGACGCCTGGATGTGGCAAGCCATCGTTGGGGTGGGCAAATGTGCCGACAACGGGAGGCTCATGCACCTGCCCCCATATGACGCCATCACCGAAATGCCTACGAAAGCGGGTTGAAGCGATAACACTATCCCCGCGACATAGCTCAGAGTGATACTCCAACTCGACAGGAAGGTTGCGTGTGAAAAATTTCGACCGATCAGGCCCCTGCATTGACCACAGCGGCCCCTCCCCATCAACACCCCGATATGTCGAGCCTTCAAGAGGAGCCATCCGGGACAGATCGACCGCACCGGCATCGTCAGCCTCGACAACAGCGAGGGACTCCCACTCCCTCAGCACGCCGTCCATAACCTTTGTTCGAATGGTGACCCGTTCTCCAGGAACGAGGCCTGCGGCTGTTATATGAATGGGGCTATCAATGCGCGACCTCACTGGGGCAACAGTAAATACTGGCTTCACAGCTTCTGCATCCTTTCACTTAAAACAAAATACGTCAGCATCGATTGCGAGATGCAGATACGATGACCCCATTCATGTTGCTTTGATTCTCTCGGACACCTCACTGGTTCTACTCTGGTTTTGCGATGGCGTGGAGTTATGGCTCGCCCTGTACATCCATATAATTCCGACTAGACTTTGCACACTGAACACAATTACCGGAATTAGTATAGAAAGAACCTCGTGGTAGATTCCTTGGAGGATAAAGAGGAAACCTGAATCTGCATAAGCAACGGCTAAGCACATGAGTGGTACTGAACCCGCTCGTTGAACCTGATACCAGGACGACTCCGACTCTGATGCTACCTTCGTCCTGATTCCCGCCCACATATTCGGAGGCAACTTGTCATTTCGCATCGCTCGCGCTAGACCAACAAAGCAGCAAGCGGTAGCAAACGTTAAGAGTCCCAGACCAATTGAGATGAGTCCATCCATCAGATGAGCCCCTTCCAGACTTAGCTTCATTGCTAGACACAACCGTTGTATAGCATGATTCACACGATGTCAAGTGATTGACATCAGCCGTTCACCCTCTCATGCGAACATGGGTCCGATAGGCGGCATCCTCAACCGAGTAACGCGCATGGTCAGCGGTTCGCAGGCGAACAACACAGCACGAATCGATGCAAGCTCAAAAACCGCAGAATATCAATAATTTGATGCCACATCCTGACATATGCTCAAAGGAATTGCACGCGACATTACTGATTGCCAGCCAGAGCTAGGCTTCGAAACGAGTGTTATAGGACATCACGTGTGGGTCGGTGGTCAGTTCCAGGAGCGGCGGACGGATGTGCTCAGTTCAGGGGTGGCCTCATTGGCTCCAGGGGTGGCACCATCGGCCGGACAGGTGGCTGCCTGGGCCCCTTCATGCGCAGGTTAACCCCACAGGTGGTAGCCCAGGCAGGCCGCCCACACTGCCACCTATCGGGCCCAGCTGCGCAGGAACGGGTTAAGGCGACCAGTAAAAGGGCCCACGCGCACACCAGCCTCCCACCCCTCGGGGGCCAGAGGGCGGGCACCGCGCTGCCGCTAACCACGACCTCACCACCACCAAACGAGGGGAACTTCGCCACACGAGGGTCCGATACGTCGGCGACTCGCCGCCAGGCGGCTTCGCGTGGAGAAAACCCCGCCAGCGCCAGTGCGGAGGCTGCCAGAGGGCCAGGCTGCAGTGCGCGTGGGCGGCGGCAGGGCCTGGCCGGGCTTCGAGACGACGCGCCGAGCGAAGCTCGCGGCGCGGACGGCGAGCGGGCGGGCCGCCGCCCACGGGCACACCAAGCAGCCCGGCCGCGATCGCGGCACCAACCCGGGGCACCCGCAGCCACGTGCGCCCGCAGCTCGGGACACCCCAACCCTATAACCCGCGGGTTAAGGGTCAAAAAGTGTGTCCGGAATCGCGGATTTTCACGGATTGACCTGT
>CABKMZ010000098.1 GCA_902373545.1 uncultured Actinomyces sp. | reverse complement strand
GCGCGCCTCGCCCCGGTGGCTCCGGTGGCGCAGGTCCGCGCCCCGGTGCACCCCGCCCCGGCGGCAACCGCCCCAACCCGGGCATGATGCCCGGCCAGGCGAACTTCGCGCGCAACGCCGCTGCCGGTAACAACACCTCCGAGCGCAGCGGTGGCCGCGGCGGCGGTCGCGGTCGCGGCGGCGCACGTCCCGGTGCCGGCGCTGGTGCAGGCGCAGGAGCAGCTCAGAATAACGGCGGCGGCTTCGGTCCTCGCGGCGGTGGCCGCGGCGGACGCGGCTCCACGCCGGGCGCATTCGGTCGCGGCGGCGGCCGCTCCCAGCGCGGACGCAAGTCCAAGCGCGCGAAGCGTCAAGAGTACGAGCAGCAGAACGCGCCCGTCATCGGCGGCGTCGCGATCCCGCGCGGCAACGGCGCGCAGATCCGCATCCGCCAGGGCGCATCGCTGGCTGACCTCGCCGAGAAGATCGACGTCAATCCCGCAGCGCTGGTGACCGTTCTCTTCGCCCTGGGCGAGATGGCGACTGCCACACAGTCCCTCGACCAGGACACCTTCGAGGCCCTGGGCGCCGAACTCGGCTACGACGTCAAGGTCGTGTCCCCCGAGGACGAGGACCGCGAGCTGCTCGAATCCTTCGATATCGACCTCGAGGCCGAAGAACTCGACGACGCCGAGAACATGGTGCCCCGTCCGCCGGTCGTCACCGTCATGGGTCACGTCGACCACGGTAAGACGAAGCTGCTCGACGCCATCCGTCACACGGACGTCGTCGACACCGAGCACGGTGGCATCACCCAGCACATCGGCGCCTACCAGGTCAAGGTCACGGCCGAGGACGGCACCCGCCGACCCATCACCTTCATCGACACCCCCGGTCACGAGGCCTTCACGGCCATGCGTGCCCGTGGCGCCCAGGTCACCGACATCGCGATCCTCGTGGTCGCGGCCGATGACGGCGTCATGCCCCAGACGG
This sequence comes from uncultured Actinomyces sp., assembly GCA_902373545.1. Classification (GTDB taxonomy): domain Bacteria; phylum Actinomycetota; class Actinomycetes; order Actinomycetales; family Actinomycetaceae; genus Pauljensenia. The sequence goes on along the minus strand of CABKMZ010000098.1, from coordinate 5,669 downwards.
TTGAGGCCATCAACCACGCGCAGGCGGCCGACGTGCCGATCGTCGTCGCGGTCAACAAGGTCGATAAGGACACGGCGAACCCGGACAAGATCCGCGCCCAGCTCACCGAATACGGCCTGGTTGCCGAAGAGTACGGCGGCGACGTCATGTTCGTGAACATCTCCGCCAAGCAGCGCACGGGCATTCGCGAGCTGCTCGAGGCCGTCCTGCTGACCGCCGACGCGGCGCTGACCCTCGAGGCGAACCCGAACACGGACGCCCGTGGCGTGGCCATCGAAGCCAACCTGGACAAGGGGCGCGGCGCCGTCGCGACCATGCTGGTTCAGCGTGGCACGCTGCGCGTGGGTGACTCCCTCGTGGTGGGTTCCTCCTACGGCCGCGTTCGCGCCATGTTCGACGATGCCGGTAACGATGTGTCCGAGGCCGGTCCCTCGAGCCCCGTCGCGGTGCTGGGACTCACGTCGGTTCCGCGCGCCGGCGACTCGTTCCTGGTCGCCAACGACGACCGCACGGCCCGCCAGATCGCCGACAAGCGTGAGGCAGCCGAGCGCCAGGCCCTGTTGGCCAAGCGCCGCAAGCGCGTCTCCCTGGAGGACTTCGACAAGGTCCTGGCCGAGGGCGAGGTCGACACCCTCAACCTGGTCATCAAGGGCGACGTGTCCGGTGCCGTCGAAGCCCTGGAAGACTCGCTGCTGCGCATCGACGTGGGCGACGAGGTCGCGCTGCGTATCATCCACCGCGGTGTCGGTGCGATCACGCAGAACGACGTCAACCTGGCGACCGTCGACAACGCGGTCATCATCGGCTTCAACGTCCGTCCCGCCGAGCGCGTGGCCGAGATGGCGGATGCCGAGGGCGTCGAGATCAAGTACTACAACGTCATCTACTCGGCGATCGACGACATTGAGGCTGCCCTCAAGGGCATGCTCAAGCCGATCTACGAGGAGGTCCAGCTGGGCACCGCGGAGATCCGCCAGGTCTTCCGCTCCGGCAAGTTCGGCAACATCGCCGGTTCGATCGTGCGCTCCGGCACGATCAAGCGCGGCACCAAGGCACGCCTGGTGCGCGACGGTGTCGTGGTGGCCGAGAACCTCGAGATCGCGTCCCTGCGTCGCGAGAAGGACGACGTCACCGAGGTCCGCGAGGGCTACGAGTGCGGTATCACCCTGGGCTACAAGGACATCACCGAGGGCGATGTCATCGAGACCTGGGAGATGCGCGAGAAGGCTCGTGACTGATTTCGTGGCATGAAGTATCGGGGTCCGAGTGCGCTCGGACCCCGATCTTCTACGATTGAACTGTTTCTACGTGGGCGGCTTCGCCCGAGAGGAGGAGCGTGATGGCTGACGAGGCTCGCGTTCGAAAGGTGCAGGAACGCATCCTGCAGACGGTCGCGTCCATGATCGGACGCCACGTGAAAGATCCCCGCCTGGAGCTGGTGACCATTACCGACGTGCGCGTGACGGGCGATTTGCAGCACGCGTCCATCTTCTACACGGTGCTCGGCGACGACGAGCAGCGCGAGAAGGCTGCACGCGCGTTTGCCTCCGCGCAGGGCCTGTTCCGCTCGCGCGTCGGCAAGGCCTTGGGCCTGCGCCTGACCCCGACCCTGGAGTTCATCCCCGACGCGCTGCCCGAGAGCGCCGCCGCCCTGGAGGACGCCCTGGCCAAGGCCAAGGCGAAGGACGAGGCGATCGCCGCCGCCTCCGTGGGCGCCACCTACGCGGGCGAGGAGGACCCCTACCGTCACGACGACGAAGAGGACGAGGCCGACGAGAAGGAATGGGTCTGAGAGCCCATGGCTCGTCGCCCCGATAATCCGCGCCCCGGCCTCCTCGTCATCGACAAGCCGCAGGGGCTCACCAGCCACGACGTGGTCTCGCGCGTGCGACGCCTGGGCCACACCCGCAAGGTGGGCCACGGCGGCACGCTCGACCCCATGGCGACCGGCGTGCTCGTGATCGGCATCGGCAAGGCGACGAAGCTGCTCACATGGGTGAGCGGTCATTCCAAGGAATATCTGGCGACGATCCGCTTTGGCATCGCCACCAACACCGACGACGCCGAGGGCATCGCTACGGCGGCGCCCGGCTGCGTGTCGCTGAGCGAGGCCGACCTCGAGTCGGTCCTCGCTCCCCTGCGCGGGGACATCATGCAGGTCCCCACGACGGTGTCAGCGATCAAGGTGAACGGCAAGCGCGCCTACGCCCTGGCCAGGGCAGGCGAGGACGTCGAGCTGGCGGCCAGGCCCGTGCGCATCTCGCGCCTGGAGGTCCTGGCGCCCCCGCGCCTCGCTGAGGTTCGCCTCGACGAGGCCACGGCGGGGGAGAGGGAAGCGTGCACTCCCGGGCCGGTGCGCGTCGTCGACGTGGACGTGGCTGTTGAGTGCTCCTCGGGGACCTACGTGCGCGCGCTGGCGCGCGACGCTGGAGCGGCCCTCGGGGTCGGCGCCCACCTGACCGCGCTGCGCCGCACGCGCGTGGGCGACTTCCCCCTGGAGGGTGCCCTCACCCTGGAGGAGCTGGCCGAGGCGGTCGAGGCGCACTCGGATCCCGAGGCGGAGCCGACCCTGCCGCTGCTTCCCCTGGGCGTGGCTGCCCTCAGCATGTTCCCGGCCCTGCCCCTGACCCAGGCCGAGGCCGGCGCCTTCGCCCATGGACAGGCACCGCGCCGCTCGCGCGCCCAGCTCGCCCAGTGGGCGGCGGAGGTCGGCCACGGCACCGCCGGCGACGATGACGCCTCGCCGATCGCGGCCACCGCGCCCTCAGGCGACGTGCTCGGCCTGCTGCGCATCGACGGTACGCGCCTGCGAACCGTCCTGGTATTTTGAGAAAGAGAGACAATGAACGTCTGGCAATCCCTGACCGACATCCCCGGCAACGAGGCCAGTGTCGTCACCATCGGTAACTTCGACGGCATGCATAACGGGCACAAGAAGGTCATTGCCACCTGCGTGGACCGCGCCCACAAGCTCGGCGTCGACGCCATCGCCATCACGTTTGACCCGCACCCCATCCAGGTGCACCGGCCCGAGGCCGGGCTCCAGCTCATCTCCCCGCTGCGCGACCGCCTCGACGCCATGGCCGCCGCCGGCCTGGACGCCACCCTGGTCGCCCACTACGACAAGAGCGTCTACAGCCTCGAGCCCGACGAGTTCGTCTACGAATTCCTGGTCGAGCGCTGCGGCGCGCGTGAAGTCGTCGTCGGCGAGGACTTCCGCTTCGGGCGCGGCAACTCCGGCACGATCGACACCCTGCGCGCCCTCGGACGCCAATACGGCTTCGATGTCCTGACCGTCACCGACATTGAGGCCCCCGAAGGGCGGCGTTGGTCCTCCTCCTGGGTGCGCGAACTCCTGGCCGCCGGGGACGTCTCCGGCGCAGCCCGCGTCCTCGGCCACCTCCACCGCATCCGCGGCAGCGTCTGCCACGGCTTCAAACGCGGCCGCACCCTCGGATTCCCCACGGCTAACCTGTCCGAAGAGGTCGAAGGCGTCATCCCTGCCGACGGCGTTTACGCCGGCTGGGTCGTGCGCGCCGTCCCCGGCACCCAGTCAGCCGAGTTCCTGCCCGCCGCCATCTCCGTGGGCACAAACCCCCAGTTCAACGGCGAGGAACGCACCGTCGAGGCTCACGTCCTGGGCCGCTCCGACCTGAACCTGTACGGGGAACGTATCGCCGTGACCTTCGTGGCGCGCATCCGCCCCATGCTCTCCTTCGACGACCTTGACGGGCTGCTGCGCCAGATGGACGACGACCTGCGACAGACGGCCTCCGTCCTCGGTATCGGCGTCACTGGGCGCGTCGACCCCGACTCCGTCACCGCCCGATAGCGCGCCCCCAGGGTTACCAGTGCCCAACTCCCACGGGGGTGCCCTGCCCTGCCACCCGTTATGCGCGCGGCGGCGGGGCAGAAGGGTCGGCCTCGTCCCTGAGCGGCCAAATCGTTAGCTTCGTCGCTCACGACGGGTCTGAGAACCCGGACGTGCTACTGTAGAAAGGCCGTACACCGGCCGCGGACTGTCAGCACTCGGGAGACGCCCGGATGCCCCGCGCAACGAATACAAAGGAGAAGCCTGTGCCGCTGAGCAAGGACGTCAAGGACCAGATCATCGCCGAGTACGCGACCCACGAGGGCGACACCGGTTCCCCCGAGGTGCAGATCGCGCTGCTGACCCGCCGCATCAAGGATCTGACCGAGCACTTCAAGACCCACACGCACGACCACCACTCCCGTCGTGGCCTGCTGCTGCTGGTCGGCCGTCGTCGCCGCCTGCTGGGTTACCTGGCTGACATCGACATCGAGCGTTACCGCTCGCTCATCGAGCGTCTCGGCCTGCGCCGCTGATTTTGGGCCGGCCCGCCTCCCGTAGCGGAGACGGGCCGGTTTTCACACGCCCACCTCGGGCACACCGTTATTTTTCGCGCGAAAACAGCCGGTTTTCGACAGTGGCCTCCGGAGCGTTTATCCGTGGGCTTCGATCGAAGGCCGAAGTGGAGCGCGACACCAACAACCCAAGGAGAAACGCCCCATGATGGAAGGCTCCGACATCGTCGCCGCAGAGGCGATTATCGACAACGGCCGTTTCGGCAAGCGCACCGTGCGCTTCGAAACCGGCCGTCTCGCCAAGCAGGCCGCCGGCTCCGCCCTGGCCTACCTGGATGATTCCACCACCGTTCTGTCCGCCACCACGGTGGGCAAGAACCCCAAGGACCAGTTCGACTTCTTCCCGCTGACCGTCGACGTCGAAGAGCGTCAGTACGCCGCGGGTCGCATCCCCGGTTCCTTCTTCCGCCGCGAAGGCCGCGCGGGCACCGAGGCCATCCTGGCCGCCCGCCTCATCGACCGCCCGCTGCGCCCCGGCTTCGTCAAGGGCCTGCGCAACGAGGTCCAGGTCGTCGAGACCGTCCTGACGATCGATCCGGACGACGCCTACGACGTTCTGGCGATCAACGCCGCCTCCATGTCCACCCAGATCGCGGGCCTGCCCTTCACCGGCCCGATCGGCGGCACCCGCCTGGCGCTCATCGACGACCAGTGGGTCGCGTTCCCGCGCTGGAGCGAGCTCGAGCGCTCCGTGTTCAACATCGTTGTCGCGGGCCGCATCGTCACCAAGGAAGACGGCTCCGAAGACGTCGCGATCATGATGGTTGAGGCCGGCGGCGGCAAGAACCAGTGGGAGCTCATTCACTCTGGTGCCACCGCTCCCACCGAAGACGTCGTGGCCGACGGCCTCGAGGCCGCCAAGCCCTTCATCAAGGTCCTGTGCGAGGCTCAGATGAAGGTTGCCGAGAAGGCTTCCAAGGAGACCGTCGAGTTCCCGCTGTTCCTGGACTACACCGACGAAGAGTACGCCGCGGTCGAGGAATACGCGGCCGAGAAGGTCGCCCAGGCCCTGCTGACCGAGGGCAAGCTCGCCCGCGACGAGGCCGTGGACGCCGTCAAGGAAGAGATGCTCGGCGCCCTGGCTGAGCGCTTCCCCGAGTCGGAGAAGGCCCTCAAGGCTGCCTTCCGCTCGCTCGAGAAGACCACCATCCGCAACCGTACCCTGCGCGAAGAGATCCGCATGGACGGGCGCACCCCGCGCCAGATCCGTTCCCTGTCCGCCGAGGTTGAGGTCCTGCCCCGCGTGCACGGCTCCGCCCTCTTCCAGCGCGGCGAGACCCAGA
>CABKMZ010000097.1 GCA_902373545.1 uncultured Actinomyces sp. | reverse complement strand
AGACCCGCTGGGGCGAGGGCTTCGGCGAGGCCAAGGCGGGGGAATGGGAGCCTCCCGAGCCCGTGGGGGCAGTGCGCCTGCGCCTGTTCAACGACCACGCCGTCGCCGACCTGGTGGGCCCCAACCGCTGCGACCTCATCACCGATGAGGAACGCATCACAGCGGAGGCGAAGCTGGGGCCCGACCCCCTGGACGCCGGGGCACGCTCCGACGCCGAGGCCATGGAGCGTTTCGCTCAGGTTGCCCACTCCAAGAAGCGCGCGATCGGCGAGATCGTCATGGACCAGTCGATCATCGCGGGCGTGGGAAACATCTACCGGGCCGACGCCCTGTTCCTCGCGGGCATCTCACCGCACCGTAAGGGTGCCAACATCTCCCTCAAGCGCCTGCAGGAGCTGTGGGTCCTCATCTGCGACCTCATGAACCGCGGCCTGGCCGCCGGGCGCCTGGACACCATGGACCCGGACGAGGCCCCCAACCCTCCGATCGAGGGGGACGAGGAGGCCTCGCGCTGGTACGTGTACCACCGCACCGACCGGCCGTGCCTGCGTTGCAGCACGCCGATCCGCGAGGCGCTCATGCAGAACCGACGCCTGTTCTGGTGTCCGTCCTGCCAGCGTTGAGCGCGCGACAAACCGCGAGGGGAGCGCGAGCCTTCGGGCTTGCGCTCCCGGCGCATTGGGCCTAGGCGATCTCCTCGAAACCGAGCATCGAGTACAACTCGCGGGCACCGCCGTGGCGCGCATCCAGGCGCAGGGCCAGGGTGTCGAAACCCCAGTTCGTGCACCTGGTGGCCACCTCCGAGACGAGCGCGGTCGCGATGCCCCGTCTGCGGTAGTCCGGCGCGACGATCAGGTCCACGACGAATGGACCGTCGGGCGCGTCGTCCCAGGGGGATTCGCGCACCACGAGGATCGCGCCGATGAGGGTGCCGCCGTCCCAGGCCCCCACGAAGGAGTCTTCGGTAGTAGCGCCAAAAGCACCTTCGAAGGTGAGACGGAGTTCCTCGGACGTTTCCAGGAGCGCCTCGGGCGTGACAGCGTCGTCGTACGCCTCGAGGGTGAGCACCGCGAGAGCGGGGATGTCGAATGTTGTGAGCGTGGCGATCTCAATACCCTGGGGCCGATTCGCCGCTGACAACGCGTCCAGTGGGGCATGTAGAGTTCGAGCTTCCATAAACCAACTATAGGTGAGGGCGCTCACTTTGTCACGGCGCCTGAATGGATTCTCAGAGACTGAGTCTGACGAGGGTAAACACCCCTCAGATGTAGAGGGCGGGCTCCTCGAAGAAGTAGGCGGGATCGACGATCAGATCGCGGTCGCGCGTGTCCTTTTCGGGCTTGGGCAGCAGGCGTGCGGGCACGCCGATCGCGACGTTACCGCAGGGCACGTCCTTGACGACGACGGCGTTTGCGCCGATCTTGACACCCGTGCCCACGGTGATGGGGCCGAGGACCTTCGCGCCCGCGCCAATCATGACGTGATCGCCGACAGTGGGGTGGCGCTTGCCCGGCGTCATGGCGACGCCGCCCAGGGTGACGCCGTGGAAGATGACGACGTCGTTGCCGACCTCGGCCGTCTGGCCGATGACGACGCCCGTCGCGTGGTCGATGAAAACGCGGCGGCCGATCGTGGCCTCGGGGTGAATGTCCACGCCGGTGACCGCGCGGGCCGCCGAGGACAGGGCGCGTGCGGGGGTGCGTGCGCCTCGGCTCCACAGGGCGTGAGAGACGCGGTGGGCCCACAGGGCGTGCACGCCCGGGTACGTCAGTGCGATCTCCAGGGCGGAGGTGGCCGCGGGGTCGCGGCGCTGCGCCGTCACGAGGTCCTCGCGGAAGAGCCCGAGCGCCTTGGTGGGCAGGGCGCGCGACAGGGTCTTCGACAGGGCGCGTACGGTGAGCTTCACGAGTTCCTCCTGGATGGTCGACTCAGACGGAAACGCACAGGTGGCCCCGGATATTCCGCCGGGGCCACCTTAGCGCGTTGAGCGTGAAAGATCAGTCCTCGAGGCCCGCGAACAGCGCGGTCGAGAGGTAACGCTCACCCGTGTCGGGCAGCAGCGTGACAATCTTCTTGCCGGCCAGCTCGGGACGGGCCGCGACCACGGCGGTTCCGGCCAGGGTGGCGCCCGAGGAGATGCCCACAAGCAGGCCTTCCTCGGCGGCGGCTCGGCGCGCGAACTCGAGCGCGGTCGCGGTCTCGACGGAGACAACCTCGTCGACGATGTCGGCGTCGAAGGTGTCGGGCACGAAGTTGGGCATCAGGCCCTGGATGCCGTGCGGGGCAGGGGACCCACCCGTGAGCAGCGGGGACTCGGCGGGCTGAACGGCGACGATGTGTACGTTCGGGTTCTTGTCCTTCAGGACGCGCGCAACGCCCGAAATGGTGCCGCCCGTACCCACGCCGGCGACGAACACGTCGACCTGGCCATCGGTGTCCGCCCAGATCTCTTCGCCCGTGTGGGCGATGTGGGCGGCCGGGTTCGCGGGGTTCGTGAACTGGGATGCGATGATCGCGCCGGGACGCTCGGAGGCGATACGCTCGGCCTCTGCGACGGCGGCGGAGACACCGCCCTTCGGGTCGGTCAGGACCAGCTCGGCGCCGAAGGCGCGCACGATCGCGCGACGCTCGACAGACATCGAGGCGGGCATGACGATGACGACCTTGTAGCCGCGAGCCGCGCCCACCATCGACAGGGCGATACCCGTGTTACCCGAGGTGGCCTCGACAATCGTGCCGCCGGGAGCGAGAGCGCCCGAGGCCTCCGCCGCGTCGATGATCGAGCGGGCGATGCGGTCCTTGACCGAGGAGGCGGGGTTGAAGGCCTCGACCTTCGCGACCACGTCGACGCCGTCGCCGGCGACGTGGTTAATACGAACGAGGGGAGTGTTGCCGATCAGATCGGCGACGGTGGAGGCGATGCGAGCCATGAGTGGTCCTTCCAGGAGCAGTAGTACCCCTGAATTGTCAGCCCGCGTTCGGCGCCTCGTCTAGTTCAACACGACGCGTTTCCACGTAGCGAAACTTTGCAACACCCGACGAGGCCTGGGCCAGGCAGGCGTCGATCGACTCTCGGGCGGTGGGGTCGATTGCGACGCGCACGGTCACATCCGTGCCCCAGATCGTGTCCAGGATCGTCGCGCCGCGCCCACGTAGCTCAGCCTCGATACGCCCCGCGTCGCCAGGAGATAGGCTCGTCTCCAAAACGTCGCGCCCCACGAGGTAGGCGATGGGCGCGCGGGCGACGGCCTCGGACACGGAAGTGGAGTAGGCCCGCACGAGGCCGCCCCCACCCAGGAGGATTCCACCGAAGTAGCGGGTGACGACCGCCGTCGCGTTCCACGTGTCAGAAGCGCGCAGCGCCTCCAGCATCGGGGTGCCCGCCGTCCCCGAGGGCTCCCCGTCGTCCGACGAATGCTGCAGGGGCGCTGCATCCGGCGGATCAATCAGATACGCCGAGCAATTGTGGCGCGCCTGCGGATGCTCCGACTTCACCGCGTCGATGAGCTCGCGGGCCTCCTCAGGGCTATCCGTCCTGGCCAGCGTCGTAATAAAGCGCGAACGCTTAATCTCGATCTCGTGGGTCAGGAGCGTACCTGCGGCGAGCGTGCGAAGAACGGACATGAGCCCAGTTTAGGCGAGCTGGCGCCCCTCGGTCTGTAACCAGAATCGCAGGCACGCATGCCCGCGCGATATGCCACATGCGCGAGGTCCGTGGTAGTCTAGTCGGGTTGTCGCCGTGCGCCCGCGTGGCGCACCGATCAGAATAGTCGTCGAGAAAGAAGAGGAGCGGTAAGACATGGCAGTTCCCAAGCGCAAGATGTCCCGTGCGAACACCCGCACCCGCCGGTCTACCTGGAAGGCTGATCTTACCGAGCTGAACACCGTCAAGGTCGCCGGCCGTGAGATCCGCGTGCCCCGCCGCCTGGCCAAGGCATACAAGAACGGCCTCCTGGACGTCGAGGGCTGACCTCGCATCCGCGCACGGGCCCGGGACTTGTCGTCCCGGGCCTTTGTCATGCCCGCACTTCCTGAATACGCGCCCTCGGCCCCATCGGCCGTTCGCGCGCGCCTGATTCCAGTACCCGAAAAGGAACGCACATGAGCTTGCCACTGTCCCTGCCCGCCGCGAGCGGGGGAGTAGGCCACGGCCTCGTCGCCGCGTCGAGCACGAGCGACACCGAGGGGGCCATCGTCTCCCTCTTCCTGATCGCCGCAGCTGCGGCTGTCGCACCCCTGCTGTCCTCGCTCACGCGCAAGCGCGTGCCCGACGTCGTCTGGCTGCTGATCCTTGGCGTCATCATCGGGCCGAATGGTGCGGGCCTCGCGTCCCTCACCGAGCCGATCTCCTTGTTCCGCGAGGTCGGCATGGGCATGCTCTTCCTCATCGCGGGCACCGAGATCAACGTGGAGGAAGTGCATGGCCGGGCGGGCAGGCGCTCGCTGCTGACGTGGCTGGCGTGTTTCGGTATCGGCCTGGCCGTCTCCTGGGCGGCGGTTGCCGCGTCGGGCACGACCGGGGTCGCCGCCGCGACGTACATTGCGCTGGCCATCGCGTTGACGTCGACGGCGATGGGTACCCTGCTGCCCATCCTCATGGAGGCCGGCGTCATGGGGACGACGATCGGAAAGGCCGTCCTCGTCCACGGAGCCGTCGGCGAGCTCGCGCCCATCATCGCCATGTCGCTGCTGCTGTCCGCCCGCAGCCCGTGGGCCTCGGCGATTATTCTGCTCGTTTTCGCGGTAGCGTCGGTCGTCGCCGTCGCCATCCCGACGCGATTCATCCTCAAGCATCCCGCGATCGGCCGAACGATCCTGCACGGGGCGCAGACCTCGCAAAAGACGCTCATGCGCGTCGTCATGCTGGTCCTCACCGGCCTCATGGCGCTGTCCGCGGTCATGGAACTGGACATGGTGCTCGGTGCGTTCGCGGCCGGCATCATCGTGCGCGCGCTGGCCCCCGGCAACTTCACGATGGTCGAAGGCGAGCTGCGCACCCTCGGATTCTCCTTCCTCATCCCGCTGTTCTTCGTCACCTCGGGCATGAACATCTCGCTCAGTGCCGTCGCGGGCTACCCCTTCCTGCTCGTCGCCTTCGTCGGCGCGATCCTCGTGGTGCGCGGCGTGCCCATCGTCCTCATGGAACGCTTCCACGGATCGATCGAACGCGTCGGCTGGACGGACGCGACGCGCATCGGCCTGTACGGCGCGACCGGCCTGCCCATCATCGTCGCCGTCACTGAGCTCGGCGTCACGACGGGTGTCTTGCCCTCGTGGCTCGCCTCCCTGCTCGTCGTCGCCGGCGCGATGTCCGTGCTGCTCTTCCCACTGCTGGCCTTACTGATGGGCCGCGCCGTTGGAAAGCACGCCTAAGGTCCGCTAGTCTTACAGGCGGCGCACCCGCGCCACGCCTCCGTAGCTCAATGGATAGAGCAAGGGCCTTCTAATCCCGAGGTTGCAGGTTCGAGTCCTGTCGGAGGCGCCAGCTTGTGATGCGGGTGCTCGCCACGAATCGTCGTTGTTGGTCGTTATGTGGCCGCCCGAACCGGGGAAGCGTGGCATAATGGGGGGAGCCGAACAGTTGCCGCTGTTCGACTCCCCGGTTTCCGGGATGGTCTTAGCTACCCATCAGGGTGCTCAGCAGGAATGCAATCGCCCAGATCAGCTGCGGTAGTGTCGTGATCACTGCTACAGCGATCTGGGCTTTCTGCTTCCTGTCAAGGCCTCGCCGCCGTCGAGGCTGACGATGGTCTTTAGCCATTGCCCAGTCACCTCCTCTCAACGGAACCGCTCCCCGGCAGGAATACAGGTGACCCGGGGTGGCGCCGTGGAGGCAGCCCTATCGTCCCACTGGGCACAGTCATTTCCGGTAGAGGCGTGAGGCCGCGCGATAGAGACATATGCGTGCAAAGGGCATAGTGCAAAGAACGATGGTGACTGCTACTGGACTACGCCAATCGACGCTGTCCGAGAGCATGAGGGGCGGGGGATCGTATCGGGTGTGGAGACGTCGTTGTTGCTCATGACGGGAGTATCGACGCGGGCATACTCATCTGAGTGCCGCGCGGCGCGGTGTTGAACATGTCCTGGACGTGTCCCGGTTCATGGTTTGACCGTACTCCTGCATAAAGGAAACGCTAACAGTTGGTTCCCCGCGTTCGGAACCTGTACAATTCGTTTGGTAGACAGGGCTGGACCGCATCGCACCTCCTTGAGGACGCGACGAGCGCCTCCTGATCGGCGGGAGCCCAAGAATGAATAGCCTTCGTGGCGGCTCACCAATGATCGGTCTACAGCACGCACCCCGCTTCGGCGGGGTTTCGTGTATCGCCGTGCCTTCGTTGACATCCCTCGCGACATGTGGGGTGGAGAGGTCTGGGTTTTTAATTGCTTGTCGTGAGAGGGTTCTGAGTAGTCCTGGCCGTGGCCGGGGCTGGACTTGCCGCTTGGGAGAACCCGTCGCCGGGGGAGCATGAGCGAACCAACTACTGGCAGGAGTCCATCTCGGGTCACGCGAGATCGCGCTGTCACAAACTCCCGTTACGTGGACCGCCCCTGCGTGACCTGCGCGAAGGTGGAGATACTGGGGTCATGAACGCACGAACGAACATCACCCGTCGCATGTGCGGGTCTATTCGTGCCCGA
>CABKMZ010000096.1 GCA_902373545.1 uncultured Actinomyces sp. | reverse complement strand
TCAACGGCCTCGTCACCACCACAGAAACAACCGGCAAATTCCCCCTGTCCCACCTAGTCATCAACAACACCGACACCTGGGAAGAAAAACAAGGCCATTAGCAGGGTGATCGAGAGAGGAAAGAACCGCGAGCGACTCACAGTTTCACCAACGCAATGCGCATCCTTGGTTCATCGTGGTCATCCGCCGTCGCCACAGTCATCGCAGCATCCCTGCTTGGGTTCCGAACGTTCAGCACCAAGGCGAATGCCGAGGCCAAGGATCGCCCGCAATCAGCACAATCCGACACCTTACAATCCACCGATAGCCAGTCTGTGGACCTACATATCAGGAGATACACCATCCCCGGCACCTATACCGACTGAGATCACCAAGCCCGCTCCCCCAAGTGCGTAGAGCCCGCCAACACCAGAATGTTTCACGTGAAACAATCCCCGCACCAGCATCGTCACCGACGACGACACGGGCATCAATCCGAGAATCACTCCCCCACATCACCACCGCAGCTATCCCGGCATCCTAAGGCCACCGAACCAGCATCACACCACGGTCACGGCTTCACAGCGAGCTCGTAACGCATCCGCGGCGCTGACCCGTGGACGTCACCAGGCCTCGTGACACGAGGTCGCGCAGCTCCGAGCGCGCCTCCTCAGCGGTCACACCAAAATGCTCCCTATACTCCCCGTTGCTCCAGGTACGCCCATGACGCATGTCAACCAGCGCCTCCTTCTGACGCCTATTCAAACCGGTCGCCGCCTCCAGCCCGAGACCGCCAAGCCACGTCAAGTCCCCATCCGGAATCAGCGCAGCATTCGGGAAACGCACCGTGAAGGACAGTCGACGCGATCACAGCACAATCCGGGTCAACCATGGATTCATCCCCACCACTCACTTCAGTTCATAGAAGCACCTTTCTATCTCATAGAACCCCATTTCTATGTCATAGAAGGGGGTTTCTATGACATAGAGGCCCCTTCATAGATCATAGAAGCCCATTTTTGCGTCATAGAACCTCATAGAGGGGCATCTATGATTCATAGAATCGAGCGACGCCCCGACCTCGAGGCTACAACGGGAACAGACGCCAGCACCATAAACATGTGTTTCACGTGAAACAATCGCTCCACGCCTAACAGTCTCACCACTCGCTCGACGGGCAGCACGAGCAATGCCACACACCACCCGAGCAACCGTCTAAGCCCAGGTTCAAGCCCTCTCTGCACCCGCCCACACATCGCCCCAATTCAACTGCCACCCACGAATTGTTTCACGTGAAACATTCGGTGTCTGGCACCTACAGGCACCCACACACGCCCACAAACGCGCAACCACACGCCAACCACGCACTCAACCACGGCGAACAACAAGCGGGGTGCTGCCCCTCGGCAGCACCCCGCTCAATGAGTCACGCGCACCTGCGCCGCGCAACCAACAGCACAACCTCACCCCCGCCTCTCCCGCAGTCTCCGCGCGAGGACCCCATGCCTCGGCGCGAAGACCCAGGCGAGCACGAAGCATGCGGTGAGCACCAGAACGATCGTGGCACCCGTGGGCACGTCCAGCGACCACGACAGGTACAGGCCTACCAGGCCGCCCGAGGCCCCCAGGGCCGGCGACAGGATCATCATCGTCCATAGGCGGTCGCACAGGAGCCGCGCGGTCGCCGCGGGGGTGACGAGCAGCGCCAGCACCAGAACGTTGCCAATCGTCTGCACGGAAATCACGACGGCCAGAGCCACGGCGACATACAGGGAAAGGTCCGCGAGCAGCACGTGCACGCCCGCCGCCCGCGCGCTCTCGCGGTCCAGGGTCACGGCCACGATGGGTCGGTGCGCCAGGAACAGCATGAGCAACACGAACAAAGCGCCGCCCAGCACCACGGGCACATCCGACGCCGGGATACCAGTGATCGACCCGAACAGGAAGTCCTGCAGGCTCCCCGCGTACCCGGGTGCCCGCGCGATGATCGCAACGCCGAGCGCAAACGCGCCGACGAAGAGCACGCCGATGACGGAGTCCTCCTTGAGCCGCCGATTCTGCGCCAACAAGGCGACCAGCACGGCGGTCACGACGCCCGCGAGCGCACCGCCCAGCACCAGGGACCCGCCGCACACGAAGGCAATCGCCAGGCCGGGGAACACGGAGTGCGCGACCGCGTCGCCGATGAACGCCATGCCGCGCAGGACGACGTGCACGCCGACGCTGCCACACACGAGCGCGGCGACGACCGCGATCAGCAGCGCGCGCGGCAGGAACGCCAGCGCGGGATTCGTCAGGTCGCGGAAGAAGTCGTAGGGGCTCAGGAAGTCCGCCGCGGCGACGAGGCCGTGGCCGCCCGCGTGGATCACGGTGCTCATGCGCGCACTCCTAGGGCGTCGAGGATCGGGTTGTCGGGTCGCACGTCGAAGGCGCGGATCCACGGGTCGGCGTCGGCCAGCTCCTCAGGCCGCCCGGAGGCGACGATCGTTCGGCGCAGCAGGTAGAGCCGGTCGCAGCCGGCCCGCGCGCCGATGAGGTCGTGCGTCGTCATGAGGAGGGCCCGCCCGCCGTCCGCGAGCGCGCGGAACAGGTCCATGAGCATCTCCTGCGTGGGCATGTCGAGGCCGGTGAAGGGCTCGTCGAGGAGCAGCACGGCGGGCCGGATCGCGAGGGCCCGGGCGACGAGGACGCGCTGGCGCTGCCCGCCGGACAGCTCGCCGATGGGACGCTTGGCGAGGTCGCGCATGCCGACAAGCGAGAGGGCCTCCTCGACTGCGCGGAAGTGCGGGGTCCGCGCGCGCCCGAGCAGCCCGCGCCGCACAGTGACGGCCTGGAGGACGGCGTCGCGCACGCTGATCGGGAAGTCCCACGCGAACTCGTGCCGCTGCGGCACGTACCCGATCGCGCCGTCGGTCTCGACGCTGCCGCTGGAGGGGATGAGCCCCAGGATCGAGCGGATCAGCGTGGTCTTCCCGGCGCCGTTGGGTCCGATGAGGCCGACGAGCTCCCCGGCCCGGGCCTCCAGGTCGACGCCCTCGAGGACGCTGCGCCCACCCAGGGACGCGCCCAGTCCGGTGACGCGCAGCTGGCTCACTGCTCCCCTCCCCGATCGACGAGGCCAGGGCCGCGCTCGCCCGAGCCCTCACCCTGGGTGGGCGCAGAGTCGGACGAGGCCGGGGCCGCCTCCCCGCGTTCCTCACCCGGGGCGGTGGGTAGGGGCGCGAGGATGGAGTCGGCCTCGGCAATGGCAGCGGCCTGTTCGGCGCGGCTGCGGCGCGAGCGCGCGACTACGAGGGCGCCGATGATGAGGACGGAAAGAATCGCGACCGCGATGATGACGATGAACGCCCAGTCGGGCAGGCCGCCCTCGGAGGAGGAAGCGGAGGCACCCGGGTTCGACACCTCGGAGCCGGTCCCCTGGGATGCGCCGCCGGAGGGCGCACTGCCGGAGGATCCGGCCCCCTGCGCGGAGGAACCCGACGTGGCCGCAGCGGAGGAGGTGGCGGGCGCAGCCATGGCCAGGGCCTCGGACGCGGAGGCGGCGTCACCGACGGCGAAGCGCAGGGTCGTGGAGGCGGCCACGGCCTCGCCGGCGGTGGTCGTGCCCAGGAAGGTCACGGTCGCCGTGTAGGTGCCGGGGGCGGAGAACGCCCAGTTGGCGTGCACGTGTGTGCCCGAGTCGATCCACACGTCACCGGGGGCAGCACCTGAGTCGGCGAGCAGGAGGGGCTTGCCGAAGGTGCCAGACTGGAGGAAAAGCCACGCGCGGCCGGGCCCGCTCACGGGGCCGACGCGCATGGTGAGGCCGCGGTCGATGGTGGCCGTGACGGCGGGGTCCTGCGTGTTCCAGCCAAGCCACACGACACGCGGGTTCTGCGTCTGGGGGATGACGTGGACGGGCTTGCCCGCGACGTCGGCCAGGAACGGGTAGTCGGCGGAGTCGGGCGCGGTCATGATGGCCGCGTCGTTGACCCGCAGGACGGTCTGGTTGGGGTCGCGCCACACGGCACCGCTCTCGGCGTCGTGGCGCAGGCCGGCCCGCCACTGCCCGTCGATCAGTCGGGGTCCGAGGTCGACGTGTCCGGCGCTGATCTCGCTGGCCTCGCCTCTCCACTCCTCGTGCGCGGCGACGCTTTGCGCGAGGTCGGGGTCGGGACTCGGGTCAGCAAAAGAAGAGGGGGCGCCCACGATGACGGCGAAGGCGCACAGCAGTGCGACAAGAGGCCAACGAACCATGCGCATTACTCGCCCGCTCTGTCCCGGGGGCGGCGGCAAGGCCTGGCCGGGCTTCGAGATCGACCACTCCGAGCGAAGCTCGCGTGTGGCGATCTCGCGGGCGGGCCGCCGCCCACGGGACGGCAAGAAAGCGGGCGGGCAGGACCCGCGCCGGCCGGAAGTGGAGCAGGAATGAGTGTTCATGGCATCTCCTTGCCGCCCAGGCAGCGTGCCAGTGAGCGGGCGTTGTGTTCCATCATGTCGATGTAGGTGGGTGCTTGGTCGTCGAGGGTGTCGCCGTACAGGGGGCAGATGTCCACGCCCGCGTCGGTGGCGGCGGTGCGCAGGGTGGAGCGGGTGCGCGCCAGGTTGGGCTCGAGAAACACCGCGGGAATCGAGGAGTCGGACAGGGTGGCCTGGAGTTTGATCCGGTCGGCGATGGAGGGTTCGACGCTGGGGTTGGGCGCGACGAAGCCGGCGACGGTGAGCCCGTAGGCGTTCGCCAGGTACGCGTACGCGTCGTTGGTGGTGACGAGTTTGCGGCGCTCCTCGGGGATGGACGCGATGGTCGAGGCCACGGTGGCGTCGAGCTCGTCGAGGCGCGTCAGGTAGGCGGCCGCGTTGGCCCGGTAGGTGGCCTCGCCGTCGGGGTCGACGGAGATCAGCGAGTCGCGGATGACGCGCACGTACGCTTGGGCGTTGTGGACGTCGTGCCACAGGTGGGGGTCGATGTCGCCGTGGACGTGCTTGCCGAGGACGGCCTGCGGGAGCATGTACACGTTCGCGCCGGGCTCGCCGATGAAGCGGAACGAGGCCTCGCCGGGGATCGTCGTGAGCGCGCGGGTGGGCACTTCGATGACGACCTGGTCGAGGTCGGTGCATTCCATGGTCGAGGCGACGGCCGCGCCCGTGGTTCCGGCGCCCACGCAGGGGGCCGAGGCCTCGTCCCCGCTGAGTGCTCCGGCGTCGGAGGCGAGTTCGACGCGCTTGGTGGTGAGGTTGACGGTGATGTCGGCGTGGCCGGCGGACAGGACGCGGCGGCCTTCGGCGGCAGCAACGTCCTCGGGCGGAGTGCCGACGGCGAAGACGGCGGTGCCTTCCCCGACGCTGACGGGCGTGGCGCCGGGGGTGGTGCGCAGGTTGGCGCGGAAGTGGACGCGGTAGACGCCGGGGGCGGTGAACGCCCAGCTCATGTGCTGGTGGGCGTCGGCGGGCAGTTGCGCGGTGTCGGTGTCGTATCCGCCTGCGGCGTTGAAGCCGTCCGAGGTCGCGAAGGCGATTTCGGGCTGCCCGAAGGACGTGGTGAGGTAGGCGGCGGCCTGCCCTGGTCCGTCGACGCCGGTGGCCGTCAGGTCGATCTGCGAGGCGCGGGTGGCCCCCATGTCGGCGCCGTCGCCCCACACGCGCATGCCGAGCCACGGGGTGTCAAGCGCGCGGTCTTCGACGAGGGGGAGGATGGTCGCGCCGTTCTTGGCGGCCTCCTCGGCGACGGAGACGGAGCGCGAGCCGGCGGGCAGGTTGGAGTCGAGGGCGCGGATGAGGGCGTGCTCCTCGAGCATGAGGTAGTTGGAGAAGGCGACGTCCGCGTAGGCCACGTCGCGCACGGTGCGCAAGGAGGGCTCCCACGAGTGCGGGTCCGCCCCGTCGGGCACCATCTGCGTGACGTGGACGCGGTCTCCGGCGACGTTGCGCACGAGGTCGGCGAGGATGC
The DNA here is from genome assembly GCA_902373545.1 of uncultured Actinomyces sp. Lineage (GTDB taxonomy): Bacteria > Actinomycetota > Actinomycetes > Actinomycetales > Actinomycetaceae > Pauljensenia. The sequence continues at coordinate 746 of CABKMZ010000096.1, read as the reverse complement.
CGGTCGTGGCGACGACGCGCAGTTCACCATCGCTCGCGGGGTCGGACGCGGGCGCGCACCCGGCGACGCCGACAGATAGGGCGAGGCAGCCGGCGACGGCCACGCCCCTCATAATCGCAAACGATGCGTCAGTGCTCCCACACCCACTCCCCCGCCACCCACGAGAGGGGCGGCGGGGGATGAAGGAGAGGGGGCCTCGTGAATGAGTGCTCACGAATCCGCACGCTCCGCTCGGCGGCGGCCGATCGCGCCCACCCACACGCAGGCCGCGCCGGTCAGCGCCCACGTGAGTGAGACGACGGCCAGTGGGATGGTGTCGGCGCCGGTGGTGGCCAGCGAGAGGTCGCAGTCCTTGCCGGAGGCGGTGCGCCCGACGACCTGGGAGATCATGGGGCGACCGCTGGGGCCGGTCGCGCCGGTCGCGGTGAGCTCGCCGCCGCTGCCGAAGCCGGAGCCGGTCAGGGCAGCGCCCGCGGGGGTAACGCGCATGGAGATGGTGAGTGTGTAGGTGCCGGGCGCGGTGAACACCCAGTTCTGGTGGGCGTGGGTGTTGCTGCCGAGCGTGTAGCTGGAGCCGGGGCCGTCGAAGACGTGCTCGCCGACGCCGGAGCCCAGGGACCCGGCGTTGAAGACCGCGACGCGGCCGGGGCCTTCGACGGCATCGAGGGTGAACTGGACGCCGCCGGTGGTGCCGGTGACGATCTCTTCGCGCTGGGAGTTCAGGCCCAGCCACGGCACGCCCGCGA
>CABKMZ010000095.1 GCA_902373545.1 uncultured Actinomyces sp. | reverse complement strand
GAGAGCGCCGTCGAGAGAGGCGTCAACGGCGCCTTCTCGCGCGTGTTCCGGTCGGGGATCAAGCCCGTGGACATCACCACGGCGATCCGCCGCGCCATGGACGAATCCGTCCAGGAAGTCTCCGCGACTCGCATCATCGCCGCCAACCACTTCACCGTCTACGCCTCGCGCACCGACCTCACCTCGCTCGAAGCATCCCTCGACGTCCTCGCCGACGAATTCGCCCAACAGGCCACCGAACACGCCTCCTCCAACGGCTACTCCCTCCTCGGCCCCGTCACCATCGAATTCATCGCCGACGCCTCCGAACCCAGCGGAACCCTCAAGGTCGACGCCGAAAACCGGCGCGGACCCGCCGCCCCCGCCACGGCCTCGTCCGCGTCCCCCGAACACCCCATCATCGACGTCGACGGCGACAAGTGGCTCCTCACCGAGCCCGTCACCGTCATCGGCCGCGGCTCCGAAGCTGACATCGTCGTCAATGACTCCGGCGTCTCGCGCCGCCACCTTGAACTTCGCATCACCCCCACCGGAGTGATCGCGACCGACCTGGGCTCCACCAACGGATCCTTCGTCGAAGGCCACCGAATCGACGCAGCGACTCTGCTCGACGGCAACCAGATCGTTATCGGACGAACCAAGATCCTCTTCTGGACCCACCCAGACCAGAGCGGAGTTTAATGAAGTGACCACAGACCTCGCATTTACCGTTTTTCGCATCGGGTTCCTGGTGCTGCTCTGGCTCCTCGTGCTCGCGGCCGTCAACACGCTGCGACGCGACATCTTCGGCACCGTCGTGACCCCGCGCGGCAAGGGGCGCGACAAGGCCGCTTCGCGCCGCAAGGCCTCGCGTACCAAGCGCAAGAACAAGAAGCGCACGTCCTCCAACCCCCTGGCCCCCAAGGACCTCCTGGTCACCGGCGGGCCGCTCGTGGGTACCATGCTGCCCCTCGGCGAAGCGCCCATCGTCATCGGCCGATCCCCCGCATGCACCCTCGTGCTCGAAGACGAGTACGCCTCCAGCCGCCACGCCGCGCTCACCCCGCAAGCCGACGGCTGGTGGATCGAAGACCTCTCCAGCCGAAACGGCACGTTCATCGACGACGAGCGATTGAGCGCACCGCGCCAGCTCAAGACTGGCGACATCATCCGTATCGGCCAGACGACTCTCGAATTGGTGGGTTGATATGCCAGGAAAAGCCGTTCAATTCCACTACGCTGCCCGCTCCGACGTGGGCCTCGTTCGCTCCAACAACCAGGACTCCGGCTACGCGGGCGCAAACCTGCTGGTCCTCGCCGACGGCATGGGTGGCCCTGCCGGCGGCGACATCGCTTCCTCGGTGGCCCTGGCCCACCTCGTGCCCCTCGATACGGACTCGCACCCGGCTGACTCGATGCTGCCCCTCCTGCGCGAGGCCCTCCTCGACGCGCACGAGGAACTCACCGACCGCTCGAGCCGCGACCGCGACCTCGAGGGCCTGGGCACCACCTGCATCGCCCTCATGCGCAGCGGCAACCGCCTGGCCATGGTCCACATCGGCGACTCGCGCGCCTACGTCCTGCGCGGCGACACGCTCACGCAGGTCACGACGGACCACTCCTTCGTCCAGTACCTGGTCGACACCGGCCAGATCACGCCCGAAGAGGCCGAGCACCACCCCAACCGCAACGTCGTCCTGAAGATCCTCGGCGACGCCCAGGCCGACGTCGCCCCCGACGAGACCATCCGCACGGCCGTCGTCGGCGACCGCTGGATGCTGTGCTCCGACGGCCTGTCCGGCCTCGTCTCCCCCGAGACCATCGGCCAGGTCATGGCCGACTTCAAGGACCCGGGCGAGTGCGCCGAAGAGCTCATCCGCCTGGCCCTCCTGGGCGGCGGACCCGACAATATCACGTGCGTCATCGCGGACATCGTCCCCGCCGGCACCTACCCGCCCGCGCCCCCACAGATCGTCGGCGCCGCGGCCATCGACCGCAACGCCAAATCGCGCGGCGGCGAAGGAGCGGCGGCGCGCGCTGCCGCCCTGGGAGCCAAGGCCTCGGGCCACGGCACCGACGACGATGACGCGCCCGTCGAACTCAAGCCCCGCACTTCCTGGTGGACACCCATCTTCGTGTCCCTCGTGACCGTGCTCGTGGTCGCCGCCTCCTGGCTGTCCTGGAAGTGGACGCAGACCCAGTACTACGCGGTGGGCCAGGACGGCTACGTCGTCATCTACCAGGGCATCCCCCAGGCGATCGGCCCCTGGCGCCTCTCCCACGCGATCGAGGTCTCCGACGTCGCGCTGTCCGACCTGTCCCCCGTGGACCGCCAGCGCCTCGACACGCCGGTGCTACGCTCCACGCGCCAGGAGATCGACGAATACATCGAGGGCCTCAAGCGTTCCTCCGTCACGCCCTCTCACGAGACCAACCAGCCGGGCCTCCAATCCGGCCAGAGCCAATCCGGGGTCCAAAGCGGAGAGGACTCCTAATGGCAACAGTCTCGATCGCACCGGCTAAGCCGCGCCGTTTTCTTGAGCTGGGCCTCATGGCCCTGGCCCTTACCGTCGGCATTTCCGGCTACGTCCTGACCTCGCTCAACGTCACGGATACGATCCCCGCGAACCTGCTCCCGCAGATCGGCGTGCTCGTCGCGCTCGCCATCATCGGGGAAATCGGCATCCACTTCCTGGCCCCCTACGCGGATCCCGTGATTCTCCCGATCGCGGTGGCCCTCACGGGCCTGGGCCTGGCAATGATCTACCGCCTCGACCTGGCGTATGAGGCTGGCGCTGTCGGGGACGTGGTCGGCTTCCGCCAGGCGCTCTTCGTGGGCGTCGCGATCGTCATTGCCGCCATTATCTTGATCTCGCTGCGCGACCACCGTATGCTGCGCCGCTACACCTACACGTTCGGCATTCTCTCGCTGTTCCTGCTGCTCCTCCCGATGGTCCCGGGCCTGGGCCAGGAAACCTTCGGCGCGCGCGTGTGGATTCGCCTGGGCCCCATCTCGATTCAGCCCGGCGAGCTCGTCAAAATCACGCTGGCGATCTTCTTCGCCGGGTACCTGGTCACCAACCGCGACAACCTGGCGATCGGTGGCCGCAAGTTCCTGGGCATGCGCCTGCCGCGCGCCCGTGACCTCGGCCCCATCCTGGTCGTGTGGCTGATCGGCATCGCCATCCTGGTCCTGCAGCGCGACCTGGGCACCTCGCTGCTCTTCTTCGGCATGTTCGTCGCCATGCTGTACGTGGCCACCAACCGCGTGTCCTGGCTCTTCATCGGCTTCATGCTGTTCGTGCCCGCCGTCGCATTCGCCGTCAAGTTCTTCACCCACGTGCAGACGCGCTTCAACGGCTGGCTGTACGCCCTCGACCCCGAGTACTACCACGGCACCTCCTACCAGCTCGTCCAGGGCATCTTCGGCCAGGCGTCGGGCGGCCTCATGGGAACCGGGTGGGGCCGCGGCTACCCGCAGCAGGTTCCGCTGGCGAACTCCGACTTCATCCTGTCCTCGCTGGCCGAGGAGCTGGGCCTGGTCGGCATGGCCGCGATCCTGGTCCTGTACCTGATTCTCGTCCAGCGCGGCCTGCGCGCGGCCCTGACGGTGCGCGACGGCTTCGGCAAGCTTCTGGCCACCGGCTTGAGCTTCTCGCTGGCCATCCAGCTGTTCGTGGTTCTCGGCGGCCTCACGCGACTCATCCCGCTGACGGGCCTGACCGCCCCCTTCCTCGCGGCCGGCGGCTCCTCGATGGTGTCCTCGTGGATCACCGTCGCCCTGCTGATTCGCGTGTCCGACGCTGCCCGCCGCCCGGCGTCCACCCAGTCTCCCTGGACCTCTGGAATCCAGGCGGCGCTGGGGGTGAGTGAGTAGGCATGAACGCACAGATTCGCAAGATTTTCGTCGTCGTCCTCATCATGTTCGCCATGCTGGGCCTGGCGGTGACGAACACGCAGTTCATTTCCGCGCCCTCTCTGAACGCGGACCCGCGTAACGTGCGCACCAACCTGCACGCGGCCGAGATCGACCGCGGACCCATCATCGTGGAGAAGACGGCCATCGCCTCGTCTGAGCTCGACGACGACAACCACTACACGCGCGTCTACGACCAGGGCTCCCTCTACGTGTCGGCCACCGGCTACTTCTCATCGGTCGGTTACGGGTCGACCGGCATCGAAGCTGCCCAAGAGAACGTCCTGGACGGCCAGTCGCAGACCCTGCTCGGACAGCGCCTGCGCAACCTCCTGACGGGTGAAAAGCGCCAGGGCGGGGGCGTCGAGCTGACGCTGCGCGCCTCCATGCAGGAGGCAGCTGCCGCCGCGCTCGGCGACCGCAAGGGTGCCGTTGTGGCCCTGGACGCCAAGACCGGCGCAATCCTGGCCCTGTACTCGTCGCCGTCCTTCGATCCGAACGCACTGGCCTCCCGTGACGCCGGCGAGGTGCAAGACGCGTACGCGACGCTGGACGCCGACCCGAAGAACCCAATGCTCAACCGCACGATCTCGGAACGCTACGCGCCCGGCTCGACGTTCAAGGTCCTCACCGCGATCGCACTCATCGAGAACGGCATTGCCAATCCCGATACCCGCATGGACTCGCCCGTGTCGACGACCCTGCCGGGCACGAACACCGAGGTCTCCAACATCGAATCCTCGACCTGCGGCGACGGCAAACCGACGCTCACCGAGGCCTTTGCACGCTCGTGCAACACGACCTTTGTGCTTGCCTCCGAAAAGCTCACCACCCAGCAGCTCACAGACGTGACGAAGCGCTTCGGCTTTGGCCACGAGCAGGAAATCCCGCTGACGGTCATCCCCTCCGTGTTCCCCTCGGACGCGGACAGCGCGCAGCTCGCCATGAGCTCCATCGGCCAGTACACGGTCCAGGCGACGCCCATGCAGATGGCGCAGGTCGCGCAGACGATCGCCAACGGCGGCCAGATGATGAGTCCCTACCTAATCAAGCAGATCGTGGACGCCGATAACCAGACCATCCGCAAGACCAAGGCGACGGAAGCCGGCCGACCGATCTCCGCCGACACGGCCTCGAAGGTCACCGGCATGATGCAGGCGGTCGTCTCCCAGCCGTACGGCTCTGGAACACCGATGGCCCTGCCCAACGTCTCGGTCGCTGCCAAGACCGGCACCGCCGAAACCGGCGACGGCGACCGCGCCAACGCGTGGGCCATCGGCTTCGCGCCCGCGGACAACCCCCAGATCGCGTTCGCCGTCATCGTCGAAGGCGATGAGACGAACCCCACGCCGCACGGCGGTGACGTTGCCGGACCGGTCGCCAAGGCCGTCCTGGAAGCGGGGCTCCAGTGAGTGTTCCACGGATGACATCAGGCGCCGGGCGCGTGCTCGGTGGACGCTACACCCTGCTCACCCCGATCGCTCAGGGCGGCATGGGTGAGGTCTGGAAGGCCCGTGACCGCGTCAGCGGCCACATCGTGGCCGCCAAGGTCCTGCGTCCCGAGCTGGCGGGCGAGGAGCTGTCCCTGTCGCGCCTGCGCCTCGAAGCGCGCAACTCGATGTCGATTTCCCACCCGAATATCGCGAACACGCAGGACTCGGGCGAGGAAGACGGCATCGGCTGGATCATCATGGAGCTCGTCGACGGCTACCCGCTGACGGACTACCTGCGCGGCGGTTCCCGCATCGAGCCCGAGTACCTCATGCCGATCCTCGTGCAGGTCGCGATGGCACTGGGTGCCGCCGCGCGCGCGGGCGTCGTGCACCGCGACATCAAGCCCGCGAACATTATTGTTCGCCCTGACGGCATGGTGAAGCTGACGGACTTCGGCATCTCACGCGCCAGGGACCAGGTGAACCTAACCGCCGCGGGCATGGTCATGGGTACCGCCCAGTACCTGCCGCCCGAGCAGGCCATGGGCGAGCTGGCCACGCCGATCGGCGACCTGTACGCGCTGGGTGTCATCGCCTACGAGGCCGCCGCCGGTCGGCGCCCCTTCACGGGCGAAACTCAGGTCGACATCGCGTTCGCGCACGTCAACGACCCCGTGCCGCCCCTCCCCGACTTCGTCCCGGAACCACTGGCCGACGTCATCTTGCACCTGCTGGAGAAAGATCCGGCCAAGCGCCCCGAATCCGGCTCCGCCGCCGTGCGCGAAATCGCCGGCGCCGCCAAGGCCATGGGTATCTCCGTGACGCCTCGCCCACTGCCGCTGCCCAAGGCCGCGCAGCAAGCCACCGAGACACGCACCCCCGTGCAGCCCTCCGTGCCGATCCTCGCCCCCGTGCGTCACCTGACCCGCCGCACGCTGCCCGACGAGATGCTCCAACCCCCGTCAGGCCTCGTTCCCCGCGTCCGCTCCGTCACGGGCCGCCACGCGGTCGTCCCGCGCATCATTGACGAGGCAACCACGATCGCCCCGTCCTCCACGATGATTCCGATCACCGGGCGCCACCCTGTGCTCCCGCGCATCATCGACGAGCCCGCGCCGCCGCCGTCGCCCAACCCGCTCTCCCCGCCCACGCGGGTGCGCCGCATCATCCCCGATACCACCGGCGAGCAGCCCCAGGTCTCAGGTTCGAAGCCCTCCCTGACGTCGACGGGCCGCCACGCGGCCGTTCCCCCGGCTCCCCAGGGTCCGATCTCGGCGTCCATCCCCACGCGCGTGGTCTCCAAGCCCCCCGCGGCTGCCCCAAGCCCCGCCATGCCCGAGC
>CABKMZ010000094.1 GCA_902373545.1 uncultured Actinomyces sp. | reverse complement strand
ACAGGTCAATCCGTGAAAATCCGCGATTCCGGACACACTTTTTGACCCTTAACCCTCGCCCGTGGTGATCGGCGCGGGGCGGCCGACGCGCGAGTTGGTGGCAGTGTGGGCGGCCCGCCTGGACTACCACCTGTGGGGTTAACCTGCGCATGAAGGACCCGGGTATCCACCTATCCGGGACTGTGCGCGTGGGCCCCTTTGCTGGTAGTGGTAACCCGTTCCTGCGCAGCTGGGCCCTATTGGTGGCAGTGTGGGCGGCCCGCCTGGACTACCACCTGTGGGGTTAACCTGCGCAGTGAAGGGGCCCAGGCATCCACGTGTCCGGCCGATCCTGCCGTCCCTGTGGCCGATGCCGCCATCCCTGCGGCCGACGGCACCACCCCGCGTCGATCGCACCCGAGCTCATTACACCTATCCGCCGCATCAGGGGCTTACCCCAGCAACACAACAAGATTTATCACCCAGTCACGCGCCCCGACGGACCCCCTTCGCCGCCCGCCGCCCGATGGTCGCCGCCCGCTGTTCGCTGCCCGATGCCCGCCGCCCGTCGCTACGCGTTCGGCGGTGTCACGACCCACGGGTCGGTGGGCAGCGAGCGCAGCCCGGAAATCCCCAGCACATCCGCAATGTCGGCGGCGCAACGCGCCCCGGGCACACCGAGCGAGGAACCGATAAACGAAACGACGTCCGCCGTGGACCAGCCCAGGCCTCGTAAATCGGCCAGCGTGACCGCGCCGTCGCGCTTGGCCAGGCGAGCGCCCGACGGGGCGAGCGCGAGCGGCACGTGCGCATAAACGGGGACGGGCGCACCCAGCAGGTGGGCGAGCTGAGCTTGGGCAGGCGCCTGGGAGAGCAGGTCGAAACCGCGCACAACCTGGTCGACGCCCTGGAACGCGTCGTCGACGACGGCCGCCAGGTTGTAGGCGGGCACGCCGTCCGCGCGGCGCACGACGAAGTGGTCGACAGCCCCGGTGTAGGAGCCGTGCAGCTCGTCGAACACGGTCCACTCGGGCGAGGGCGCGGCCAGACGTAGGGCGGGCTCGCGGCCCAACGCGGCGAGCTCCTCGCGCTTGCGGGCGCGCTCCTCCTCGGGCAGACCAAGGCACGTGCCCGGGTAGTGGCCGGGCGGCACGTGCGGGGCGGAGGCGGCCTCGCGGATGTCGCGGCGGGTGCAGTAGCACTCGAAGATGAGGCCTCGCGCGGCCAGCGACGCTAGGGCGGCCTCGTGCGCGTCGGCCCGCTCGGTCTGGATGAGGGGCTCGCCGTCCCAGTCGATGCCGATGGCCTCCAGGTCCTCGATCTGGCGCTGCGCCGACCCCGCGCGCTCCCGGTCGATGTCCTCGATGCGCAGGACGAAACGCCGCCCGGTCGTACGCGCCCACGCCCACGCGAGGATCGCGGTGCGCAGGTTCCCCAAGTGGAAATCGCCCGTGGGGGAGGGGGCGAATCGTCCGGTGTTCGTCATGGCCTCAGTGTACGAGGCCATGGCCTCCTCCCGGGACCCACCTTCCCGCGCGCGAGTGAGGACGGGGCGGGGCCCGTCTTGCCGTCGGCGGCTCTCCCCAGCAGCGGCTGCCCTCTCTACCGGCGGCGTGCGCGCGGGCCGTTGCGCGACACTCGCCGAGCCCTTCGTCGGCTGAGAGGCGCTGCGCCCGGCTGCGCGAGATGAGCGGGAGCTGCCCGGGCCTCGTGCCGCCCGCCGAGCCCGATGCCCGGCTGCGCGAGATGAGCGGGAGCTGCCCGGGCCTCGTGCTGCTCGCCGAGCCCGATGCCCGGCTGTGCGAGATGAGCGGGAGCTGCCCGGGCCTCGTGCTGTCCTTCGTCGGCTGAGGGTGCTGCGCCCGGCTGTGCGTCATGCGTGGAACATGCCCGGGCCTCGTGCCTCGGGACGCGTACAGTGGGAGGCATGGCAAACATGCGGATCCCTGACTGGCTGGCGGTTTTCGTGGGCGGCGTCGCGGGCACGGCTGCGCGCGCGGGCCTGGACGAGGCGGCGAAGGCCTCCCCCGTGCACGGCCTCTTCCTGCCCTGGTCGACGCTGACGGTCAACCTCGTGGGCGCGTTCCTGCTGGGCGTGCTGACCGCGTGGGTGACCGGCCGACTCGCGCGCGGCGACGGGAATACGGCCAGCCTTAAGGCCCTGAAACTGCTGATTGGCACCGGTTTTGCGGGCGCGTTCACGACGTACGGGACGTATATTGTGGCGTCGGCGGGGTACGTCTCGCTCAACGGTATTGCCGAGGCCGTGGCCCAATCCCTGGGTCTCCTCGCCCTGGGTGCAGCGTGCGCGTGGGCGGGTGTACGCGTGGGGGAGTGGGTGTGTCCGCCGGTGGGCGGCGCGCGCGGAGGTGAGGAAGCGTGAGTGGCATCGTGTTCTTCGGCGTGGCGCTGGCGGGCGGTGTGGGCGCGTGCGCGCGCTTCGGGCTGGATCGTTTTGTGCAGCGCGCCGTGTCGTCGTGGGGCGAGCCTGCGGCGGCGAAGCTCGGCATCCTCGTCGTCAACGTTGTTGGTTGCTTCCTGGCTGGCGTGGCGACGCAGCTGGTGCCCGCGGCCGCCATGCCGATCGTGTCCACCGGCTTTTTGGGTGGTTTCACAACGTTTTCGACGGCGGTCCTGGACGCGGTGACGCTGTGGGGTGACGGGTTTCGCGGCCGAGCGTTGGTCCTCGCGCTGGGCACGTGGGCGGCTTCGTGGGCGGCGGCGCTCGTGGGCATCGCCGTCGCGTGAGCCTCGTCGGGGCGTTCCGGGGCGCTTGTCCGGGCGGATCGGTCTCTCGGTGACGTCGTACCCTCCGTGGTTGGTTACCCCAAAATGTCGCACGTAATTCCCTCGTAGCTATTTCAAGTTTTGAAATCGGATCGTTGGAATTGCAACGTTTTCTGGGGTGCTAAGAAAAGTGAGGGTGCCCAAATTACGTGCGACTTTTGGAGAGCGGCGAGGCCGGGGCGAGGCCGGGGTGAGGCCGGGGCTGGGTTGAGGTGGGGTGAGGCCCCGTATCGACGGCTGGGACCCGGTGGTCAGGGTTAATAAGGTGGTTACCCCAAAATGTCGCACGTAATTCCCTCGTAGCTATTTCAAGTTTTGAAATCGGATCGTTGGGATTGCAACGTTTTCTTGAGTCCTAAGAAAAGTGAGGGTACCCAAATTACGTGCGACTTTTGGGGAGGGCGAGGTCGGGGCGAGACCGGGGTGAGGTCGGAGGCCGGGACGAGGCCGGGGCCGGGGCGTCCCGGGCACCGGCGTTCGGGGAGGCGGAACCGACATGTGGGCCGATCAGTGAGGGTTTAACCACGATACGGAGTTTTGTAACGGCATGCCGAGCGCGCCCGCGTGGCGCCCCCATATGCTGATTGTGCGGGCCGAACGGCCCAGTAACGGAGAAGCTCATGATTGACCTCACCGGGGTGTCTAAGGTCTACCCCGTGAAAAACGGCGGCCAAGTCGTCGCCCTCGATGGGGTGAACCTGCACGTTGACCGTGGCTCAATCCACGGCATCGTCGGTCGATCCGGCGCAGGCAAGTCCACCCTTATTCGGTGTTTGACAGCCCTCGAGAAACCCACCGAGGGACACATCGTCGTCGACGGCCACGACCTGGCCGCCCTGTCCGGCAAGCCACTGCGCGCCGCGCGTCGCCGTATCGGCATGGTGTTCCAGGCCGCGAACCTTCTGGACGCGCGCACCGCCGCCGAGAACATCGGCTACCCCCTCAAGCTGGCGGGCGTCCCCGCTGCACAGCGCCGCGCGCGCGTCGAGGAACTCCTCGCGCTCGTCGGCCTTGAGGGCCGCGGCGACTCCTACCCGTCCCAGCTGTCCGGCGGTCAGCGTCAGCGCGTCGGCATCGCCCGCGCCCTGGCCGATGAGCCCGCCGTGCTCCTGTGCGACGAGCCGACCAGTGCGCTTGACACCGAGTCCACCGCGCAGGTCCTCTCGCTGCTGCGCGAGATCCGCGATGTCGCCGGCGTCACCGTCGTCATCATCACCCACGAGATGTCCGTCGTGCGAGAGATCTGCGACTCCGTGACTCTTCTCGGCCACGGCCAGGTCCTGCAGACCGGCACTCTCGAAGAGGTCGTCGCCGACTCGGGGACCCCGCTTGCTCGCGAGCTGGTTCCCATGCCGCTCGTTGAATCGGAGTCGACCGCCGGGGGTGCCACCCTTGACGGTCGCTGGAAGGACAGCGTCCTCCTCGACGTCGTCTTCACCTCGCACCCGGGCGTGCCCACGGGTGCGACCGTGCTGCACCTGGCCTCGTCCATGGGCGCGGACGTGACCGCGGGAACCTTCGAATCCCTCGGATCCGTGCAGGTCGGTCGCCTGGCCCTGACCGTCCCCGCCTACCACGCTGACAAGATCATCGAGCAGCTGCGCAAGAACAACGTCCACGCGGAAGTGAGGGACCAATGACCACCGCCTACCTCGCCGCTGCGAGCGCCGCAGGGGTGCTCGCGCCCACGGGCAAGGGCGACCCCACGTGGCTCGACAACCCCGCCCTCACCCAGAAGTTCGTTCCCGCGATCTTCGAGACCCTCATGATGACGGGCCTGTCCACCGTTTTCGCGGTCGTCATCGGAACGCTGCTGGGCCTCGTCCTGGTCCAGACCGGCAAGGGTGGCCTGACCCCCAATAAGGGTGTCTACCAGGCCGTGTCCTTCGTCGTCAACATCGTGCGCTCCTTGCCCTTCATCATCGGCATTATCATGCTGATCCCGGTCACGAGGGCGATCGTCGGCAAGTCCACGGGCTCGCTGGCCACCGTCGTGCCGCTCGTTATCCTCTCTGCGCCATTCTTCGCGCGACTCGTGGAGACGAACCTTCTGGCCGTCGACCCCGGCAAGGTCGAGGCCGCCCAGATGATGGGTGCCTCGAACCGTCAGATCCGCTGGGGAGTCCTCATTCGCGAGGCCATGCCCGCCCTCGTCCAGTCCATCACGACCCTGGCGATCACCCTCATCGGCTACTCCGCGATGGCGGGTGCCGTCGGCGGCGGCGGCCTGGGCCAGATGGCTATCAACTACGGCTACAACCGATGGCAGGACGACGTCATGATCTCAACCGTCGTCGCGATCATCGTGATCGTCCAGGTCATCCAGCTGATCGGCGACCTCATCTCGCGTCGTCTCGACCACCGCGCGCGCTGAGAAGCTGAGAAACCGCGGACACCATCTCATCTACCTGAGGCCACCCCGGCCTCGTCCCATCCCATCGACACACAGAAAAGAGAACCACTATGCGTCATCGCTCTGTCGCGGCCCTGGCTCTGGCTGCCGTGGCCTCCCTGGGCCTGGCGGCCTGCTCCGGCGGCTCCACCTCCTCCACCCCCTCCGACGTCAACACCCTGAAGGTCGGCGCGACCCCCTCGCCGCACGCGAAGATCCTGAACTACATTAACGACAACCTGGCCGCGGATGCGGGCATCAAGATCGAGGTCGTCGAGTACACCGACTACGTCCAGCCCAACAAGGCGCTGAACGAAAATGAGCTCGACGCCAACTTCTACCAGACCGTCCCCTACCTGGAGAACGCTGAGAAGCAGGAAGGCTACGACTTCGAGGCGGGAGCGGGCATCCACCTGGAGCCGCTCGGCATCTTCTCCAACAAGCACCAGTCGCTCGACGAGCTGCCCGATGGCGGCACGATCGGCATCATCTCTGACACGTCGAACCAGGCGCGCGCCCTGGAGCTGCTGGCCACGCAGGGTCTCGTTGAGATCCCCGAGGGCGACGGCGACGTCAACATCAACACCGTCACCAAGCTGAAGAACTTCGACTTCCGCGAGGTCGAGGGCCCGCAGCTGGTCCGCTCGCTCGATGACTTCGACTACGCGGTCATCAACGGCAACTTCGCCCAGGAGGGTGGCAAGTCCATCTCCTCCGACGCGCTCGTCGTCGAGTCCCCGGTCGACAATCCGGCCGTGAACGTCCTCGTGTGGAAGAACGGCTCTGCCAAGGCGGAGACCATCGCCAAGCTGGAGCAGCTCCTGCACTCTGACGAGGTCAAGCAGTACATCGAGCAGACCTGGCCCGACGGCTCGGTCATCCCGGCGTTCTGATTCATTGACGAGGCCGGGGCGCGTTCTGGCGTGAGGGCGCGGCGGGTGGACCGCCGGTGATCCGACGGGCTGGTCGCGCGAAGGCTGAGCACTGATGCGGGTGGGCCCCGGAACCGTGAGGTTCCGGGGCCCACCCGTTTGTTGTGCCGCGAGTTGCGGGGCGAATCAGTTGGTGCGCGTTTCGAGGGGGAACTCGGCGTCCGGCTCGTGGGTGATGCGGTTGCGCAGGTCGCGGCGGAAAATTTCAATGACCCACAGCCAGATGATGTGGCCGAAAAACTCAGAGAAGTGTTCCGCAAAGGGCTGGTCCCACGGCGCGGGGACGGTGCCCATGAGCGGCATGAGGATGACGTGGAAGCCCACGTAGACGACGATGCCGAAGGCGGCACCCTGCCAGAGCTTGATCTGGGGGAAGCGCTCGGCGAGCACACAGTAGATGACTGCGAAGCCGATGGCGAAGGCGAAGTGGACGATGAAGGAGATCCAGGGGAGGCCTTCATTGCCGTTGTAGGTGTAGCTCAGGTGAGTGACGCTCTCCGGGACGCCCAGCTGCTGGAGGAGCTGCTGCGGCGGGTTGGTTGCGTTGCGGACGGGCGTACGCGGGGGCAGGGGCACCTCCCATCCGAACTTCACGATCGCGGAGACGATGCCTCCGAGAACACCTG
>CABKMZ010000093.1 GCA_902373545.1 uncultured Actinomyces sp. | reverse complement strand
CGGGCGGCGCTTATATGTAGCGTTTTTCGTGGTGTGGTGATTGTTCAAAGGGGGTGGGTGGTGCAGGGCACCTAGAATTCATTCCGGGGAAGATGTAGAATTTTTACATCTAAACTGGAAAGTGAGAGTGCGATGCTGCGGGTCCTTCACCTCGACAACTGGAAGTCCTTTTCGGAGCCGGTCGACTTTACGATGATTGCGGGGAAGGAGAGTCGCTACGGTGGGACTCTCTATCGTGACGGAAAGTCCCGTGTCCTGCCCGTTGCGGCAATCTACGGTGCAAACGCAGCGGGAAAGTCGACCCTGCTCGATGCCCTGGCTCACCTGCAGGTCATGCTGCGCGAGCCACGCAAGCGCGGGCAGCGCCTGCACTATCACCCGCACCTTCTTTTTGGCGCCAACAGGCCCAGTGTTATCGGTGTTGAGATCGTCCTCGATGTGCAGGATGCGACGTCGAATCGAAAGGCCATCGTCTACTACGAGGTCGCGTTCAACGCGGGAGAAATCGTCGAGGAGTCCCTGTATCGCGTGCGCTCGGAAGATGAGCAGGCGGTCTTCGAGCGCCACGGCCAGGAACTCTCTCTCTACGGCGATCTTGAGGAGGACGCGTCGCTTGTGGCCGCGTCGAAGACGGTACAGCCAAACCGTCTCTTCCTCGAAACGTGCTTCAATGCGGCTTTGGTCGACGATGAGAGCAGCCTGCTGGGTTCTGTCATCGACTGGTTTAAACGCCTCACCATTGTAAGGAGAGGTGCGCGCTACATCCTCATGCCTCAGCAGATTGCCCACGATGACGCATTTCGCGCTGCCGTCGGGCAGGGGTTGACGGTCGCCGACACCGGTATTTCGGGCATTTGCTACACGAGTGTTCCTCGTGACAAGGTCCCGGCACAAGACAAGGTTCTCGAAGAGATCGAAGACCAGTTGACCGACAAGACCTCCGAGGCGTATCTCGCTGCTGAAAGCGGGGCTGTTTTTCGCGCTCGGCTCAGTGATGATGGTGACGTCGTGTACGAGCGCCTCGTGACCGTCCATAAGGACGGTGCTCACGAGTTTCGTCTTCCTCTCGAGCAGGAATCCGACGGGAGCATCCGTTACCTGAATCTATTGCCCATTCTCTACTGGGCGGGAAAAAGCCAGCACTCGGGGGTTTCTCTGATCGACGAGCTCGAAGATTCTCTTCATCCCAAGCTGACGGAGGAGCTGCTTCGGTTGTTCCTTGACTCATCGGGGCCGGGCGAGAAACGTCAGCTGATCTTTACGACGCACGAGCTCCACCTGCTGCGTGCCGACCTGCTACGGCGCGACGAGATTTGGCTGGTTGAGAAGAATGAACACCGGTCTGAATTGACGCGGCTGACCGACTTTTCCTCCGACGTGCTTCGAAAGGGCAGTGATCTGCCGCGGATATACATGTCGGGTCGCCTCGGTGGTGTCCCACGGATCTAGGGGTCGTCATGGGTAAGAAGAAGCAAGCGCCGACGAGGCGCTCCTCTCGGGAAAAGCGAGGGAAGTCCTTCGACAAGATCCCTCGGCCAGTCGTTGTTCTCGCCGTCGAAGGGGCGACGGAGAGGGAGTACCTGAAGGCGCTCAACCAGTGGCGCTATCGGGGAGCTTTTGCCTTCAATTTCTGTCGCAATCAAGGCAGGTCGTCGCTGAAGGATCTCATCGTCAGTATCAAGCGGAAGGCTGGTGATGTTGGGTGTGACGGTGCTGCTGGAGCCTGGATCGTCTGCGATGTGGATGACAACGCCCGCCATATTCGCGATCTGGAGAAATGGCTGGCTGGGGTCCGTGGGTGTCACCGCGCAGTGGCGCTGTCGAATCCCTGTATTGAGGCGTGGTTCGTCTACCACTGCGCGGACGTCTGTTCGAGCCGGGCCGCAAGTGCTGTCGTTGAGGAACTCGTTAGTAAGTGGGAACGGGGAGCTTATGAGAAAGCAATGGAAATTCCTCAGTGGCTCATCGAGCATACCGACGAGGCCTGTTCACGGGTGCAACGAAGGCGGTTGAGTTTTGCGGAGGGTGCGACCGCGTGGAACGAGTCGCCCTGGAGCGATATGCCTGAGTTCATCGCATGGCTCGACCAGCTGTCGCCACGACACTCTGAATAAAACGGTCGCTGGGTCGGCTACGCCTCCTGACGCGCCCCGCAAGGCCTGCAAGGGACTCTCACGAAGCGCCGCTCACCGCTGAAAACGCAGGTGAGCGGCGCTTCTCGCTGTGCTTTGAAGACATCATTCCCGCACGAAAGGCAGCTCAGATGTCGTCACGCCCCTATCGCACCGCCATCCTCACCCTCGCCGCGGTGGCCGCCACGGCCTCGTCTCTTGCTCTGCCCCGGCCATGGTTCCCCACAAATGTCGCACGTAATTTCCATGTAAACCTTTCAAGATTTGAAATCGCATCGTTGATATTCTGCGGAAATCTCGATACCTTAGAAAACTAAGGGGAACCAAATTACGTGCGACTTTTTTGGGGGGGCGCGGACGAGGAGGGGTGGGGAATAGCTGAGGTCAGCGCTGCTCGTCTAGCTGGTGGAAGATCGCGGGCAGGAGAGGCGTCACCACCTCGAGGGTGTCGAGCGCGCCGCCGCGCGAACCCGGCGAGGAGATGATGAGCGCGCCCGAGGCGTCGCGCGCGGTCACGCCCACGACCTCGCGCGAGAGGGGCGACAGCGGGGTGTTGGCCAGACCGTGGGCGCGGATCTGCTCGGCGATGCCGGGGATCTCGACCTCGATGATCGAGCGGACCACCTCGGGCGCGTAGTTGCCGACCCCGAAGCCCGATCCGCCCAAGATCAGGATGAAGCGAGCGCCCGCCTCAAGCGCGTTGCGGATCTCGAGCTCGAGGATTGTGTCACTCTCGGGAGTCGTCATGATCGACACCGGGCCCAGGCCCGCCTCGGCCAGCGCGACGACGCACGCGGGGGTCGTACGATCCTCCTTTGCGCCCGTGTGGACGCGGTCCGAATAGATGATGATGTGGGTGCTGATCTGGCTCAGGTCGTAGTCGACGGGCGCGGGCATGGTGTCCTCCGTGTGGATATTCGTGCGTATGAGTGTGATCCTAGTCCCTTACTTGCTCGTGGGTGGGGCGGTTGTGTGGGCGGGGTCGCGCGATTTATGCCCGTCGGGTCCGAGGCAATTGCCGGGTGAGCCGGTCTGTGCGCGCCTGGCTGGGCGGCGTGGGGGTTTGTCGGGCGTCGGACACTCATTAAAAAGGGTTTGACTACGCTCAAATGGGGGAGTGGTTATCGGCGCAATGGCGCTACCTTCAGACGATGATTGGTGTAGGTGAGGGTGCCTGTTGCCCCTTGCTCACACCATTGTTAGATTAATGTCGTTCAATTCCCTCTCAAAAGGAGATGCTCGTGCGCTCCCCGCGTATCCTCCCCGTCATCGCCGCCGCCCTGGCGCTGGCCGCCTGCTCAGGAAACACGACCCCGCAGGCCGACACCACGGCCTCGTCCGACGATACCCAGGTCCCCTCCCGCGAACTCGTCCTCAACGTCTACGCCGCCGCCTCACTGACCGAGACCTTCGAGGAGCTCGAATCCTCCTACGAGGCCGCCTACCCCGACGTGGACGTGCGCTTCAACTTCGCCGGGTCGCAGGACCTGGTCGCCCAGCTCAGCGAGGGGGCCGACGTCGATGTCCTGGCCACCGCGAACGAGTCCACCATGAAGAAAGCCGCCGACGCCGGGCAGGTCGACGCGCAGACCCTCTTCGCGTCCAACAGCCTCACCCTCATCACGACGCCCGGCAACCCGGCCGGCGTCACGGGCCTCGACTCCTCGCTCGACGGCGTCAAGCTGGTCATCTGCGCGCCCGAAGTCCCCTGCGGCAAGCTCACGCAGACCCTCACCGAGAAGCTCGGCGTGACCCTGAGCCCCGTCTCCGAGGAACAGGCCGTCACCGACGTGCGCGGTAAGGTCTCCTCCGGCCAAGCCGACGCAGGCATCGTCTACAAGACCGACGCCCTGGCCGAAGGCGACGCCGTCGAAACCATCGACATCGCGGGCGCCGACGAAGCCGTCAATAAGTACCCCATCGCGCTCGTGACCGCCTCCACGAAGAAGGACGCCGGCCAGAAGTGGATCGACCTGGTCCTGTCCCCCGAAGGCCAGGCACTTCTCGGCGAGGCCGGCTTCACGCCTGTCAACAAGTAGCGTCGCGTGCGGCCGCGTCGAACCCCAGCCGCCAGCCCCCTGCCGCTGTGGGCGGGGGGCCTCGGCGGCCTCGCCCTGTGCTTCCTGACCCTGCCCCTGGCGTTCATGCTCGGCCGGGTCGACTGGGCGGCGCTGGCCTCGACGCTCGCCACCGACGAGGCCTCCTCCGCCCTCGCCCTCTCCCTGCGCACGTGCGGCGTGGCCCTGGGCGTGGACCTGCTCCTCGGGGTTCCGGCGGCCCTCCTGCTCTCGCGCTCGTGGCGCGGCGTGCGCGCCGCCCGCATCCTGGTGGCCCTGCCCCTGTCGCTGCCGCCCGTCGTCGCCGGTATCGCGCTGCTGTCGGCCTTCGGCAGGCGCTCAACGCTGGGCGCGCTGCTGACCGGCGCCGGCCTCGACATTGCCTTCACGACAACCGCAGTCGTCATCGCCCAGGTCTTCGTCTCCCTTCCCTTCCTCATCGTCACCCTCGAATCCGCGCTGCGCGCCCGCGAGCCGGGCCTCGACGAGATGGCCTCCTCCCTGGGTGCTTCGCCCTCGCGCGTGTTCTGGCAGATCACCCTGCCCACGGTTCTGCCCGGCCTCGGGCGCGGAGCGGCCCTCGCGCTGGCCCGATGCCTCGGCGAGTTCGGCGCGACCCTGACCTTCGCCGGGTCCATGCAGGGCGTCACCCGCACGATGCCCCTCCAGATCTACCTGGCCCGCGAGTCCGACGCCGCCCTCGCCCTCGCCCTCGGCGTCGTGCTGCTGGGCGTCGCCGCCCTTGTCGTCGCGCTCACCGAAACCCCATGGGGGCACCTCGCTGCTCTCGTGCGTTCGCGGCTGGCATCGACGAGGCCGGGGCTTGTCCGCGCTCATCTCCCGGCCTCGGGCGCGGGGCCCGGTCCCACCGACGAGCCCCTGTCCGCCAGAGGCGGCCACGGCCTCGTCCCCACGGACTCCAAGAACGCGGGTAGCGTTCCCGTCCACGTCGACGGATGCGTCCATGAGCGCGGTTGGGCGGTGGACGCGCGGCTGCGCCCGGGCCTCGTCACCGCCGTCGTCGGGCACAACGGCGCCGGAAAGTCCACCCTCGCGCAGGTCGTCGCCGGGGCCCTGCGGCTCGACTCCGGGAGCGCGCGCATCGGGGAACGCGTCGTCGATGACGCCGCCACCTTCGTGCCCGCGCGGCGGCGCGGCGTCGCCATGGTCAGCCAGGCCCCGCGCATCTTCACCCACATGAGCGTGGTCGCCAACGTCGCCTTCCCGCTGCGCGTACGCGGCGTCCGGCGCGCGCAGGCCCGGGCCGCCGCCCTCGAGCAGCTGCGGGCCGTCGGCATCGCCGACCTTGCTTACCGCCGCGGCTCTGACCTGTCCGGCGGGCAAGCCGCGCGCGTCGCCCTCGCCCGCGCGCTCGTCTTCCGTCCCGACGTCCTCATCCTCGACGAGCCCACCGCCGCCCTCGACGTCGAGGCCACCGCCCAGGTCTCCGCCGTTCTGCGCGAACGCCTCACCGGAGCGGGAATCACGACCCTGCTCGTCTCCCACGACATCGCCGAGGTCTTGGCCCTCGCCTCCCGCATGATCGTCATGGGGGAGGGGCGCGTCGTCGAGGAGGGCGAACCCGCCCGCGTGCTGGCATCGCCGTCGTCCGTGTTCGCTGCGCGCCTGGCGGGGCTCAACATCGTCAGCGGCCACGCCCTGGCGAGGTCCGGGCTGGTCGGCGTGCGCGTCGGCGAGGGCGAGCTATGGGCGGCCGACCTGTCTGGGTCCGACTCAGGCAGTGTTGGTGTCGTCGACGTGTCGCCTGGCGATGCGGACGATTCCACCGCTTCCGGGGAGAATGCCCGGGGTGGCCGCGTCGCCCTCACCTTCCCGCCCGAGGCCGTGGTCCTGTCCCGCGAGGAAGCCCACGCCTCGCCGCGCTCTGTCCTACCCGGCGTCGTCGCAGGCATCGACGTCGACGGTTCCCTCGTCACCGTGCGCGTCGCGCTCGCGGGTGGGGTCTCGGTAACCGCCCGCGTGACCGCGTCCGCGTGGGCCGACCTAGGCCTCGTCGTCGGTGATTCGCTCTGGGTCAGCGTCAAGGCCACCCAAGTTCGGGCGATCCCCGTCGCGGTCGGCTCCGGATCGGTGCGTTCATCGGGTGACCTACTCGCGTTGGGCCTTGTGAGGGACTGTTTCATCACGTGATCTGCGGCAGCTGGGCCCTATGGGTGGCTGTGTTAACCCTTCAATGCGCAGCTGGGCCCTGCTAGTGGAGCGTGGGCACACCTGCCCATGCTCCACCTAAGGGGTTAACGTGCGCATTGAGGGGTTGCGGGTGCCACCTGTCGGGTTAACTCTCCACTGAGCGGGTTCACATGCGCTCTCGCGACGAGGCCGGTGCGGGGTTTTGCCGAAGGGTTTAATTTTGCAACGCTTCACATGTTGTAATTCTCATCGAATGTGTCGCCCCCCTCTCGCCGGGTGGACGCGGGTTCACTGGTGGTTTTCCCCGGATCTATGCCGTTTTAGTGGCCGGTCCGCGTCAGGGTAGCCATACCTTTGACGTGTCATCACCCGCGACCTATGTTGTTGGGTGATTCTAGGAGGTCCCATGACAACGCAGCGCCATCACGAGGCAGCGCGCCCCTACCAGCTCGGCATCGACGTCGGCTCGACGACGGTCAAGGCCGTCGTTTTGGATGGAAACCGTCGCCTTTTCTCCGACTACCGTCGTCACAACGCCGACGTGCGCGCATCCCTGGGAGCCCTCCTCGCCGACGTTGAGCGCGCCCTGCCCGGCGCCCGCGTCCACGCGGCCATCACCGGTTCCGGCGGTCTGACGACCGCCCGCGCCATGGGCATCCCCTTCGTCCAGGAGGTCATCGCCGGCA
>CABKMZ010000092.1 GCA_902373545.1 uncultured Actinomyces sp. | reverse complement strand
CTTCCGCTCGACCCACCCGCGCCCGGATCCCGCCTGCTTCCGCTCGTCCCGGCGCGCCTCGCCCACCCGCCCGGGGTGCGACAATGTCACCATGACCGCTCTCTTCGCTGGGCTGACCACCCTGGATGTCCTTCACCGCCTCGACCACGTGCCGGATGTGGGCGTGAAAGTGACGTCGACGGGGTTCACGATGGCGGCGGGCGGCCCGGCGACGAACGCGGCGGTGACCTACGCGGCGCTGAGTGCGGTCGCGCGTTCTCTCTCCATCGACGAGGCCGTGGCCCCCTCCTCGGGTCCCGCCTCCTGCGGGGATGGGCCAGTGCTGTTGACGGCGCTCGGCTCGGGCCCGGTGTCGGCTTTTCTCGCGGCGGATTTGGCGGCCGCGGGCGTGACAGTCCTGGACGCGACGACGCCTCTATCGGCCGACGCCGCGTCTCCCGGCGACCACGCGACAGCGTCCCCCGCCTCGCACCTTCCTGAGCCGGGCGAGCGCGGGCCGGCCCAGGCCTCGTCCCCCACGAGTCGGGAGCCCGCCATCTCGTCTATCATCGAGCACCCGGCCGGGCGCATGGTCGCCTCGACGAACGCGCGGCTGGAGGCTGATCCCGCGCGCGTCGCCGCCGAGCTGCCGCGGCGCGTCGGCGTCGTCCTGATCGACGGGCACAACCCGGCGCTGGCGCGGGCGGCGCTGACTCTGGGCGTGCCGGAGGTCGGCGGTGACGATCCTTTCGCCCAGCTCGAGGCCCGCCCGCCGCACCTGCGCGTCCTGGACGGCGGATCGTGGAAGGACTGGCTGCCCGCCCTGCTGGGCTTCGTCGACGTCGCCGTCGTGTCGGAGGATTTCGCGCCGCCGCTCGTCGCGCACGCCGGCGGGGAGGAGGTCGCGGGCTTCCTGCGCGGCTTCGGCATCACGCGCACCGTGCGCACGCGCGGCGAGCGTCCCGTCCAGTATTGGTGGGACGGGACCCATGGCGAGGTTCCCGTGCGCGAGGTGGCGCACGCCTCGACGATGGGGGCCGGCGACGCGTTCCACGGCGCGTTCGCGTGGGCGCTGGAGCGCGCCGGGGACTCCGACCCGGAGCGCCTTATCCGTTTCGCGTCGGCCGTTGCGGGGGTGTCGGTCTCGTCTTTCGGTACGAGGCAGTGGCTGGCTTCCCCGGACCTGGCCGAGTTGGTGCGCGGCTGGTAGGCGCGCGGCCGGCTCTCGCGCGCGGATCATTCCCCGCGAGGCCCATTCCCAGCGAGGCCCATTCCCAGCGAGGCCCAGAAGCGCTGATTGCCGCTGGGGGCACCACGCCGGAGCACCGCTACGCGGCGCTCCCCAAAAGTCGCACGTAATTTAACTCGGTCAGTTTTCGAGACACCCCACAAACGTTGCAATTCCAACGACACATTTTCAAAGTCTGAAATATTCACGAGGGAATTACGTGCGACATTTTTGGGAAACCATGCCCTTGAGGGCCGAGGAACCCCGACAGCTAGCGCCCCACGGGCACCCACCGACTCGCCCACTGCACGGCGACGTCCGGCAGCTCGGGCAGACTCGCGGCGGAGGAGGCGCGCAGGGCGCGCGCCACGGCCTCGTCACTGACGGGCACGCCGTCGACCGGCGTGTACTCGCCGACGATACCGGCGGGCGGCTCGGTCATTTCGACGAGGGACCCGACGGGCAGCAGATGGAAGGCGTCGCGCGTGCGGTCGACCAACCCGGTTTCCTCATCGAAGCTGTCGTGCGTGATGAGGATGGGCGCGGTCACGCCACGCAGGGCCTTCTCGCCCGAGACCATGGACATGTCGGCCAGGGTGCCCTTGTTGATGGTGAAGTGGCGACGCACGGAGCAACTGTCATCAGGCACAGTGGTGGTGCCATGGCGCTCGAGGTCGGACAGCTGCACGTCGGAAAACACCAGGTCCCAGTCGTAGGACAGCGGCCCGAGCACCGGTGAGACCAGCACGTAGGTCTGCACGGAGGGCGGGTTGGCGCGCAGAGCGACGGTGGCACCGAATTCGTGGCCGACGCAGATTTGACGCGCGAAGCCCTGGTCGGCCAGCCAACCGGAGGCCGCGCGGAAGTCCTCAATGAGCGGGTCAAAGGTGATGATTTCGTCGCCGGATTCCCCGTGGCCGGAGAAGTCGAAGGCGAGGGTCGCGTAGCCCGCGCGGCGCAGCGCGCGCCCGAGGGAGTCGAACATGCCCGATGCGTGACGATCCGACAAAAAGGTGTGAGAAAAGATCACCGCGGCGTCGCGGGAATCCACCGGGCGCGTGAAAGTCCCGGAGATGAACACTCCCCGGGGCGTCTGAATCGTTATCTGGCTCACGTATTAAACATAGCGCGTTTGCCGCCCCGAAGGAAAGGGGATGCCCACAGTGCGCGCAAATGTGACAAGGGGACGAGGCCTTGGCTGAGCTCCGAGAGAAATCTCCCCTAGGCGGCAGGGGCGTGCGTGCAGGGGCGGGCCGCCACTAAGATAAAGGCTGAATATGCGAGGGTGAACAGGCCCACGCGAGGGCGTTGACCCTGAACGCGGGGCGGCGCCCCCACGCAGCGAGAGAAGGACACTCATGGGAACCAAGACCGGCATCCTCATCGGCGTTGGCATCGGATACGTTCTGGGCGCGCGCGCCGGGCGTGAACGCTACGAGCAGATCCGTGCCGGCGCCTCGAAGGTTCGCCGTTTCCCGATCGTCGCGCGCCCCCTGGACGCCGCGGGCCAGAAGGTCTCGGATATCGTGCGAGCGGGCGGCGAGCAGGTGACCGACAAGGTCGCCGACGCCGTCAAGGAGCGCCTGTTCGGCGCGCCCGCCTCCCAGCCGACGACGGTCGATGCGCAGGCTACCTCCTCGACGACCCAGCGTTGAGCGCACTGGGGAACGAGGCCTCGGCAATGAACGCGGACCAGGTGGCCTCCGACCGGGAGCCGACGCGCGCGCAGATTAAGCGCTGGCGCAAGCACCTGGCGGAGGAGCGCATGGAGGCGCGCACCTACCGTGACCTGTCGGAGCGTCGCACGGGCGAGGAGCGCGCGGTCCTCTTGCAGCTTGAGGAGGCGGAGCGCCGCCACGAGGAGTATTGGCTGGCGCGCCTGGGTGAGCGGGCCCTGCCTGCGCCGAAGCCTCCGCTCAGGACGCGCGCCGCGTCGGTCCTGGCGCACCTGTTCGGCACGATTTTTATTCTGGCGATGGCCCAGCGCGCGGAGCAGCGTTCCGCTCGCGACGTGGATGATGACGTGCCGACGCACATGCAGGCGGATGAGCACATTCATGCCGAGGTCATTCGTTCCCTGGCGGCCAAGTCCCGCGAGACGCTGGCGGGCACGTTCCGCGCGGCGGTGTTTGGGGCGAATGACGGCCTGGTGTCGAACTTGGCGCTTGTGCTGGGTGTGGCGGCGTCGGGCATGGAGCCGCACGTCGTGTTGCTGACGGGCGTGTCGGGCCTGCTCGCGGGTGCTTTGTCGATGGGTGCTGGCGAGTGGGTGAGCGTGCGCAGTCAGCGTGAGCTGCTTGACGCCTCGATCCCGGATCCGGACGCGCATCAGGCGGTCCCGGATTTGGACGTGGACGCGAACGAGCTGGCCCTCGTGTTTCGTGCACGCGGGGAGAGCGAGGAGGAGGCGGAGGCTCACGCGAAGCAGGTTTTCGCGCGTCTCGCTAAGCCGGCGACCGGCGAGTCCGGCGCGATCGCGGTGCGCGCCGCGCTGGGCGGCAGCCCCGAGTTGGACGGCGCGGGCGAGCAGGTGGGCACGCCCATGAAGGCGGCGCTGTCCTCGTTCTGTTTCTTCGCGGCGGGCGCGTTCTTCCCGCTGGTTCCCTACATTCTGGGATTGACGGGCCTGACGGCTATCGCCGTCGCGGCCGCGATTGTGGGCGTGGCCCTGCTGTTCACGGGCGGCGTGGTCGGTATCCTGTCGGGCCAGCCTCCGATGCCTCGCGCACTGCGCCAGCTTGTCGTGGGTTACGGCGCCGCGGGCGTCACCTACCTGCTGGGATTGCTGTTCGGCACGACGGTCGCCTGAGTCTTCCACACCGGGGCCGAGGCCGGGGCTGACTCACGCGCTCCCCTGGCCTCGGCGGCCCCGGAACGGGTGCCGAGCATCTTGACGATTTCGCGATTCACCATTCGGGCCGGAAGAGGGGACACCCCATGGATCAGACACGGTTGAATCCCGAGCATGTGCGTGTCACGCCCGAGGGGGCGCGCATGATGACTCCATCGCGCCTCAGCGAGATCCTCGACGCGTGGGAGTCTCTCACATGGCCCGCCAGCCGGGCGGACGCCGCGGCCTTCCGCGATCACTTCGGATGGACTCCCGACCCCAGAGAAAGCCTACTCTTCACCTCCGACGTCGTGCCCGAACGATCATCCTCCTACATCGTCTACAACGCCTTCGACGGCGTCGCAGGCCTTATGTTCTATCTCGCAGCGCACCTATACCCACATGACAAGAAGCAATGCGAGCAAGCGTTTTCTTACTACAACGAGTACCTCGAACAACGCCTTCATAACCGACTGGCCAGCAAAAGAACATTCGACGAGTCCTGCGTTGAGCTTATCTCCCAGGATAAAATCCTCTACTTCCTCGGCGGCGCCGCAGACAAGATCACACTATCTCTGAACTCTCCTTCGGAGACGGGTAACCTGCTCGACTTCCTCGACCGCAAAGCCCGCGGCGAACTGGAAGACTGGGAACGTGAGTAACAGATCCTGACGTTCCATGTGCCCACACCCAACAGATACCCAACAATGTCGCACGTAATTCCCCCACCCCTCTTTCAAACTTTGAAATCGGACCGTTGAAATCATGCGGTTTTCGACCGCACTCAAAAACTGACCCAAGGGAATTACGTGCGACATTTGTCGGTAAGCCAGAGCATTCCTGGGGGACGAGGCCAGAAACCCGTTGAAGTACGGCCTGTGGCACACTGTGGGGATGGTAGATTTTCTTTCTCGCGCACGCGGCGCACTGGTGGGCCTGGCGGTCGGCGACGCTCTGGGCACCACGAACGAGTTTCAGCCCGCGGGCTCCTTTGAGCCGATCTCGGACATGGTCGGCGGGGGCGTTTTTCGCCTGGAGCCCGGCCAGTGGACGGACGACACGTCGATGGCGCTGTGCCTGGCGGACTCACTACTCGCGTTGAACCGCTACGACTCCTACGACGTCATGGAGCGCTACGACCGCTGGCGCAAGGACGGGTACCGCTCCTCGACTGGAACCTGCTTCGACATCGGCAACCAGGTGATGCGCTCCCTGTGGGACTTCCACGAGAACCCGCGCATCCCCAAGGGCGCGCCCCGCTCCACCAGCGCAGGCAACGGTGCGATCATGCGCCTGGCGCCCGTCGTCATCGCCGGCTTCGAGCACCGCGAAATCCGCGAGATCGTTGTGACCGCTGGCCTGAGTGCGCGCGAGACCCATTATTCGGTCGAGGCCGAGGCCGCCACCGAGGTCTTCGCCGCCCTCCTCGTGGGCGCACTGCTGGGGTGGGCGCCGGAGCACATCATGAACGTCGGCTGGGCCTCAACGGGTCCCGCCTTCGACGAGATGGCCGCGCGCGTCATCAGCACGGACCCGGCCGAGCGCGCCTCGTGGGAGTCAGAGACCAGCGGCTACATCGTCAACGGCCTGCGCCTCGCTGTTCACGGCCTCCTGGATTTCCCGTCCTTCAAGGATGTGACCCTGGCGATCGCAAACCTTGGCGGGGACGCGGACACGAACTGCGCGATCTACGGCCAGCTGGGCGGCGCTTTCTACGGGATCGAGGCCATCCCGGCCTCGTGGAGGTCCACCCTGTACCAGGGCGAGGAGATCGACGCGCTCGCGCAGTCCCTCGTGGACCTGCGCCTAGAGGAGCCTCTCACGCGCTTCGACGAGGACCTGTAGGGCGAGGCTCCCTCAGGCTGACTGGCACCCTCCACGATGCGGCGGGCGCGACCTGATCTCTCTCGCGCTGCCGGCGATGCCCCCGCGTCGTCGCTTCACCGCCCGCTGCACCCACACCTCGTCAACCTACACCCAACAGATACCCAACAATGTCGCACGTAATTCCCCCACCACTATTTCAATGTTTGAAATCAGACCGTTGAAATCATGCGGATTTAAGCCGCACCCAAAAACTGACCAAAGGGAATTACGTGCGACTTTTGGGGCGCGGCCCCCTCCGACTCCCCACGCGCTCGCACCTCACCGCCCGCTGCACCCACACCTCGTCAACCCACACCCAACAGATACCCAACAATGTCGCACGTAATTCCCCCACCACTATTTCAATGTTTGAAATCAGACCGTTGAAATCATGCGGATTTAAGCCGCACCCAAAAACTGACCAAAGGGAATTACGTGCGACTTTTGGGGCGCGGCCCCCTCCGACTCCCCACGCGCTCGCACCTCACCGCCCGCTGCACCCACACCTCGTCAACCCACACCCAACAGATACCCAACAATGTCGCACGTAATTCCCCCACCACTATTTCAATGTTTGAAATCAGACCGTTGAAATCATGCGGATTTAAGCCGCACCCAAAAACTGACCGGAGGGAATTACGTGCGACTTTTGGGGCGCGGCCCCCTCCGGCTCCCCACGCGCTCGCACCTCACCACCCGACGCGCCCACGCGCGCCCACGCGCCACTCAGCCACCGCCTCTGGCCAGCGACTAGACTGGCGGCATCATGCCTGACTCTCGCCCCACGCCTTCGTCCGACCCCAACGCCCGCCGCCAACGCGCGCGCAACACGGGTCGCGGTTCCGACGATCAGCACGGCCCCCGCCCCACTCGCCGGACGGGCCGCCCGCAGCGCGAGCACGCGCGCAGCAACGACAGCAACCGCGTCGACCGCACGAACCGAAGCAATCGGCGTCCCCAGCGCGAGCACGCGCGCCCCTTCAAGCCCTTCACACCGGAGCAGCTAGCCGAGCGCGCAGCCGCGATCCCGGTCATCGAATTCCCCGACCTGCCGGTGAGCGCCCGCCGCGACGAGATCGCGCGCGCCATCCGCGACCACCAGGTGGTCATCGTGTCGGGCGAGACGGGCTCGGGCAAGACGACGCAGCTGCCGAAAATCTGCATGCAGCTGGGCCGCGGCGTGGCCGGCATGATCGGGCACACCCAGCCGCGCAGGCTCGCGGCGCGCTCGGTCGCGGACCGCATCGCCCACGAGCTGGGCCAGACCGTGGGCCGCGAGCGCGGCC
>CABKMZ010000091.1 GCA_902373545.1 uncultured Actinomyces sp. | reverse complement strand
CGCCCTCCCAGCCCAGCCATGGCCTCGTCTGGTGTCTGCCGGGCGCCGAGGGCGCGCTGAAGACGGAGACACCCGGGCCTCGTCCATCCGACGCGAACGGCGCGTACTGCCGGGCGGTCCACGCCCCTGGACTAGAGTTATGGGGTGATTGAAACGGAAACGAAACGCCCCGTGCGCCCCTGGGGTGCGCTCGTCGGCGCGTGCCTGATCGCGGCGCTGGTGGCGCTTTGGGCGATGCAGGGGTCCCTGTCCGGCGCGGGGTTCCCGCTCGGCCGCGCCGCGACGATCGCCGTGGGCATGACGCTCCAGGCGATCCCCTTCCTGCTCCTGGGCGTGGCCGTCGCCGAGCTGATCGAAGCCTACGTCTCCCCCTCCCTCATCGCGCGGGTTTTTCCAACGAACCCGCTGGCGTCGGTGTTCGCCGCCCTCGTCGCCGCGTTCCTGCTGCCCGTGTGCGACTGCTCGGCGGTGCCGATCTTCCGTTCTCTGCTGCGCAAGGGCGTGCCGCTGTCGGCCGCAACGACGCTCATGCTGGCCTCCCCAGCGATTAACCCGCTGGTGATCGCCTCCACCTACTACGCCTTCGGCTCCTGGTCGCTCGTGGGCGCGCGCCTCGGCCTGTCCGTCATCGTCGCCGTGTCGGTGGGCATGTCCATGCTGGTCGCCGCCCCGGGGGCGCTGCGCGAGACAGGCTACGACGCGCACACGGACGGATGCGGGTGCTCGGATGGGTGCGAGGTTCCCGACCGGAGCGTGTCGGGAGTCCTGGCGGCGACGGGCCGCTCGTTTGGGCGAATTTTGCCGTTCCTACTCGGAGGCGTGGCGGCGTCAACACTCGCGCAGGTGCTGTGGCCCGTGTCCTCTCTCCTGTCGGGGCTGCCCGCATGGGGGGCTCTCGCGCTCATGATGGGCGCCGGTTTCGCCCTGTCCCTGTGCTCCTCGTCTGACGCGGTCATCGCGCGATCGTTGGCGTCGTTGGCTCCCGCGGGGGCCCTCATGGGCTTCATGGTGTACGGGCCAATGATGGACGTGAAGAACGTAGCGCTGCTGGCATCGCAGTTCCGCGGCGCATTCGTAGCGCGCCTGTTCGCCACGGTCACGGTGATCGCCGCGTGCGTCGTGGGCGGCGCCTGGTGGATGGGAGTCTTATCGTGAAGCTTATCGACCGAATCGCACCCGCCGTGGAGACGCTGAGCCTGGCCGGCCTGGGCGCCAGCCTGGCGTGGGTGGCCCTGTCGGGTCGTTACGGATCCTTCGTCCCCCCGTCGGCGCGCCTGGGCATCATCGCGTCGGGAGTCGGGCTCCTGGCCTGCGCGCTAGCAATGTCCTCGCGCCTGGGCACAGGCGAGGACTCACCCACCTCCCGCAAGGGACTCACGCGCGGACTCGTCGCCCTCCTGGCCGCCCTGATCCTCATCCTCCCCTTCCGCGTCTCCCCCTCGGAGCTGGCCGCGACCACCATGAGCGCACGCGCGGCCAACGCCGAGGACGAGGCCGTGGCGGACCCCGCCGACACGCCCGAGCAAAGCCCCTCCCCCTCCCCCACCGACGGGGATGGGGGCGCCCAGGGCCAGGCCCCCGATGGGAGCCAGAGCGGGGGCGCGGCCCAGGCCTCGGCGTCCGGGACGCTGGAGCTGACGACGGAGAACTTTTCCGCGCAGATTGACGAGCTGACGTCTCACGGGAAGGTGCACGACGGGCAGCGGGTGGAGCTGACGGGCTTCGTCATGAGCGAGGCCTCGGCGCGCGGGCAGGCCGCGATTCCCCGATTGGCGCAGGGAGATAGCTTCGCGGTGGCACGCATGGCGATCTGGTGCTGCGCGGCTGACGCCTACGCGATCGGCTTCGTGGTGCGCTCTCAAGAGGCCGCGCCCCCGGCCGACACGTGGGTGCGCGTGAGTGGCACGCTGCGCCTGCGCGGGACGAAGGCGCTGGTCATCGACGCCGATTCGGTTCAGGTGACGAGCGCGCCGGATCCGGAGTTCGTGCTCCAGACGCGCTGAGGCCGTGAGACGACGATCCGGGCGTCGGCTCATATGTCCAAACAGTCCCGCGCGCGGTCAGACATGTGTATACTCTCATGCATCCGATCAACAGTTACATGCCAAGGGTCGCCATGTTTCGACACGTCATCACCGCCGCACTCAGCTTGTCCTGCGTACTCGCTATGAGCGCCTGCGTTCCCAAGACCACTGTGCCAGAAGCGGCACCATCCCCGGCGACCACGACGACACCTACGCCCACGACACCGAGCGCACAACCCGCCTCCCCGTCGCCGAGCGCCGTAGCTCGCGACCCCCTCGAGGACAAACCGATGCACGGACTCATCATCGGGGACTCCCTCGATGACCCCTATCACCCTCGCGGAACTGACGCACGCTTCCGAGCAATCGACCCCACCACGGGGCAGGTGGTCGCCATGCGCATATTTCGATCGAAGCCTGTCGACGAAAACGACGATTTGATCTCTGGTCACGACTGCGCCTTTAACGACTGCTATTCCCGTGATTATTCGTACCGCACGCGCATATGGGCCGAGAGTTTGACATCTGCCAAGCACGTCGGATACTACGATACCGACTTCAACATCACGGACGTATCTGCCATGGTGCCGCTCCTCGACAAAGACGCTGACTGTTACGATAGCGCCCCAACCTTCTCAGCCGACAATTACTTCTACTTTATGCGGGAATGCCGTGAAGATGACGGCACACGCTCAATGTATTATCGCGTCGCAATCGGCAGCACAACGCCGGAACTCGTGCTCACTATCGAACCGTCAGACTCTCGCGATCGTCATCTCAATTTGCTGGCTGGAACGGATCTCACGACGGACATAGATACGGGATGGGCGCAAGGAAACGACGTGAACCACCTGTGCGCAACCGACAACTCGAGCATCTCAAAAGATAACAAGTGCTTCGACATAGACGACCGCCTCGGAATCTTCAGCTACATCGCAACGGACGCTACTACTCGCTCCAAGGTGGAGCAGGGCTACTACTATGAGGAAAAGAGTCTCTACAAGCCCTACGACGACCCAGGAAAATATCGACTGTTCGACGGCTACAGGATTATCGTCAGTCCCGACGCTCAGCAGCTCGCGTTTGTCATGTGGGACAAAACGCACACAGACTATTATCTTCACATCCTCAACGTTGATGGGACCGGCGATCACACGATCCCCGTCGTGGATGACGGTATCAACGGCTATGGTCCAGTCGCCTGGCTCGACTGATCCCGCCATTCGTGCGAGACGAGCGCCGACTCCACGATCCGAGTCTCTCTGAGAACACGTGGATGTTGAGACGGGTGGAGCGACGCGCGCAGAGGTGGAGCCGTTCATCACCGATGCTGATTCGGCAGAGGTGACCGATGCGCCAAATCCAGAGTTCGTGCTCCAGCAACGCTAACTCCCAATAGAAGGTGTCGCAGCTCACTTACCTTGTTTATGTCCGTAACTTCGGACACAAAACAGTGGGCGTAGCGTGAGGAATGCGCACACGGCAGGCGCGGGCGCACCACCTCACCTTCAAGGACGAAGACATGTCAACGACACCTTCTCTCACGCCCCGCGAAAAGCACGCGAGGCGCTACGCAACGACTCTCGCTCTCATCGCCACCCTCGGTCCCTTCTTCTACGGATTCGAGGGCATGGTCCTCAACGCCGCTATCAAGGCGGTGGGAACGACCTTCGAGCTCGGACCGATCCTGCAGGGCGTCGCCGGTGCCGCCGGCGTCATCGGCGGCCTGATTGGTGCCCTGGCCGCAGGACGCATCTCCGACAAGATCGGCCGCAAGACCACGCTCATGTGGGTCGGCCCCTTCCTGCTTGTTGAGGCCCTCCTCGGGCCCATCTCTCCCCTCCTGGGCAGCTTCGGCTACCCCTTCCTGCTCCTGACCCGCATCGTCGGCGGCATCGGCTTCGGCGCAGCGACCACGGTCGCCCCCGGCTACGTCGCTGAGATTGCTCCCGCTGAGATCCGCGGACGTCTCATCGGCTTCCGTCAGCTCGCGATCATCCTCGGCCTATTCTTCGCCGGCCTCATCAACACGGCGGTCGTCTCGATCACGGGCGGCGCAGCCAAGCCCGCGTTCGGCGGGCTCATGACCTGGCAGGTCCTCTTCGCGTGCCTGATCATCCCGGCCCTCCTCTTCGTCATCTTCACGGCGACAATCCCCGAGTCTCCCCGTTACCTCGTCTCCGTGGGTCGCACCAAGGAGGCCGAGCAGATCCTGGCCAAGCTGTGCGGCGAGGAAGATCCCGCAGACCGCGTCGAAGCCATCGCTCAGTCCCTGACAATCACGGGCGGCGCGAAGCTGTCGATCGGGCAGATCCTGTCCTCGCAGTGGCGCGGCCTCGTGTTCGTCGGCATGGCGATCGCCGCGTTCCAGCAGCTTACCGGCATCAACGGCGTCTTCTTCTACTCGAACTCCCTGTTCGCCGCCGTCGGCTTCACCGAGTCGATGGCCCTGACCCAGACCCTGCTGATCACCGCCTTCAAGATCGTCGGCGTCCTGTCGGGCATCATGCTGGTGGACCGCGTGGGCCGCAAGCGCATGCTGATCTACGGCGGCACCCTCATCTTCGTGTCACTGGGCATCGTGGCCACCGTCTTCACGATCGCTCCCACGGTCGACGGCAAGCCCGACGTGGCCGACTCCCCCGTCCTGGCGTTCCTGGCAGTCGCCGCCCTGTGCACCTTCCTCCTGGGATTCACCTCGTCGTGGGGCCCGATCTTCTCCATCGTCATGGGCGAGATGTTCCCCAACTCGATCCGCGGCGGGGCCATGTCGCTGGCCTCGGGAGCGGACTTCCTCGTCAACTTCCTGGTCGTCCTCCTCTTCCCCTTCCTCATCGGCTGGTCGCCCGCTGGCACCTACTGGATCTACTGCGCCTTCGGTGTCCTCGCGGTCATCTTCACGGCGAAGTTCCTCACCGAGACCAGCGGCGCTGAGCTTGAGGATATGGACAAGGTCGTCACCCAGAAGTGAGCGCCCTCCCCTTCGATTTCAACGACGAAAAGGCATTGCAATGACTGATACGACTCGGGATATCCCCAACAACGTGCGCAACGTCCTGGTCATCATGACCGACCAGCACCGCACCGACACGATCGGCTGCCTGGGCAACCCCCACGCACGCACCCCCGTCATCGACGCGATGGGCGAGTCAGGCTTCGCGTTCACCAATTGCTTCACCCCCACGGCTATCTGCACGCCGGCGCGAGCTTCCCTCATGACGGGCAAGCGCCCGGGCAAGCACCAGGTGCTGGCCAACCCGGAGTGGAACATCGCCTACCAGGTCTCGATTCCCGAGGGGACATGGACGTACACGCAGGAGCTGCGCGACGCCGGATACAACGTCGGCATCGTCGGCAAGTACCACTGCGGCTACAACCTGCCCGACAAGTTCGGCGCGGACGACGACACCTACTGGGGAGCCGAAAACCCGGTCGCCAACGAGAAGTACGTCGCCTGGCTCGAGGCCAACAATCTCCCGCCCGTGCGCGCGCACGACCTGTGGCGCGGCAAGCTGCCCGGCGGGCGCGACGGACACATCATCGCCGCGCGCCTGGATCAGCCCGAGGAGGCCACCTTCGAGCGTTTCCTCGCCGACCGCGCGATCGAAAAGCTGCGCGAGTACGCGGCCGACTGGAAGAACTCGGGCCAGCCTTTCTGCCTGGACGTGCACTTCTTCGGCCCTCACCTTCCCTACTTCCTGCCGGACGAGTGGTTCGATCTGATCGACCCGGCTGACGTTGAGCTGCCGGAAAACTTCGGGGATTCCCTCATCGGTAAGCCCCCGATCCAGCAGAACTACGCAACCTACTGGTCCACCTCCTCGTTCACGAACGAGCAGTGGAAGAAGCTCATCGCGGTCTACTGGGGATACACGGCGATGATCGACTTCGAGATCGGGCGCATCATGGACGTGGCGCGCGAGCTGGGCATCCTGGACGACACGGCGGTCTTCTTCTGCGCGGACCACGGTGAGTTCACGGGCTCGCACCGCCTCAACGACAAGGGCCCGATGATGTACGACGACATCTACAACGTTCCCTTCATCGCCCATATCCCCGGCGTCTCGACCGTGGGCCGCTCCGACGCGTTCGTCTCCCTCATCGACCTGCCGGCCACGGTCCTGGACATCGCGGGCTTGGACACCTCGCTCGTGGAGGATGGCCGCTCGATCGTGGACCTCACGCGCGGCGAGGACGTTGAGGGCTGGCGCGAGGACATCGTGTGCGAGTTCCACGGCCACCATTTCCCCCTCCAGCAGCGCATGCTGCGCACGCGGGACTTCAAGCTCGTCATCAACCCCGAGTCGATCAACGAGCTCTACGACCTGCGCCTGGATCCGGCCGAGATGAACAACGTGTACACCGTGCCCATCTACGACGTGATCCGCAGGGAGCTGGCCACGAACCTGTACCTGCAGCTGCGCGAGCGCGGGGACCACTCCTTCGCCAAGTGGATGGCGGCGATGACGGACTTCGACATCCCGCTGGTCAACACCGCGCGCTCCGACCTGGATGAAGTGACGAGCGACTAACCCCGGCCTCGGCGGCGGGAGGACACGCGTGATCCCGTCGCCGAGGCGAACGTGCACCCTGCACACCACACACAGTGACGCGTACCATAGAAAGTATCAACGAGGCCGGAGCGCCCCGAGCGGACATCAACGACGAAGCGCCGGGAAGGAGGGACATGCACTACCTCACGCGCCACGCCATGCCTACGCTGGAGGACCGTATCGTTGCCTTCCTTGCCCACTCCCCGGCGACGCGCTCACAGCTGTGCGAGGCCCTGGGCACCTCGCGCACGAACCTGGGCCGCGCCCTGGCCACTCTCCTCGACGAAGGCTTCGTGCTCCCCGTGCGTTCCAACGCTTCTGGCCGCGGGCGCCCCACCCAGCTCCTGACCCTCAATGCGTCCGCCGCTCACTCGGTGGGCTTGCTCGTCACGCGTACCTCCTGCGCCGGGGTCATGCTCAGCCGCTCCGGCACGGTCCTGGCTGCCGCCCACATCGTCTCCCCCACTTCCCCCTCCCTGGTGGGCTGCCTGGAACAGACCTGCGAGGCCCTGGCCGCGAGCGCCGCGTCGCAGGGGATTGATGTGTCGGGGGTGCGTGCGGTGGGTGTGGGGGTGCCGATTCCGATGGGTCGTCACGCGAGGGTGGCTTCGGATGCGTATCCGTCCATGGAGGAGGTGGCGTCGGTGGCGGGGCGGTGGTGGCGATCCGTCCCGGTGGTGGACAACACGGTGCGCATGGCTGCTCTCGCGGAGGGGCTGTGGGGTGC
>CABKMZ010000090.1 GCA_902373545.1 uncultured Actinomyces sp. | reverse complement strand
GGCACCTCCCATCCGAACTTCACGATCGCGGAGACGATGCCTCCGAGAACACCTGCGAGTGCTGCGACGCCATACTTGCGGCGCTTGGGATTGGTCTGAATGAGTGCCATGTGACAAGCATGAAAGCAGCTAGTTGAAATTTCGAGACTTTGAACCTCTTCGTGCTCAAGGTCATATGAGTGTCCTGACAGGCAAGACGTGTGAAAAATAGCCGATTCGGTATATTTTGGGCCCGTGACCTGTGAATATACCCGTGTGGGGGAGGGACTTCCGTCCCTCCCCCACACGGGTTTTCTCGTCAATCCCGCGCTCACTCACGCCCCTTCGGGCGCTCCCGCGCGGCAGCCACCGGGCGTCAGTCGACGATGCCGTACAGGCGATCGCCAGCATCGCCCAGGCCGGGCACGATGTACGACTTATCGTTGAGACACTCGTCGACAGCGGCGACGACGACGTTCACGTCAGCGCGGTCGCCGATCGCGGCCTCGAGCGTGGCAACTCCCTCGGGGGCGGCCAGGATGCACACGCAGGTGACGTCCTTCGCGCCGCGCTCGAACAGGTAGTTGGTGGCGGCGACCATCGTGTGGCCCGTGGCCAGCATGGGGTCGAGCACGAAGCACTGGCGACCCGACAGGTCATCGGGCAGTCGGTTCGCGTAGGTCTCGATCTCCAGCGTGTCGTCGTCGCGACGCATGCCCAGGAAGCCGACCTCGGCGGTGGGCAGCAGGCGGGTCATGCCCTCGAGCATGCCCAGACCCGCGCGCAGGACGGGCACAACAATCGGGCGAGGCTCGGACAGCGTCAAGCCGGTGGTCGGAGCAACGGGGGTCTCGATTGGGGTATCGGACACGGCGACCTCGCGGGTCGCCTCGTAGGCGAGCAGGGTGACCAGCTCGTCAACGAGCTGTCGGAACGTCGCCGATGGCGTGTTGCGATCGCGCAGGACGGTGAGCTTGTGGGCGATCAGGGGGTGATGAGCTACGTGGAGGCGCATGGTTATAGGCTACCTCGTTCGCATACGGGCGCGCACCCCGTTACCGAGGGACGAGGCCCCGGCCGGTCCGCGCGAATCGGCGACGGTCTTTGCAGGTCGCAGGCTGACCAACTGTCAAACTCAGGTGTCACAATCGACTCGCGCCCCACCGTTAGCTCCGGTTCCCCCAATGTTGATTTGGCCGGTAAGCTAGGAGGGTGACAGTGAATGATCAGTACCGTGAAGCGATGGGCAAGGCCCTTTTCCTGGCAAATCGCGCCCGTGAAACGGGAGACGTCCCCGTCGGAGCCGTCGTTGTCGACGCCGACGGTCGCATCATCGGTCGAGGCTGGAACTGCCGCGAAGCCCACCACGACCCCACTGGTCACGCCGAAATCGTCGCCCTGCGAGAAGCCGCCCGCGCCCTGGGCACGTGGCGACTGAGCGGCTGCACGCTCATCGTCACCCTCGAGCCCTGCACCATGTGCGCCGGGGCCATCCTCGCCTCGCGCGTCGACCGCGTCGTCTTCGGCGCCTGGGACCCCAAGGCCGGCGCAGCCGGCTCCCTGCGCGACGTCCTGCGCGACGCCCGCATGCCCCACCCCACCGAGGTCATCGGCGGCGTCCTCGCCCAGGAAGCCGCCATGCAGCTGCGCTCCTTCTTCCTCGGCCGTCGCGCCGCCAACGAGATGCCCGTCATCGAGGCGCCCGTCCACGAGCCCGGCGACCTGCCCGCCCCCGCACCCGCCAAGGCTGCGCGCGCGGACAAGCCCGCCAAGGCCTCGTCCCCGGAGGAAGCCCCCGAGCGCGCCTACCCGAAGCACGACGCGGGCACCGGACAGGCGCTCCTCCCCGCAACGCCCGCCAGCCACCGCGCCGACACCGCCGCGCCGCTGCCGCGCCGCGCAGGACGCCCCTTCTCCGAGCGCGTCTCCGGCAACGGTGACGACCCCGCCGACATCGCCGCCGGCGAAGCAGCCGAGAACGCGCCCGCCTCGCAGCCGCCCTACCGCAGCGCCGCGCCCCTCCTGCCCGCCGTCGCCCCCCGCAACACGCGCGGCCCCATCACCAAGTCCGTGCCCCAGATCCGCCCCGTGCACGTGCGCCCCACCGCCACCGTGCCCGCCGGAATCTACACGCCCGCCCAGCCCAAGCGCACCGACGCCAAGCCCGAGGTCGTCGAAGCCCCTCAGGTCGTCGAGGCCCCTCAGGTCGTCGAGGCCCCTCAGGTCGTCGAGGTCGTGGCCGAGACCGTGCCGCCCGTGCCGCCCGCGCCGCCCGTCTTCCCCCAGCGCGCCCAGCAGCGCACCACCACGCGCACCCAGCGCCCGCTGCCGCAAGCCTTCGAACCCGAGACCGCGCGCCGCGTCGACTACGAGCTCTCGCCGCGCCAGTTCAGCGACGTCGACCCCGTGACCTCCGGGATCCGCGTGCGCCGATCCTCGCGCCGCCGCGGCAACGCCCGCCACTAACATGATCCCCGCACGCGTCATCACCGTCTCCGACCGGTGCCACGCGGGCACCGCCGAGGACCTCTCCGGCCCCCTCGCCGCGCGCCTCCTCGCCGAGCACGGCGTCAGCGCGTCCGTCCACATCATCCCCGACGACATCGACGCCATCCGCGCCGCGATCACCTCCGCGGCCGCTTCGGGCGCCCGCCTCGTGTTCACAACCGGCGGCACCGGACTGGCACCCCGCGACGTCACCCCCGAAGCCACCGAACCCCTCCTGGCCACCCGCATCGACGGACTCGCCGACGCTATCCGCCGCCGCGGAGAAACAACCGTCGCCTCCGCCGCCCTGTCACGAGGCCTCGTCGGCGTCACGGCGCGATCTGACGCGGGCGTGCTCGTCGTCAACGCACCCGGCTCCCGCGGCGGCGTCACCGACGCCGTCGCCGTCATCGGCCCCCTCGTCGCCCACATCCTCGACCAGCTCGCAGGCGGAGACCACCCGCGCGCGTGAGCGCGCCCGTGCGTGCGGGCCGCTCCGCGATTCCGCCGCTGCGGACCCGCCACCGTGCGTCGCCTGCTGCATGAGCCCACCAGTGCGCCCCCGCCACCGTTCTCCTGCCACTTCGGGCCCTCATGCGAGGCGACCGCCCGGCGAGCGCGAACGCCCCGGGCGGCCCAGGCCTCGTCGGTGGCCTCCGATCAGTCCTCCGGGCGCACCCAGTCGCCGCTGCGACCGCCCGACTTCGCGACGATTTTCGCCTCGGTGATGCGGGCGGAACGATCCACACCCTTCACCATGTCAACAATCGCCAGGGCAGCGACCGTCACCGACGTCAGCGCCTCCATCTCCACGCCCGTGCGGTCAGCCGTGCGCACCGTCGCGCGGATCGACACGTGATCATCCTCCAGCGAGATGTCCACCGCGCAGCCGTGCACACCGATCGTGTGCGCGAGGGGCAGAAGCTCGGGGACGCGCTTCGCGGCCGCGATACCCGCCACGCGCGCCACCGCCAGCACGTCACCCTTCGGGACCGTGCCGTCGCGCAGCGCCTGCATGACCTCGGGCGAACAATCCACGCGGCACACCGCGCTCGCCTGACGCACCGTCGGACTCTTCGCGGTCACGTCCACCATGTAGGCGGCGCCCTCCTCATTCAGATGCGTGAACTTCATGATTGTCCTTTCACTAGGGCGACACCGGTGAGTGCCGATGGTGATTGTGATTGCGAGTGTGATTGTGAGTGTGATTGTGAGCTGGGGGCGCTGGCCGGGCGGCGACCGGCGCGAGTGTCAGCTTGTGACCTGCTGGTTGTGGGTTGCGGGTTGCGGCCTGCGGGGTGCGGGCTGTGGGCTGCGGGTTGTGGGCTGCCGCTTGGGGGCTGTGGGCTGCCGCTTGGGGGCTGTGGGTTGTGGGTTGTGAGCTGGGGGTTGCGGGCTGCGGCTTGGGGGTTGTGGGTTGTGGGCTGCCGCTTGGGGGCTGCGGCCTGCGGGTTGTGGGCTGCCGCTTGTGGGTTGCGGGCTGTGGGTTGCGGCCTGCGGGAGCGGGTCCCGCCTGAGCCTGATCCTCGCGCGTCAGCCGACCAGCTGCACGACGGCCAACTCCTGGCCCTCCTCGACCGCCGCGAACTCCGGTGCGACCACGCCAATGCCCTGCGCGTGCGCCAGCGATGCCACCAGATGCGACTTCGAGCCCATCGCGTGCACCGGCTCCACCCAACGCGAGCGAGCCTGACCCGGGGAGTCAGCCACGGCCTCGTCGACGAAACGAAGCGGAATGAACTGCGTCTTCCCCTCCGGTGAATCCCAGCCCACGCGCGCGCGGGCCATGACCGCGCTCGGCACGGTCGCGCCGCGCTCGGGGAGCACGAGGCCCGACATGACCGCCAGCGCGCCGGCGACGTACATGTGGAAGGTCGTAAACACGGACACCGGATTGCCCGGCAAGCAAATGATCGGGGTCTCGCGGCCCTCGCACCCCACAGGCGTCGAACCCACGCCCTGCGGGCCGCCCGGCTGCTGGGCCACGTGGTGGAAGCCTGCGTCCGTGCCCAACGTCAGGCGCACGACCTCAAAGGCGCCGGCCGAGATGCCGCCCGCAGTAATCACGAGGTCCGCGTCGGGGGCAGCATCCAGCGCGCGTCGGAGCTCGGCCGGCGTGTCACCCGTGCGCAGGTGAGCGACCACCCGGCCACCCGCATCCTCCACGAGGCCGCGCAACAGGATGCCGTTCGAGTCAGGAATCTGGCCGCGCTCCAGGGCCTCGCCCGCCCGCTTGAGCTCCGTACCCGTCGAGACCACGATGACGCGCGGGCGCGGTAACACAGGCAGCGTCCCGTGGCCCACCGAGATCGCCGCCGCCAGGGCCGTGCCGTCCAGCAGGTGGCCTGCCTTGAGGACCGGGGACCCTGCCTCGATGGCCTCGCCCTCGATGCGCACGTTGGCACCCAGCTTCGGGGCGACGCGAATCTGGACTGTCGCGGGTGCCTGAGCAATGCCGGGCGCGTGGTCCGTGTGCTCGACCTTGACGACCGTGTCCGCGCCGTCGGGGAGCGCGGCGCCCGTCATAATGCGCATCGCCTGGCCGGGCTCCAGGTGGTGTTCGCGCGTGTCGCCCGCCGCAACGTCCGCCACGACCGGCAGCGTCCACGGCCCCTCACCCTCCAGGTCAGCCCGACGCAGCGCAAAACCGTCCATCGCCGAGTTCGTAAAGGGCGGCAACGGGATCCGCGCGCTCAGGTCCACGGCCAAGCGCCGCCCCAAGCACTCCTCGGCGGGCACCATGTCGTGCGGGAGAATATGGCTGAGCGCGAGCGCCTCAATCAGGTCGCGGTGCTCCATCGTGGACAGCGTCGGATCATGCATGACACCAGTGTAGGGGTGCGCCGAGTCTGCCGGTGCCTGAGAGGGAGCCGATGTCGCCAGGGCGGCCAGGCACCCATGCTGCGCGGGGGAGCCCTCCGCGAGGCGTGCGCAGTGGCAACCGGAGGTTCGTGGCGCGAAATCTACAGGGGCGAGGCCGTGGCTGGCGGTTGTGTTCGGTCGTGGCTGGGCCTGCTGTGGGCGCGTGGCTGGCGGTTGTGGGTGGGGGCGCGGGGGGAATTGCGACCATAGGGCTGTGACACGCCGGCGACACGCCGTGGTGGGGCGTCTATGGTAGTAAAATCCCCCGTTGGTGTGGGTTGGCGGCTGTGTTTGGTCGTGGCTGGGCCTGCTGTGGGTGCGTGGCTGGCGGTTGTGGGTGGGGGCGCGGGGGGAATTGCGACCATAGGGCTGTGACACGCCGGCGACACGCCGTGGTGGGGCGTCTATGGTAGTAAAATCCCCCGTCGGCGCGGCTGGGAAGCTGTGCTGGGGCCGTCGCTCACCCCTGGCGGGCGGCGAGCGCGGCGCGAATCTGTGCGATGAGCTCGGCTGGGTGTTCGAGGTCGCGCCAGCCGACCCGGATGATGTGCCAGCCCTCTGCTTCAAGGTGCCGTTGGCGCTCGCGCTCTCGGGCGAGCGACGCATGAATACTTGAAGGGGTCTCTCCGTATTTGGCGCGACCGTCGAACTCTATGCCGATCCGTTCCGCCAGGAACGCGCAGTCGATGAAGTAGCGGTGACCGTGCGTATGTACCTCGACCTGAGTCTGCATGCCAGTAAGGCCTGCGACGCATAGCTCGTAGAGCAGTCGAGCCTCGCCGGGAGATGCGCATCCGG
Source organism: uncultured Actinomyces sp. (assembly GCA_902373545.1). Taxonomy (GTDB): domain Bacteria; phylum Actinomycetota; class Actinomycetes; order Actinomycetales; family Actinomycetaceae; genus Pauljensenia. The sequence continues at coordinate 1,270 of CABKMZ010000090.1, read as the reverse complement.
CATCCACGTGGTCGATGATCCAGCGAGCCTGGGCTCGCCCGTGCGCTCGATTTCCGAGCGCTTTCAGTTCGCGCTCAAGCAAAAACTTCCAGGCCTCCTCGTTGCCGCGGGACACGGGAAGGTGGAAGTTGTCAAAGTGCGTGTAGACGTGGCCGATCATGCATAGCTGTGTGAATGCAGCTCGTGGGTTGTTCGATGTCCTCGCGACGGTAACCTGCGCCGACTCAAGGTTTTCGATCAGGAGCCCGCGTGCATCGGCGACGTGCGTCGAAAGATGGACGTGGCGGGGTTTGACTGTGACTGGTGGGAACCTGTGAGATCCGATGGTCACCGCGGGTAGCTTGATCGGGCGCGTTGGCTTTGGTGTGGCGATGGTAATGGGAGGGACAGGCGGGTCGCTGGCGCGGCCGGTTGCCCATAGCGCGCACTGACCGGTGACGGCCATGGAGCGGTGGGTGTAGGCGAGGTGGTATAGGCGCGCGGCGAGTACAACCTCCGGCGCCTGTACGGCAGCAATGTTCCCCAGCCGTGCCAGATCGAGGTATGTCCTGCCCGCAATCCGTATTGCGGTCGGTGTCTTCGTGAGGCCGTGGTGGCTGGAGCGAGGAATTCGTATGAGTGCGCGTTCAACGGCACGGAGGAGGGAGGGAGCCTCGATGCTCCCGTCTGTTGGGCTCATGCATAGATTCTAGGTCGTTAATTCTCTGTTCGTTGCAGTTTGCACAAACTGAATTGGTCTGATTTCTTTAAGCGGCATTCAATAGCTAGTTGTTGCAGGTAAAGGCCATTATGTGAGGGACGAGGCCGTGGTTGGGCACTCGCTTACAACTCGGGTTCGGTGGTGGGCGTGGGCGGCGTTGCGGTGGCGGTTGGACATGGGGCGGATGGCAGCGGGTCCGCGTATGGGTATGCGCGCAGCTTGGGTTCACTGATAGGCGCGGATGGTGTCGAGGTGGCGTCTGCGAATGCTGCGGTGGTGAGGTTGTGTATGGGCGTGGCGCGGGGTGTGCGGGGTGCTGCGTTGTTGCTCGGGCGCGTGGTTGGCGGTTGTGGGTGGGTGTGTGGGGGGAATTGCGACCATAGGGCTGTGACACGCCGGCGACACGCCGTGGAGAGGTGTCTATGGTAGTAAAACCCCCCGTTGGCGTGGCCGTGAACTGCGCCCCGAAACTTGGACGCTTTTAATGGTAGCCGTTATGCGGCTTCCCGTAGGGTCTGATCCCGGTATTCTGCCGGGGTCAGGCCCTTGAGCTTTACTTGGCGTCTTGTT
>CABKMZ010000089.1 GCA_902373545.1 uncultured Actinomyces sp. | reverse complement strand
ACGAGGAATTCCTTGACGTCCTCGCCGGCCTGCGCCTGAGCTCCTCCCGCATCGACATCGACATCGACCGCGGACAGGTCACCCTCGACGGAAGCGACGCCGGGCTCTCCGCTAAGGAACACGACCTCCTGGCCCACCTGGCATCCAACGCGGACCGCGCCGTCACCCGCGACGAGCTCTTCGCGTCCGTGTGGGCGAACGCAGAGCTCGGAGCCGACTCGCGCACCGTTGACGCCCACATCCGACGCCTGCGCAAGAAGCTCTCCATCCTGCCCGACCTCATCTCGACTGTGCGCGGCCAAGGCTACCGCTTCAACTCCACGCCCGCGGTGCGCGTGCGCGTCACCCGCCCCGTCGCCCTCGCCGCCTGATTCACTCCTCGCCGCGGCCCCGCCGCCGCACCCGACCCGGCCACCGCCCCGGCCCATGCGACAATCCCGGGCGGCTCCCATCCCAGGCACGCGCCCGCGGACAGCAACAAAAGAGAGGGGCCACGGCCTCGTCCACCGAAGCCGCGCCCCTCTGCGACGCCGAGCCCTCTCTTAGATCACGAGCCGCGTGATCTCAGAATCCAGCGGCAGCTCCTCCACGTGCAGGGGAGAGGCCTCCATCCGATGACGCAACCCGTCGATATCATCCGGGTTCGTCAGATCAATACCCACCAGCGCCGGCCCCAGCTCGCGGTTATTCTTCTTCGTGTACTCGAAGTGCACGATATCGTCCGCGGGACCCAGCACATCCTCCAGGAACATTCGCAGCATGCCCGGCTGCTGCGGGAACGTCACGAGGAAGTAGTGACGCAGCCCCTCGTGGCGCAGCGAACGCTCCATGACTTCCGCGTAGCGCGTCAGGTCGTTGTTACCGCCCGACACGACGCACACGATCGCGCCGTCGGAGCGGCCCAGCAGGGCCTTGCGATCCGCAGGATCCGTCAGGTACACGTGCGCGGCCGTCGAGGCGAGGGCGCCCGCGGGCTCGGCGATAACGCCGTCGGACTGGTACAACTCGAGCATTTCCGTGCACACAGCGCCCTCGGGCACGACCAGCACACAGTCGACGAACTGCGAGGCGATATGGAAGGGCAACGCGCCCGCCCGGCCCACCGCCGTACCGTCCACGAAAGGATCGACCTTCGCCAGCGACATCGGTTGACCCGCCTCGAGGGCCGCGTGCATGGACGCCGCGCCCGTGGGCTCCACGCCGATGATTCGCACCTCCGGGCGGTTCGCACGCAGCCACGTCGCGATGCCCGCCACGAGGCCACCGCCGCCCACGGGGACCAGCACGGCGGCAGTGTTCTCGGGCATCTGCTGCTCGAGCTCCACGCCGATCGTGCCCTGCCCGGCAATGGTGTAGGGATCGTCGTAGGGGTGGACGTAGGTGCGGCCCGTCGCGCGCGCCGCCTCCTGGGCCAGCGCGTTGGCGCGGTCGAAGGTGCCGTCCACAATCACCTGCTCGACCCACGTCCCACCGATCGTCGCGATGCGGCGGCGCTTCTGGCGGGGCGTATTCGACGGCAGGTAGATGGTTCCGCGCACGCCCAGGTGCGCGCACGCGTAGGCCAGGCCCTGAGCGTGGTTACCAGCCGACGCGCACACGACGCCGCGCTCACGCTCGGCGGGGGACAGGAGCGACATACGGGCGTAGGCGCCGCGCACCTTGAAGGAACGGCACTTTTGCTGGTCTTCACGTTTGAGCAGAATATCGACGCCGGCCTCGGAGGAGAGGCGCTCGGAGCGCTCCAGGTTCGTGCGCACGGCCACCCCGTCGAGGGCAGCCGCGGCCTGCTGGATATCCTTGGGCGTGGTCACGTGAGAACTAGCGGGCATGAAAACTCCTTCCAATACCCCTCCAGTGTAGTAGTCGCCACCGCCGGTGCGACCCACCCAACCGTATGACGAGTCGCGCACTACCATGGGGAGCGTGAAAACTCTGAAAGATCCCCTGGTCTGGATCGACTGCGAAATGACCGGCCTGGACGTCGAGCGTGACGCCCTCATCGAAGTTGCGGTCGTCGTCACCGACGGCGACCTGCGAATCGTCGATCCCGGCATGGATGTTCTCATCACCCCACCCGCGGGTGCGCTAGAGAACATGAACGACTTTGTGCGCAACATGCACACCTCCTCCGGGCTGCTGGAGGACCTGGAGACATCCGCCGTCTCGATGGAGGAAGCCACCGAGCAGGTCCTGTCCTACATCAAGCGCTTCGTGCCCCAGGAGGGCAAGGCGCTGCTCGCCGGCAACTCGGTGGGAACCGACAAGATGTTCCTGGAAGCCAACATGCCCTCCGTCGTCGAGCATCTGCACTACCGCCTCGTGGACGTGTCCTCCATCAAGGAGCTGGCCAAGCGCTGGTATCGTGCGGCCTTCACCGAGTCCCCCGACAAGCACGGTGGGCACCGCGCGCTGGCCGACATCCTGGAGTCCATTCAGGAGCTGGAGTACTATCGCCGCGTGCTGTTCCCGGCTGAGCCGGTGACGACGGAGCGCGCCCGCGAGGTGGCTCGCGAGGTCGTTGCCCTGGGCATTCCGGCCATCGGCGCCGAGCCCGAGGCCTGACCCCTTCGCGAAAGGCGGCATCCCCGGTGGGGTGCCGCCTTTGGCGTGCCCGTCGGGGGAGTCGCTGTCCACAGGGGCGTTCGCGTCGGGGCCTATCCACAGGGCAGTGTTCGTGTCCGCCGCTGTCCACAGGAGTGCTTCTCGCGCTTGAAGGTCGGGGGAGTGAGGGCGTTTCCTGGGTGCATCCGGCATGTGCCGGGCACTATCGGAAAGGAATGCAATGATGCAGGACATCTCGACGACCCTCAAAGGACGCATCGGCTCTGATCCGTCGATGAAGAAAGTCAGGGGCGACACGTGCGTGACAACCTTCCGCCTCGCGATTCCCCGCTGGCGTTTCGCGACCGATGCGCGCACGGGTAACGCTTCCTACGTCGAGGACGGGGCCTACTGGTACACGATTGAGACGTGGGAGACGCTGGCTAAAAATGTCTTTGAGTGCTGCCACAAGGGCGAACCGGTCATCGTGGTCGCCCGGCCGGTGCCCAACGCGTGGGTGGATGGCAACGGGCAGATCCGCTCCTCGATTGTGTTTCGGGCCAGCGCGGTCGGCCACGACATCGCTCGGGGACGCTCCAAGTTCACGAAGAACGGCGCGCAGTCGAGTGAGGAGCCTCCCGGCGGGCACCCGGATGATCCTTTCTCGACGAGGCCGGCCCAGCCCGCGTGCGATTCACACCCGGTGGGGGTGGCGGGGTTCGACGCCCCCTCGGCCCTGGCCGAAGCTGGCGCGCAGGGCGCGCAGGGCGCGCAGGGTGCGGGCTCGGAGCTGCGGTGCCCCGACGGGGATGCGACGCACGACGGCTGTGGGGATGTGGCTCGCCAGGTTGAGCCCGCGGCCGCCGTCGAGCCGTCGGAGCGGCAGTGCACGCAGATACACGACGGGTCCGAGGAACATTCCTCGGACCCGCGAGTCCATGCGCTGTCGCGCTTTGATTATTCGGCTGTTGGTCTCTCCCGGCGCTCACCGGACGAGACCGCGCAACCGATCGTGCCCGATGGGCAGGCTCCGTCCCCGGAGACTGACGCGCCGGAGCTCGACGAATCGGACGACTGTTAGGCCGTCGCGCCCACGATCGCGACCTGCGCGATGGCGCTGGGCCCGTCGTGGCTGATCGACACGAGGACCTTCCACGATGAGGAAGGGCCGAGCGATTCCTCGCAGGCGGCGGCCACGCGGCCATGCAGCGCGATCGCGGGGCGGTTCCACTCGTCGTGGATCACCTCGATCTCGCGCCAGTCGACCTCGTCGCCGCCGATGAAGGGAGGGTGTCCGAAGAGGGCGCACGACCAGGCCTTAATGAAGGCCTCCTTCGCGGCCCACGACCCGCCCGCGTGACGGGCCACGGCCTCGTCATAGCGGGCGGAACCGGGCTGCGTACCTGAGGTGGCGGCGGCGCGGGCGCGGACCCGGCGGGCCTCCCTGGGCGTGAGCACGCCCGTCAGGAAGGCCGACCCCGGCTCCCTCACCTGAGCGGCAAACTCAGGGAGGGACACCAGGTCAACGCCGAGCCCGCGCATCGCTCACTTGCCTTCCGGCAGGTGGTAGAAGCCGTCCTCGCCCAGGCGAGCGTTCGGATCCAGCAGGATCGCGGCCTCGACCTCGTGTGCGTCACCCGCGACGCCGGCGGCCGGGTCGTCGGGCAGGCGGCGGCCCTCCACCGAGGTGAACAGCGGGGCGTGGCCCAGCATGCCCATCTCGATGTGACGCTGGCCGTTGCGCAGTCGGCGATCCGACGCTGCGCGCCACGCCTCGAGGCGCTCACGTCCGACCTCGCGCTCCACGATCGCCTCGAAGGCGGCCGGGTTAACCAGCGCCAGGAAGCCGGAGACGTGGCCGAAGCCGAGCGAGGTCGCGAACGCCGCGCGCACCGGTCCACGCGAGGACAGGTTGAGCGGGGAACGCAGCCACACGAGCGGGCCGTACTGCTCCATCGCGTCGTCGACGCAATCCAGCGCGACGTTCGCGGGGATCAGGCCCGTGCGGAACACGTCGATGATGCCGCCGACCTGGAACACGCAGGCGCCACCCTTCGCGTGACCCGTGAGGGTCTTCTGCGAGATGACGAGCAGCGGGTTACCGGGGGTGCGGCCCAGCGCCTTGCCGACGCGGGTGTGCAGGTCCGACTCGTTGGGGTCGTTGGCGTTCGTGGACGTGTCGTGCTTGGACACGAAGGCCACGTCGTCGATGCCCACGCCGAGCTCGGCGAGGTTGCGGGCGATGACCGAGTCGGCTCCGCCGCGCGCCACCGCGAGGGCACCCAGGCCGGGGGCCGGGATCGAGGTGTGCGCGCCGTCGCTGAAGGTCTGCGCGTGTGCCACGACAGCCAGGACCGGCAGACCCATCTCCAGGGCGATCGAGCCGCGGGTCAGCAGCACGGTGCCGCCGCCCTGCGCCTCGACGAAGCCGCCGCGGCGACGGTCGTTGGCGCGCGAGACGAAGCGCGAGGAGATGCCGCGAGCGAGCAGCTCGTTCGAGTTCGCCGTCGCGTTCATCGCGCCGAAGCCCACGATGGACTCGACCTGGATGTCGTCGATGGCGCCGGCCACGACGAAGTCGGCCTTTCCGGCCTTGATCTTGTCCAGGCCCTCCTCGATGGACACAGCCGCGGTCGCGCAGGCGCCGACCGGGTTGATCATCGAGCCGTAGCCGCCCACGTAGGACTGCATGGTGTGGGCCGCGACCACGTTGGGCAGGGTCTCCTGCAGGATGTCCTGCGGGTATTCCTCGCCCAGGAAGCGGTCGACGAACAGCTTGTGCATCGAGCGCATGCCGCCGAAGCCGGTGCCCTGCGTGGAGGCGACGGTCGCCGGGTGGACGACGCGCAGCAGCTCGGCCGGGCTAAAGCCAGCGGAGACAAAGGCGTCGACAGCGGAGACCAGGTTCCACGCGGCGATCGGGTCGATCGAGTCCAGCATGGAGGCCGGGATACCCCAGCGCGCCGGGTCGAAGTCCGTCGGGAACAGGCCGCCGATGCGGCGGTTGAGGGTCGCGCGACGCGGCACGCGCACCTGGGCGCCGGACTTGCGGGTCACCTGCCACTCACCGAACGCGGTCTGCTCGACCACGGTGAACTGCGGGTCGGCCTCGGCGTAGGAGCGGGCCTCGGCCTCGTCCTCGACCGTGAACGTGATGTCGCGGTCCAGGAAGACCATCGCGGACTCGGGCGTGTAGCCGTCGTGCAGCGGGCCGTCGTCGTGGAAGAAGCGCACGCCGGAGCGGGCCACGACCTCGTCGCGGTAGCGATCAAAGATCTCCGACTCGGGCACCAGCTGGTCGTCCTTGTCGTACCAGCCGCCCACCGGGGTGTCCGACCAGGTCAGCAGACCAGTCATCCACGCCAGCTCGAGCACGCCCGCGGGGGTGAGCTCGACGCTTCCGTCGGTGTGGATACCGAGCTCAGCCTGGACGCGGGTACGAGCGCTGCCCCACGGGCCGACCTCGCCGTGACCGACGATGACGACCGTGTCGGCCAACGACGCGGTGGTGTTGCCCCACTGCGACGGGTCGACGTGGGGGACGGCAACCTGCGAGGGCGAGGGCAGCGCGGAGACGGTCGCGACCGGCTCGGTGGCTTCAGTCTCGGGGGCCGCGACCTCCACCTGGGCGCGCAGCGCGCGCAGGTCGATGGAGGAGTCCAGGCCACCGGTCAGGTCGGCGTCCACAGGAGCGGTGGCAGCCTGAGCGCGAACCTCGGCGCTCGACAGCTTCAGCAGCTGCTGCGCCATCTCCTCGGTCGACCAGGTGCGAACGCCCGCGGCCTCGACGGCGGCGACCATCGGGTCGTTGCCGCCCATGAGGCCGGTGCCGCGCACCCAACCGATACGCGGGTGAGCGATCGACACGCGCGAACCCCAGATCGGCTCGGCGGCCCAACGGGTCGCGATCGCGTCGAAGGAGGCCTTGGCCTCGGCATATGCGCCGTCGCCGCCGAAGATGCCGCGGTTGGGGGAGCCGGGCAGCACGACGTGCAGGCGGTGGTCGGCGTGGGTGTCGGAACCGATCGCGCACAGGCCAGCGATGGAACGCTCGACGCTCCACAGCAGCAGGCGCATCTGGTTCTCCGAGACCGGGCCAGCGTCAGCCAGCGTGCCGGAGACGCGCGGAGCCGCGAAGGGGTAGAACAGCGTGGGGACCAGGGCTTCCTTGGTCACCTTGACGTCGGCGCCCACGGACTTGGTCTGCTCGGTGCCGATCCACTCCACGAGCGCGTCCACGTCGCGGTAGGAGGCCAGGTTCGCGGGAACCAGCCACAGCTTCGCGCCGCCCGCGGCGTGCGTGCGGTACAGCTCCTTGGCGAAGGCCAGGCGGGAGGCCGAGATCGACGAGGAGGTCGCGATGACGGTCGCGCCACCGGCGAGCAGGCCGCCCACGACCGCGCCACCGATGGAGGCGGGGGTCATGCCGGTGACCACGGCGACGTCGTTCGCGTAGGGCAGCTCCTCGGAGGAGGAGAGGGCGTCGGCAGCGATCTGCTCGAGGCGAGCGGCGCGATCCGCGTCGCCCTCGGTGCGCAGGCGGTTCGCCCAGTACGAGGCCTGGTCGGCCACGGCGCGGCCGGTGCCCACGAAGGACGCGCCCTCGGCGAGCGTGCCTTCGGCGACGTAGCGGGCGACGTCCTCACGGGCGGAGGCCCAGCGGTCGTCGAGGAGGACCGCGCGGGCGGCGTCGAAGCGAGGCTCGACCAGGTCAACCCAGCCCGAACCGAGCTCGGCGGCGACGGCGTCGATGACGCGCGCGTCGTCGTTGCTCTCTTCATCCTCGGAGGCAGGAGCGTTCAGGCCCAGGTCGGACAGGATCGTACGAGCGATCTTGGCCAGGACGCCGTCCTCGCCCGTTACGGAGGAGGCGTAAGCGTCGAGAGCGGCCGAGTCGACCACGCTGCCGCCAGCGGAACCGCCGGCGCTGGGCAGGGACACGGCGATACCTTCGCGGGCCGCGACGGCGGCCACGGCCGCGTCGATGAGGGCATCGACGCCTGCGGCGTTCGTCGGGGCGTCCATGGGCAGGGTCGCCAGGTCACCGTCGCGGGTCGAGGCGCCCTCGCGGGTGCCCAGGACGATCTCGGCGGTGACGTGCTGGGCCCAACCGGCGCCCAGCTGCCACGTGCCCGTGACGCGCTCGGAGATACGATTCGCCTTGACGCCGGCGGCTCCGAACAGCTTGCGGGTGCGCTCCTTGACGGCCTCGGCCAGGACCGGACCGAAGGGCTTGTAGCCCTTGGCGGCCTTGTCGACCGTGGCGGACAGCGTGGCCACGTCGGCCTCGCCGGCGCCGTCGATGGAGTTCAGGCCCAGCTCGGAGGACATGTCCATGAGCAGCTGGTTGCGACG
>CABKMZ010000088.1 GCA_902373545.1 uncultured Actinomyces sp. | reverse complement strand
ATGTGGCTCATCGGTTGGGCACCACCACGCGCTGGCCTTCGGCGATCTCGTCGCCGCTCACTTCGACGCGGTCGCCAGCGAACAGGCCGACGGTGACGGGAACTCGCGTGATGTTGCCAGCATCGTCGACGACTTCGACGCCGAACTGGTCGGCGCTCAGCGCGACGAGCGCGCCGAGAGGCACGGAGAGCACGCCGGAGCGCGACTCAGAAGTGAAGCCGAGGGACACCGAGGCCTCCTGCAGCCCTTCGAGGGCGGAGGGGTCATCCGGGGTGATCGTCACCGGGACGATGCGTTCCTTGGAGGCTTCCTTGTTGCTTGACGAGGCGTCCCCGGGCTTGTCGGTCGGGGGCTCGACCGCGCTGATCGTCCCGGTCGTCGTCTTGGCGGAGCCGGGCAGGCGGATGGTCACCGAGTTTCCGACGACGCCGAGGGCCTGGTCGGAGAGCTTGAGGTTCGCCGAGACGATCTGTCGTGAGGACGAGGCCGTGAAGAGTTCCGTCTCTGTCGTGGCCGTGTCGCCCACGCGGGATTTGAGCGCGCCGACGCGCAGGTCCTCGGGGGCAAAGAGCACGGATCCGAGCGGCAGCGTTCCGTCCTGAGGCAGGCTGAGGGCCTTCTGCCACTTCTTGATCGCCCAGATGGTGTTCCAGTCGAAGTGGCCGTTGGGGGTGGCCTCGAAGTAGCCGAGCTCAGACAGGGCGGTCTCCAGCTGGGTCACGTCCTGGCCGTCGCTCATGCCTTCCTCGAAGCTGCGCCATGCGGGGACCGCGCCGTGGAGCAGGTAGGAGTTCGTGCCGCCGACCGTGTAGACGTGGTCGCCCTGGCCCAGGGTCGTCCCGGGCGTGGGCAGCGAGGTGATGACGCCGTTAAAGGCGCTCTTTTGCACGTAGGAGTCGGCGTATCGCAGGTTTCCCTGGACGGTGGTCTCCCCCACCAGGTCCCCGCGCGTGATCGTCTCGGTTGCGCCGCTAAAGGACTGCGGCGCGTCGGCACTCGCGTTGGATCCCGAACAGGCCGACAGGGTCAGTCCCGCCGCCACCAGGATCGCCAGGGACGCCGCGACTCGGGCGGATCGAGGTCGCGTCACTTGGCGCCTCCCCCCTGCGTAAAGCACTTGTTGAGATCCTTCTCAGGAATATCCGGGAGGTTCAGGCCTTCGCCGGGCTGGGGGTCCTTCACGTCGTAGCCGAGGCCGCGCAAGCACTCGGCTCCCTTGACCAGGGTCTCACGGACGGCCGGATCGTTCGCGATGTTGCCTTCGCCCGTCAGATTCGACACCTTCATCATGCACTCGTTGAGGGCATTGTTGAATGCGTCGGAGGTGTCGTTGAGCTGGTCGGGCGTCAGGCCGGTGTCGGGCACATCGAAGCCCTTGTCGCGCATGCATTGGGCGAAGACCAGGTTGGGGTCGTTGCTCGCGGCGTTGGAACCCGCGCTCGGCGACTTGGTGCTGGACGACGCGGACGAGTCAGTCGAACCACATGCGCTCAGGGCAGCCGCGAGGGTGAGGGCGATAACTGCAAGGACGCGCATCTGCGTGCGAGTCTTCATTGAAACTCCTTGAATGATTTTAGGGCGTGGGTCTCACTTCCGAGTTACATTACAATCCACAAATCTGAAAGCTACCTGAAAACTATCAGGGAGCGTGCGCAGAATTTCATCAGACAACCCTGGAAACACCGGTACGAGGCCGTGGCGGCCACGTACGCACAGGGCTGAGCCTCGCGTGGGGCATGGTGAGAGCGAGGCCAGCCCCGGCCTCGTCGATCCTTGACACAAAGCGGGGCGGGGAACGCCCGCGCGTCCCCCGCCCCCCTTTCCTCACCCAACAAGCCTCTTGTCAGGACCGCGAGAGCTTAGCCCTCCGTGATGTCGGCGCGACTCATGTTCTGCTTGAGGATCTCGACGATCTCGCCGTGCTTCTTCTCCGTCAGGCTGACCTTGAAGGTGAAGACCAGGAAGGCCAGGATGATGACGCCGAGGGGCGCGTAGAAGGCCGCGGTCTTGAAGGTCTCGATGTTCGCGGTCGTCAGCAGGTCGGGATCGACGTCGTTGGTCATGGCGGCCGCGATGGCGACAAAACCGACGATGGAGTTGGACAGGGCGCCGGCGATCTTGTCCAACATGGGTCGGACAGACAGGGTCACGGCTTCGTTGCGCTTGCCGGTCTTGAGCTGGCCGTACTCGACAGAGTCCGTGATTGTCAGGATCGCGGTCATCTGGATACAGGTGGCGGGCAGGTAGAAGAGAACCAGGGCGATGAAAACGATCGTGAGGTTCTTGGAGAAGAGGATGAACAAGATGTAGGCGATAGCCATGAGCACCATGCCGCCGAGGTAGAGGTAGCGGCGCGGCAGGCGGCGGTTGATGATCGGGTACAGGGGCGTGACAATCAGGCCGATGACGAAGGCGATGATGCCGACGATCGAGTAGCTGTTGGGCTTGTGCAGCACGAACTTGAAGAGGTAGATCATGAAGCCCGTGGTCGCAACGTTGGCGATGGAGTACAGGACGTAGGACAGGGACATCCACAGCAGCTGGTCGTTGCGACCGATCGCCTGGAACGCCTGGAGGGGGCTGGACTTGTCTCCCGGATCGCGCAGGACGCTTTCCTCCTCGCGGGTACCGAATGCGACGGCGAGGCAGGTGACGATACCGAGGATTCCAATGACCGCGCCAAAACCGCTCCAGCCTGCCTGGCTCTCAGACCCGGCGCCGGCCACGCTGCCGAAGAATGCGACCAGGGGGACCACAATGGCGGTGACACCGTTGTAGCCGATCGAGCCGGTGAAGGTACCCAGGGCGGTGTAGACGCTTCGCTCTTCCGAGGAGGAGGACAGGGCGGGGATCATGCCCCAGTAGGAGATGTCGCGCAGCGAGTACAGGACGTCGAGCACCACGAAGACGATGATGAAGACGACGATGAAAACACCCTTGTTGACGTTAACCAGGCCAAAAAGTCCGGTGAAGATCGCGAAGAGCAGGATCGATGAGCCGACACCGCCGATCACCTGCCAGGGCTTGAAGCGGCCCCAGCGCGTGGTCGTGTTGTCAACCAGGTTCCCCAGGAGCGGGTCAATGAAGATCTCGACGATACGAATAATGAAGACGAGTGCCGTGATGATGCCGATCATCGCCGTGGCTTCTTCGGCCTCGTAGTCGCGGAACAGCGTCTGCGCCGCGTAGTAGGTGACAAAGAATGTCGACAGCGCGTTGTAGTACGCAGCCTGTCCCAGATTGCCGATCGCGTAGCAGATGCGCGATACCCAGTTCTTGTGTGCACCCTGTTCGTGCGACATGGTCCCTCTCCTTCGAAGCAACTCTTGGTTGGACACCTCTAAGTTAACGTATTTACCCCAGTATCGCAATGGTGTTCTTGATTACAGACAGTTACGCGGTTACATAGTTGCGTTCATCGAAACAACCGGTTACCCTGATTGCAGAGCAAGTTCGCTCCATACGCAACGTCGCACGTTCGGAGGTCACCATGTCCCACACCGCTCTTATCCACACGCCCAACCCGGCCTGGCTCCACGATCCGCAGGCCTTCGCTGTCAATCGACTGAGCGCCCGCTCCTCGCACCGCTCCACAGCGCCCCGCCAGAGCCTCGACGGAATCTGGGAGGTGGCACTGACCTCGGGCACGCGCGTGTCGCTGGAGAATCCCACCAGTGCGTTCACTCAGGGGCACGTGCATGCAGTGCCCGTCCCCTCCACGCTTGAAACCGAGGGACTGTGGCCTCCGGCTTACGTCAACATCCAGATGCCATGGGATGGGCACGAGGACCCGCAGGCCCCCGCTGCTCCCGCGGACTGCCGCGTCGCTGTCTACCGTCGTTCCTTCACACTGGACGAGGCCGTGGCGCAGACCCTGGACGCGCGCGGCAGCGTGCGAGCGCGCTTCGACGGCTTCGCGACGGCCCTCTACATCTGGGTGGACGGCACGTTCGTCGGCTACTGCGAGGACGGCTACACGGCCAGCGAGTTCGACATCACGGGTGCCCTGGCCGACGACCGGGAGCAGCACGACATCGTCGTCGTGTGCTACGAGCACTCCAGCGCCTCCTGGCTGGAGGGCCAGGACTCCTGGCGATTCCACGGCCTGTTCCGCTCGGTCTGCCTGGTGGCGCTGCCCGCGGCCCACGTGGAGAACCTCGAGGTGGGCGCCGACTACGACCACGCGAGCGGCTCGGGCGACCTGAGCGTCGCGGCCACCATCGCGGGGGCCTGCGAGGGCCTGACCGTGGCCGCCGAGCTGACGGACCCGGACGGGAAGGTCGCTTGGCGCACCGAGGGGCCCGCGAGCGCGGAGCGCCTGGAGCTGACTGCCGACCTGGCGGATGTGTCCCCGTGGAGTGCGGAGTCGCCGGCTCTGTACACGCTGGCCCTCGAGCTGCGCGGCCCCGACGGGGTGAGCGTGGAGCGCGTGAGCCAGCGCGTGGGATTCCGTCGCTTCGAGATTGTCGATGGCGTCTTCATGCTCAACGGGCGCCGCCTGATCTTCCGCGGAGTCAACCGTCACGAGTTCGATCCGCGCACGGGCCGCACGGTGTCGCTGGAGACCATGATCACGGACGTTAAGCTGTGCAAGCAGCTCAACATCAACGCGATTCGTACGAGTCACTACCCCAACGACACGCGTTTCCTGGATCTGTGCGACGAGTTTGGGCTGTACATCATCGACGAGGCGAACCTGGAGACCCACGGCTCGTGGTGCACGCCGGGCGACATTCCGACGCCCGAGACGACGATTCCGGGTTCGAAGATGGAGTGGGAGGGCGCGTGCGTGGATCGCGTGGAGTCGATGGTACGCCAGGATCGTAACCACGCGAGCGTGCTCATCTGGTCGCTGGGCAACGAATCGTATGGCGGTGAGGTGTTCCGCTCGATGTACCGCCGCTCGCGCGAGCTGGATCCGGCGCGCCCGGTCCACTACGAGGGCGTGACCTGGGATCGCGAGTTCGACGACGCCTCCGATATCGAGTCGCGCATGTACGCGCTGCCCGACGCGATTGAGGAGTACCTGCGCTCTGCTCCCAAGAAGCCCTACCTGTCGTGCGAGTACATGCACTCGATGGGTAATTCGGTGGGTGGTCTTCAGCTCTACACGGCGTTGGAGAGCTACCCCGAATATGGTGGCGGTTTCATGTGGGACCTCGTCGATCAGGCCCTGTACCACGAGGCCACGGCCGCATCGGGTGGGGAGTTCCTGGCCTACGGCGGCGACTTCGGCGACCGCCCGTGCGACTGGGAGTTCTCCTGCGACGGCATCCTGTTTGCGGATCGTACGCCTAAGCCCCAGGCGCAGGCCGTCAAGGCCCTCTACTCCCCCGTGACGCTCACCCCGAGCTCGGATGGGATCGCGGTGTCCGCGGTGGCGCTGCCCGCCCCTGCCTCCGATCTGTGCATCCGCGCCCGGGTCCTCGCTGATGGCGAGGTGGCCTGGCAGGAGACGTACGAGGCCGTGGCTGCCCCCGGCGAGGAGAGCGCCATGGCCGTGGGTTGGCCGAGCGACCTCCTGGCCGACACGCAGCGCGAGATCGTTTTGGAGGCCGCGCTCGTCCTGGCCTCCGATACGCCCTGGTGCGAGGCCGGACACGTCGTGTCCGTCGGGCAGACGATCCACTCGCGTCCCGAGGTGGCCGACACCGCGCCTGCGGGCGGGGCCTCTTTCACGGTGGGTCGCTGGAACATCGGCATGCGCGAGGGCGACAACGAGGCGCTGCTGTCTCGCACGGCGGGCGGCATCGTCCAGTGGACGCGCGGCCAGACGGCCATGGTGTTGCGCCCGCCGCGCCTGACCACCTTCCGTCCGCTCACGGACAACGACCGTGGGTGCGGCCACGGATTCGATCGCGCGTGCTGGACGACGGCGGGTGCCTACGCGCGCTGCGTGGACACCAGCGTCGAGGAGGGACCCGGCGGCGTTGTCGTGACCTACGAGTACAAGCTCGCGGGCTTGGAGGACGTGATCGTTCCGGTCTGCTACGAGCTGCGCGCCGACGGCACGATCCGCTTGACCGCGACCTACCCGGGCGCACAGGGACTCCCGACGATGCCCTGCTTCGGCATGGAGTGGGCACTGCCGTCCTCGATTGACCACCTGCGCTTCTACGGCCTCGGCCCCGTTGAGGCGTACGCGGACCGACTGGACGGGGCGAACCTCGGCGTGTGGGAGGCCAGCGCGGTGCAGGGACTCGCGCCCTACGCGGTGCCCCAGGAGACGGGCTACCACCCGGGAACCCGCTGGTGCGAGGTGAGGGACGCCGAGGGCCACGGCCTCCGCATCGAGGCCCGCGGCGAGCTGGGCGTCTCGCTCCTGCCCTACTCCTCAGCCCAGATCGAGCAGGCCGCACACTGGTGGGAGATGCCCGCACCCGAGCAGCGCGCGGCGACCTACCTGCGCCTCCTCACCGCTCAGATGGGGGTCGGCGGCGACGACTCGTGGGGCTCACCGGTCCACGATGAGTTCCACGTCGACGCGAGTGGCACGCAGGTCCTCGACGTGACGCTCTCGCTCATCTGAGATGAAACCGGCGGCGGCGCGGTGAGTGCCCACCGCGCCGCCGCCGGCTGCCTATTGGCCCTCGACGCGAGATCCAACCGACGCTCAGGACTCGGGTTCGGCCGTGGCGGGCACGAAACTCTGGCGCGCAACCAGCTGAGTCGACAGAAGCACGTGATGCTTGTGCGTGAAGCGCCCCACGATCGAGTCGGACAGCAGCATGAGGGCAGTCTCGGCCAGCTCGGAACGTTTTATCGCGTAGGAGCTCAGCGGCGGAGCCGTGTACTGGCACACCTCAAGGTTGTCGATGGAGACGACGGCGACCTGATCGGGCACGCGGATCGCTCGCGCAGATAGCGCCTGGAGGACGCCCACGGCGAGGGAGTCTGCGGCGACCAGGATCGCGTCGGGCAGGTCCTCGCCCAGGGACTCAACCAGCTCGTCGACCTGGCGTCGGCCGTTGTCCACAGAGAAGGGACCGGAGGCGCGGACAAGACCCTCGATGGGCATGGCCAGCAGGTGCGCCCACTCGTCAAAGGCGACGGTACGCGGGTCCTGGCCGAACACGTGGCTGCCCATCACGTGCCCGTCGCCACCGATGAACGCGATGCGCTCCCGGCCGCTCTCGCGCAGCGCGTAGATTGCGTCGATGACGGTCTGTTGCAGGTCGGGGCGCACGGAGTGGAAGAGCGTGGGAGCGGGATTGATGTCGATGAACACGCCGTGGGGCAGCGCCTCGTGCAGCGCCTCCAGGTTGTCCCGCGTCAGGGGCGCGGGGCCAAGGGACACGAAGCCGGAGTAGTCTTGCCCGGCCTCAACCAGGGCGCGTACGTCCGGGAAGAACGTCAGAGACATCATGTTCTCGGCTGCGCGTTCGCGCAGCGCCTCGCGCACGTCGGAAAAGTAGGAGTCTTGGGGCCCGTTGGACGGGTCGAAATTTTCGAGCACGGCGATGGTCAGGGGGATGCCGGAGCGGGATGTGCGCAGCGCGTAGCCGAGCTCGTTGGCGACCTGAATCACTCGGTGTCGGGTGGATTCTTTCGCGGTGAAGCTCGGATCGCCCGACAGGACGCGAGACACGGTGGCCTTCGAGAATCCCGTCGCCTTGGCAATGTCGCCTAGATTAACCATGACTCCCTATTCTCAACACCTGATGTTCGACGCGAGACAGTGTAGCCGACCGGCTGGGTCCCCAGGGCAACCAACGCACCGGCTCGCCGCCCGTGTGATGGACGAGGCCGGTACCGGGTTGGCCCAGCTCAGGCGCGGGACACCTCGTCGTACTCGGCCTTGATGTCCTCGTGGTGGCGGATGACTTCGCGGACCATGAAGCCCAGGAACTTTTCAGCGAAATCGGGGTCGAGGCCAGAGGATGCGGCCAGGGCGCGCAGGCGCTCGACCTGGCGGGCCTCGCGGGCTGGGTCTGCGGGAGGCAGGTCCAGGCGCGCCTTGATGTG
>CABKMZ010000087.1 GCA_902373545.1 uncultured Actinomyces sp. | reverse complement strand
CTTCGATCTCAGCCTTGGCCTTCTCGGCGTCTTCCTTCTTCGCGGAGGGGAAGATGGTGGAGGGCGCGGAGTCAACCAGGTCCTTGGCTTCCTTGAGGCCCAGGCCGGCCAGGTTCTTGACGACCTTGACGACGGCGATCTTCTTGTCACCGGCGGACTCGAGGACGACCTCGAACTCGTCCTTCTCTTCCTCGGCGGGGGCGTCGGCGGCCGGGGCGGCAACGGCGACGGCTGCGGGGGCAGCGGCCTCAACGTCGAAGGTCTCCTCGAAGAGCTTCACGAAGTCGGAGAGCTCGATGAGGGTCATTTCCTTGAAAGCTGCGATGAGCTCGTCATTGGAGAGCTTAGCCATGAGTGGCATCCTTCCTAATTGGCCTGCACGAGTGCAGATTGTTGGTTTGTTTCACGCAGCCGGTGGCGGCGTGGAACATGGCCTGTCTCGTCAGGCCGCCTCGCTCTGCTTTTCGCGCAGAGCATCGATGGTGCGCACTGCCTTGACGGGCAGAGCGTTGAATGCGAACGCCGCCTGACCAATCTTGGCCTTGAGGACGCCTGCGGCCTTGGCCAGCAGGACCTCGCGGGACTCGAGATCGGCAAGCTTCTTGACACCCTCGGCGCTCAGGGGAGCGCCGTCCATCGCGCCGGACTTCAGCACGAGGGCGGGGTTGTCCTTAGCAAAATCACGCAGGGTCTTGGCGGCCTCAACGGGCTCGCCGGAGACGAAAGCGATGGCCGTGGGACCCTTGAGGTCCTCAGCCAGGAAGTCGAGGCCGACCTCCTTGGCCGCCAGGCGCGCCAGCGTGTTCTTTGCCACGGCGTAGGTCGCGTTCTCGCCCAGGCCGCGACGCAGCTGCTTGAGCTGGCCAACGGTCAGGCCGCGGTACTCGGTCAGCAGGACAGCGTCGGCTGCGCGGAAACGCTCCACGAGCTCGGCAACTGCTGCCACCTTGTCGGACTTCGCCATGGTCCTCCTTCCAGATACGTGACCGCAGGTAAGAAAAAACCCGACACGCAGGTTCGTGTCGGGCGTACGCTCGGTTGCAGCTGGGCTGCTCACTCACCTGCGTTGGATTTTCCTCCACTAGCGTGGACACCAACGGTCTTCGGCACGGATCAGCTTAACAGGGCGGGCAGGCGCACGCAAGCATGGCGGCGCGTTTCACAGACGAGGCCGGGGCCGACCACGCGAACAAGCGAGGGCCCGGCACACCCCGGGATGCGCGAGGCCGGGGCGGGCTTGCGGGGCGCCCCGGGAAGGACGCACCTGGCTGGGCTGGTGTTCGCGTGCTGGATGTGTGAACACGACACACGAGTTCGCCGTCCGGAGATGCGCATTGGGGACCCCGGCCTCGCGGCGTGATAGCCGTCAGACGAGCTTCCACCCCGATGCCCGCGAGCGCGCGTCCCAGAAGGCCCGGTACTGGCCGTCCGCCTGCGAGTAGAGCTCTGCGTGCGTGCCGATCTGGGCGACGCGCCCGCCCTCGTCGAGGACGACGATCTGGTCGGCTGCCGTGATCGTGTCGAGCTTGTGGGCGATGACGATGAGTGTCGCGTCGCGTCGCAGGGCGGCCATGGCGTCGGTGATGCGCGATTCGTTCTCGGGGTCGAGGGCGCTCGTGGCCTCGTCGAAGAGGACGATGGGCGCGGCCTTCAGGAGCGCGCGGGCGATGGAGACGCGCTGGCGTTCCCCTCCGGAGAGCGCGCGCCCGCCCTCGCCGACGGGGGTGTCCCAGCCGTGCGGCAGGCGCTCGACGATTTCGCTCACTCCGCTCAGGCGTGCCGCTTCTTGGATGTCCGCTCGGTTCGCGTCGGGGTTGCCGACGCGCACGTTGGCTTCGAGGGTGTCGTCGAAGAGGTAGACGTCCTGGAAGACGAGGGAGAGCTGCGCCATGAGGTCGGCGGTGTCCCAGTCGCGCACATCGCGCTCGCAGACGCGCACGCTTCCCGCGTCCACGTCGTAGAAGCGTGCGATGAGGCGCGCGATCGTGGTTTTGCCACAGCCGGAGGGGCCGACGATCGCGGTCATCGTCTCCGGTTCGACGCGGAAGGACACGCCTTGCAGGACGGGGTGGTCAGCCTCGTAGGAGAAGGACACGTCCTGAAGGGCAACGGATGCGCCCGACGAGGCCGGGGCCTCGTGCGCGCGTCGCACGCCCTTGGGGGCGGGCAGTTCGGGGGCGGAGAGGATCTCGTGGCTGAGGTCCAGGACGGGGCGCCGGGTTTCGAACGCGGAGGTGAGCGTCCCGATGTCGACAAGGATCTGCGTGAAGCGCAGGAGCAGGCCGATGGAGACGATGGCCTCCACGGGGCTGACGCTACCGGCGACCGCGAGCCACCCCATCGCGCAGATGAGCGTCACGACGACGAGCTGGGCGGCCATGCCGTTGACGATCTGGCCAACCGTCTCCCTCATGAGTGAGCGACGCGCGGCCACCCCGTAGGCGTCTTCGGCCCGCTGGAGGGGCTCGTAGGAGGCGGAGCGCCCGCACGCGCGCAGCGCCCCCTGCTTCGTCGCGTATTCGACGATGCGGTGCGACAGCTCGCGGGCGGGAGGCTCCTTCAGGGCGGCCCCCGACTGCAGGCATCGGCGCGCCACCCACACTCCCCCGCCGACGATCGGAATTGCGACCAGGCACACGACCCCGAGAATCGGCGAAAAGGCGGCGATACCAACGAGCATCGTCGCCGACGTGACGATAGCGGCGATGAGGGGCGAATACATGTGCGCGAAGATCTCGCCCAGAACCATGAGCTCGCGCGAGACGAGGCGCGACGTCTTTCCAGCCGTGTCCGCGCGGAAAGACCCGAGCGGCAGGGACGCCACCTTGTCGCCGATCGCACGGTGCATGTTCGACAGAAAGTCGAAGGCCACCGAGTAGGAGCGCATGGCGAGCAGGTACTCGACGACAAAGGAGGTAAGGGCGCACAGAGCGAGCACAACGAGCCACGATCCCAGGCTCATACCCCACGCGGGCGCGCCCGAGGTCAGGGCAATCGCAGCCGGGATGAAGGCGACCAAGGAGACGCCGCGTACCGCTCCGACGACACAGGACAGCACGGTTGCTTGAAGGAAGTCGGCTCGTCCCTGCTCGGAGAGGGGTTCGCGCAGCCGGGGGATGAGGTCGAGCATGTCAGTGTCCTTTCGCGGGTGCGCTCATGCGACGCATGTACGGGTGGTCGGCGAGCTGGTCGGGCGTGCCCAGCGCGATGAGACGACCAGCGTCGAGGATGGCGATCTGGTCGACGCCGGCGATCGAGGCGGCACGGTGCGCGATGACCAGAACCGTCTTGCCCTGGACGAGGCGGGTAAGCGCCGCCTGAATATCGGCTTCGGCTTCCGGATCGGTGAAGGCCGTGGCCTCGTCGAGGACGAGGATGGGCGCATCGACGAGGAGGGCTCGAGCGATTGCGATGCGTTGCGCCTGACCACCCGAGGGGTGAGCGTCCTCCCCGATGACGCTGTCGAGGCCTCGGGGCAGGGAACGCAGGTAGTCGTCGATGTGAGCGGCCCCAGCGGCAGCCCACACCGCTTCGTCGCTGGCGTCCGGGACTCCGAGCACGATGTTGTCACGCACGGAGATGTCGAGGAGCTGCGGGTCCTGGAGGACGAAGGAGACGTGCCGGTAGAGGACGTCCGCAGCGATCTCACGCGCATCGACCCCACCGATGCGGACAGCCCCCCGGTCCGGGTCGGCGAAGCGCGCGACCAGCGTCGCAAGCGTCGATTTTCCCGAGCCGGAGGAACCCACGAGGGCGGTCACCGATCCCTCGGGGATCGTCAGGCTCACGTCGTCCAGCGCGAGAGTTGACCCGTAGGAGAAGGAAACACCATCAATCTCGATGTCAGCACCCTTTGGCACTGACCTTCCCTCGGCGGGCAACGGGGCGACCGAGAGTAGGTCCACGATGCGCAGCGCGGCGGCCCCGGCGATCTGGTAGGCCCATGTCGTTGTCCCCAGAACCTCGATGGCCGCCGGGATGACGAGGGCAATGAGAGCGCAGGTGATGACCTGGACCGGACTGACGATCCCCGCCGCCGCGAGCGCGGAACCCCCCGCCGTCGAGACGAGCAGGATCAGGGAGGGAGACACGGTTGCCTGCCCGAGTGCGGAGCCTTTCAGCAGCGGGCCGCACCAGTCGACGTAGAAGCGCGAGAAGTCCTCGGCAGCCCGGGTGAATCGCTCGTGTGAGCGCCCGACGGTTCCGAACGCCTTGACGACGCTGATGCCGGACACGAATTCGACCATCGTCGACGAGACGCGCGAGAGGTGTCGGTCCATCTGCGCGGTTTTCTCCCCCATGCCTCGCATCATCCACGCATTGAGGAGTCCATAGAGGGGCAGCGTCGCGATCGAGAGGAGCCCGAGCCGCCAGTCGACGACGAAGGCGTAGATGAGCAGGGAGACTGGCGCGCTGATTGCGGCCGCGGATTCGACGGGCGCGTGTGCGATGACCGTGTGTACGTCGTGTGTGTCGTCCTGGATGGCCTTGCGCACGGCCCCCGAGTTCGTGGAGGTAAACCAAGCGAGGGGCGCGGCGGCGAGGACACTGACCATGCGGGAGCGCACGATGTGTCCAAAGCGCACGTCCGCGAAGTGGGTGACGGCCAGCGCGACGAAGTAGATACCGTATCGAAGGCCAAAGGCACCGGTCAGCCACATGAGCAGTGTCATCACCTCGGCGCGATCAGGCGAGGCACCCGAGCGGGCCGCCTCCAGCAGCACCTGCCCGAGCTGGACGAGGACGACGTAGGGGGCGACCGCGAGCGCACCGTAGAGGAACCCGAGCACTCGGGCGACCATCATGGACCCACGGATGGGGGCGGTCAGTTCTTTGAAGGCGCGTTGGCCCGCCAGGTGAGCCGCGCGCGGGTCCTCCGTGCGCGCGTCGTTGGCGTCGGGTCCACTCGGGGACGAGGCCGTGACGTCCTCGCGCTCGTCGGTGTCGGTCATTGGTGGTCTCCTTCGAAGGCGCACGTGGCGCCCGTCGGCGTGAGTGTGATGAGTCGGTCCGCGCAGGCCGAGGCGAACTCGCCGTCGTGGGTGACGACGATGACGGCCGCTCCTTCGTTCGCAATGCGGCGCAGGGTGGACGTGATGGAGTTGAGGTGTCGGGCGTCGACCCCCGACGTTGGTTCGTCGAGAATGACGACCGGACGCCCGGTGGCGCGAGCAGCAGCGATGACGAGGCGTTGTTTCTGCCCGCCCGACAGGCTGAGGGGGTGGCGGTCCCCCAGGTGCGCGAGGTCGAAGTCGGCCAGAAGTTTCTCCCCGGCCTCGCCGCTGGCCTGCGACGCGCCGACCGTCAGCTCGCCCGCTAGCGTGTCGGAGAACAGCTGACGTCCGGTGTCCTGCATGACGAGCGCGCACGCGGCCCGACGCTGCCGACGGTTCATCTCCCGCCCGTCCAGGGTGATCGTCCCGGAACCGGGGCCGGCCAGCCCGCACAGCACGCGCACGAGGGTCGTTTTCCCGGCGCCGTTCTCTCCAGCGATGCAGGTGATCTGCCCTGCCGGAAAATCCGCGTCAAACCCCTCGAACACTGGAGTGCTCCCGTAGGCGAAGCTCAGGTCCCTGCAGGACAGGCCCGCGTCCCCGTCGGCCGAGGCTTTCGCCCCGGTTCCCCGTGAGGCCACCCACGCCTCGGGCGGACCAGGGTCCACGAGGGTCCGCAAGCCGAGCGACCTGCGTTCCTCCTCGCCCATCGAGTAGAACTCCTCGCCGCCCCAGCGACGCGTGACTTCTCCGTCCTCCATGAGGAGAACCTGGTCGGCAAGCCCTCGCAGGAAGTGGAGGCGGTGCTCGACGACGACGATCGTCATCCCCTGTTCTTTGAGGATCGCGAGGGCGCGGCGCACGTCCGCGATGGCGCCTGGGTCCAGGTTCGACGTCGGTTCGTCGGCCAGGAGGACCGGGGCACCCGACGACAGCGCGCAGGCGAGCGCCACCTTCTGCAGCTGCCCGCCCGACAACGTCGAGAGCTTGCGGTCCATCAGGTGGGCGATCCCCATGAGCGTCGCGGCGCGCATGCTGGCCTCGATCAGGGTTTCCCGATCGCGGCCGTAGTTCTCCCCGCAGAAGGCCAGCTCCTCGGCGACGGTGTCGCAGAAAAACTGGGTACGCGGATTCTGAAAGACCGACGAGCACAGGTGACCGACCTCGGTCAGGGGGACCTCGGCGAGGTCGCGACCGTCGATCCTCACCGCGCCCTCGAGCTCACCCGGCGTCATCTGCGGGACGAGGCCGATCAGGGCCCGCATGAGCGTCGACTTCCCGCAGCCGGAGGACCCGCACACGAGGGTGAGAGTGCCAGGCCGGGCGGACACATCGACCCCGCGTAGGGCCTCGACGCGATCTCCCGTCAGCTCACTGACGTAGGAGAACGACAGGGATTCAACATCAATCACGGCAGGACTCCCAGGTACGCACAGATCTCAATGGCGATGACGCCGGCGACGCACGCGAGGGCGAGGCCGTCCCAGGCGGTGGCGCGCAGCCGCGCGAGCGAGGTGGGGCGCGTGGGGCCACCCAGGCCTCGGACGACGCTCGAGGCAGCCAGGTCGTCGGCCACGCGCGCGATGGAGGACAGCAGCGGGACCAGGAAGCGCTCAGCGATCACGAGAGGATGGCGGAGAACTCCGCGTGCCCCGAGGTCGACGCCGCGCATCTCCATGGCCTCGCGGATGGCGACCGCCTCGGCCGCCACGGTTGGGAGGACACGGAACGCGACCACGAGGGCGTCGACGAACACTCGCGGCAGGTGAACGGAACGCAGGGCGGCCTTCATCTGGCCGACTCTCGTCGTGCGATAGACGTAGAGGGCGATGCCGAATCCCGCGAAGAACCGCGCAAACCAGTAGAGGATCGCACTGCACGTGCCGATCACGAGCACCGCGCCACGCGGCGCGCCCACGGCCTCGAGCCAGGCGACGAGCAAGGGAGAGCCGAGGCTGAATGCGTCGCACACCAGGCACCCGAGCCCCACGCGTGCAGCTGCTCCGCCGCTGACCTCCCACGCGAGCGCGGCCACTGCGAGCAGCTGGACCGCGAGAAGCGTGGACGCGGGGCTCGCGCGCATGACGAGCGCGTTGAGGACGAGGAGGGCGAGGAGCTTTGTGCGCGGATCGAGCCTGCTCGTCGCCTCGCCGGGGGCGGCCTCGGCGGGCGAGATCTCAGGCAACGCCGGCCTTCGCGAAGTGCTTGCGCAGCAGGAAGCGACCGATGAGCCCACCGATGCACGCAATGATCATGGCGACGACGAGCCATCCTCCGATCACGGCGGGACTAAAGAGGGCTCGCATCGCCTCCGCGTAGTCCTGGCCCATTGAGGACGCAACATCCGCATAGTAGGAGTCAGGAGCGAAGAAGATCGGGGCGAGCGGGCCGATCATCCACAGCGAGAAGAGCATGTATGCGGCGATGTTTCGCGGGGCACTCACGTAGCCGCCGCCGCGGGCAATGAGGTCGCCGAGGAAACCGAGAATCAGAGCGACCGGCACGGTGACCCACGAGTGCCCGGTCACGACCATCAGGAAGGCGACGACGCCTCCCATGATTGTGAGTGTTCCAAACATGCGCGAGCGCACCAGCATGAGCATGACGACCGGGCCGTTGAGGAGAAGGCCGACAATCCAGCCGACGAACATGAACGCCGGCCCGAAGAAGCCGAGCATCCCCGAGCACCACATGAGGACGAAATAGACGGCGGTGAAAGCGCCAATCGTGACGGCCGAGCGCGCCTTTGTGGCACCCGAACCCGTAACCTGAGACATGTTGCGACCCTTGTCGAATATAGGTTGATGCAAGCGAATTAAGGCTACCCTATCCTTGCCTTGTATCTTGTGACCTACGTCCCTCATTGATCGCGCGCCTCGCACACCCCCACGCCGCACCAACAAGCGGGTCCCCGCGCAGCGACGCTGCGCGGGGACCCGGATCGCTTCGTCAGCGAGCTGAGCTCACTTCTCGAGCAGGTCCTTGACCTTGGTGACATCCAGCGGGATGCCGGGACCCATCGTCGTGGCGACGGAGCCCTTGATCAGGTAACGGCCCTTCGAGGAGGTCGGCTTGAGACGCAGCACCTCGTCCAGGACGGCGGCGTAGTTCTCGGTCAGCTGCTCGGCGGTGAAGGAGGCCTTACCGACGATGAACGCCAGGTTGGCGTGCTTGTCGACACGGAACTCGATACGACCACCCTTGATCTCCTTGACGGCCTT
>CABKMZ010000086.1 GCA_902373545.1 uncultured Actinomyces sp. | reverse complement strand
CGACCCACGAGCCCCAAGCCCCGAGCCCGGACCCATGCTTACCCAAAAATGTCGCACGTAATTCCCCCACCACTATTTCAACTTTTGAATTCACATCATTGAAATTCCGCGGTTTTCAGAGGACTCCAAAACTTACCACCTTAGAATTACGTGCAACTTTCTGAGTTATCCACAGATTTTTCAAACTACACACACGAACCGCTATAAAGGTGCACAATAAGCCCATGGACCTCAACGAAGAGCTTCGTAAGCGACATGGAATCACACGAATCACGAGCCTGCACCACGCAGAGCTCACACCGGCGATGCTGCCACAATCCATCGGACACTACCGGGGCTGGATCTATGACAAGAACAGCTTCACCCTCGATCAGGTACGCGCCTTCGTCTACAACGCGTGCATCTCCTGCGTGAGCGCCGCGCAAATGTACGGGCTTCCGATTCTCATGGAGGACCGCCCGCACAAGACCCACCTGTCGGTTGCATATAACCGAGGAATGCACCCGTCGAAACTACGACGCTTTGACGACGTGCTCATTCACAGGGAACCCATCCTGAGCGCCGAAGAGGAACGCACGCACGTAGCCAGCATCGGCACAGTCTTGGAGCGAGTGCTCGTCTGTATGCCTCTCAAGGTATCCCTACCGATGCTCGACGCCGCACGAAACCAAGGCTTGTACGACATCTCAACCCTGACGTTGCCAACGTCCGGCAGCAGAGTCCCCCACCTGCGCGAGGCCGCCCTGTCGACTGACCGCGCGCGGTCGATCCTGGAGACGGTTGCGCGCCTGATCCTGATCGACATGGGACTGAACCCGCAGGTGGGCGTATGGATCGAGGGGGTCGGCGAGGTCGACATGATCATCCTCGGCTTCATCGTCATCGAGGTGGACGGCTGGGCTTTCCATTCCTCGAAAGAACAGCGTGAGAAGGACCTGAAGCGCGACCGCGAGCTCCTGCGTCGCGGGTACATGGTCCTGCGTTTCACCTACGACGATGTCATGAACGGCGATTTCGAGAGGGAGGTGCCCGAATCGGTGAAGGCGATCCGAGGCCTCGTGTCGTACGAGGACGCCGAGGGAGCTCGCGCGGCCGCCAAGAACATCGATTTCCTGCAGATCCTGGGCGGGCTCTACCTGCCGAACCACGGCCTCGGACAGGCATCATAACGCCCACACACCACGCTTACCCAAAAATGTCGCACGTAATTCCCCCACCGCTATTTCAACTTTTGAATCCACATCGTTGAAATTCCGCGGTTTTCAGAGGACTCCAAAACTTACCGTTTTGGAATTACGTGCGACATTGGGGGAAGCGCGCTCAGCGGGCCAGGTCGAGGATGACCGGCGTGACTCGCTCGATGACCTCCAGGGTGTCCAGGAAGTCCTGGTGGTCGCCGTACCACGGGTCGGGCACGTCGCCGCTGCCCGCGGGATCCAGGTCGCGATACAGGCAGATGCGTGGCCCCGCGCCCTCGTCGCTCACCGGAGCTCGGCCAGACAACGAGCCTGCTCCACCCGCAGGTCCCCCGCCTGCGCTCGGCGCGCCCCCGTACTCAACCCCCGCACGATCGGCGAGGCGCTGCAGCACGTTCAGGTGCCGCGAGGTCATGGCCAGGATCAGGTCCCACTCCCCCAGCTCACCCGCGCGGATCTGGCGCGCGCGGTGGTCAGGCACGGTGTATCCAGCGTCGCGCAGGACTCGGGCGGCGCGCCGGTCGATGGGGTTGCCTTGCTCCTCGTCGGAGACGCCAGCGCTGTCGACGACGATGTCCACGCCGGCGCGCGCGGCTTCCTGCTCGAGGACCGCGTGCGCCATCGTGGATCGGCAGATGTTGCCGGTGCAGACCATGAGGACGCGGGCGGGGCGGGGCTGGGTCATATGGGTTCCCTTCTGTGTGGGGTCTGTGGGACGAGGCCTTGGCTGAGTCACCGGCACCCGTTTCCTTGCGGCGGTGGGAAGTCCGCAAGCCCTCTTTACAGCAGGCTCAGGTACGCGCGAACGGCTTCGGCGCTGTGTCCGGCGGCGCGCTGTCCGTCCATGTGGAAGGCCTGGTCGGCGCTGGGCCCACACAGGTCGGAGACGGCGCGCAGGGAGATCCAGTCGACGCTGGAGGACCAGCAGACTTGGGCCATGGCGCAGGTTTCCATGTCGGCGCCGATGGCGTCGGGGAAGCGTTCGCGCATGGGGTCGGCGACTTGTTCGGTGCAGAAGGAGTCGGAGGAGACGATGCGGCCTTCGCGCACGGTGTGAGCGGTCAGCGCGGGCAGTTCGGCCAGTCGTGCGACGGCGGCGTCGGAGGAGGTGTAGTCGACGGGCATTTGGGGGACTTGGCCCATGGCGTAGCCGAAGGCGGTGGCGTCGGCTTGCCCGTAGATGGCGGTGGTGCCGGCGGCGATGTCGCCGACGTTGATGTCGCGGGCGAGTCCACCGGTGGTGCCGGCGGCGATGACGATGGGTGCGTCGACGAGGGTGAGGGCGCGCGCGGTGGCGGAGGCCGCGTTGGCCAGGCCGATGCCGGAGGTGACGACGAGGACGGTCTTGCCGTCGAGGATGCCGAGCGCGAAGCGCTGCGTCTTGTGGGTGCCGGCCAGCACGGCGTGCGGGGTTTCGTCGTCGCCGATGGGGGCGAGCGCGTGCAGGAGGGGCGCGGCCTCCATGTCCATGGCGGCTTGGATGATGGCGTCGACGCGGGTGCGCTGGGGGAAGCTGAGGTTCATGGGTCCATGGTAGGCGACGAGGCCGACTCGGGTCGTGCTCGCCTCGCCCGTGGGGTGCATCGACGAGGCCGTGGCGTGTTTGTCGGGCCCGTCCACTCCTGGGTCCCCCAAAAGTCGCACGTAATTTAACACGGTCATTTTTGGACATAGCCCACAAACGTTGCAATTCCAACGATGCAATTTCAAAATCTGAAATACGCACAGGGGAATTACGTGCGACATTGTTGAGGAACCACGGGGCCGAGCCCCGGCCTCGTGCCTGTCAAGCGGCGCGGCGACGCGCGCGCGTTTTCGTCGCTCCGAGGGGCGGTGGTGGAAGGGGCCGGGTGGGAGGTCCGTGATCACTGGTCATGTCTGTCGGGGTCCCGACTGACAGGCCCGCCGCTCCCACGTCTTTCGGCGCGAGGCTTCTACTCGTGACCGCGTTCCTCGAGCATCTTTCTGAGGGCGGCGGTGCGCCCGGCGTCGATCTCGTCATCGGTCATGGTCGCGGTCTGCGTGATCTGTTCGGCGCCCGAGAGCTCGGAGGGGGCCTCGACCGGCGAAGGCTTGTCCTTCCTGCGCTTGCGGGACACGATCCACAGGACGGTGGAGACGACGATGATGAGGGCAACGGCGGCGAGGACGGCGATCATCCAGGGCTTCATGACGGCGCCCTTGACCTGCGCGGCTTCGGCGGCTACGGCCTCTTCGTCCATGGGCACGCGCTCGCCGGTGACGAGGAGGCGGTGGGTGTTGATGCCGTAGGGCGTGCAGGTGATGAGGGTGGCCAGGTCCTTGCCTTCGACCTTGTTGAGGGTCTCGGTTTCGTTGGGCAGGACGACGCGGATGTCGGTGACCTGGTATTTGAGGTGGCGGCCGGGGACTTCGATGTAGAAGACGTCGCCTTCCTTGAGGCTGGTGAGCTGGTCGAACATGGTGGCGGTGCCCAGGCCGGTGTGTCCGGTGAGGACGGTGTGCGTGGACTCGCCGCCGACGGGCAGGGCGGTGCCGAAGAGGTGGCCGATGCCCTTGTCGAGGGTCGCGGTTTCGGTGCCGTGGTAGATGGGGAGGTTGACGTCGATGGAGGGGATCTTGACGGTGGCCATGACGTCGTTGATGTTGAGTTGACTCAGGTATTCCTGGTAGGCCTCGGTGCCGGGGCGCTGCGCGTCCAGCCAGGGGTCGAGGATCGGTGACTCGGCAGCGTTGGCGTTGTACTCGTCGGCGCGGCGCAGGTTTTCGGCGACGGCGTCGGGGCCGGCGTCTTCGGCGACGGCACTGAATTGGGAGGCAATGGATTCCTGGCGGTAGTTGTTGTACTGGGTCGCGAAGACCGGGTACAGGAGGACCAGGATGCCGGCGAGCAGCAGGATCGGGGGCGCGATGGCGAGGAGGCGCCGCTTGAGGGGGCTCTTCTGTTTGTCGGGCGCTTGGGTGCTCACGCTTTCTCCGTTCATTGCCGAGGCCATGGAAGTTTGTCTGGTTACAGGGTAGTACCGCTGGGGGCGGTGTGCGGGCAACGCGAGGGGGTGTGGACCCGCGGGTCCACACCCCCCTGTGTGTCGCTAGCTAGCGAGGATCAGGCGTCGGCCTGCTCCTTGCGGCGCTTGTTGGCCAGCGCGATCGCACCGGAGCCGCCCACGAGGAGGGCGCCAGCGCCGATCAGCACGCCGATGCCGGCAGCACCGGTCAGCGGCAGGTTGAAGCCACCGTTCTTCGGGACGTCCTTGACGGTCGTCGCGAGGGTGTACTCGTTGTCAGCCTTGGAGTTGGTCTGCAGGACCTGGAAGGCGATCGGGCGGGTCTGGAGCTCGAAGCCCTCGGGGGCCTTGACCTCGACGAGGCAGTAGTAGCCGGGGTTGGCGACGGCCTCGTTGTTCTCCCAGTCGTTGTTGCGCAGGCCGTCGATGGTGACCTCACCGTTGGTGTCGGTCTCGTAAGTGGTCGTGCCGGCGGGGCTCAGCTTCTCATCGAGGGTCGCGTCGACGGACTCGAAGTTCGCGGCCGGGGTGGACTGAGGCGTGCACTTGTAGACCTCGAACTGGGCGCCCTTCAGCTTGGCGGTGGCGTCCACGGAGGAGACCTTGGTGATCTTCACCTTGCCGAACTTGGAGACGACCTCGGAGTTCGGGTAGTCCGGCGGGGGAACCTCACCCGAGTTGGGCTTCCAGCCGTTGGAGGGGGCGTTGGGGAGCAGGATGGCCTTGTTCTTGAACAGGCCGTCGGACTCAACCTTGTCCTTGACGGTGCCGGACAGGTCCATCTGGACCTTGGTGGTGTCGTCCTTGCGGTTGTCGATCAGCTTCTGGCGGCCCGCAGCGGTGAACTCGGCGGTCCAGAACTTGGTCTTGCCGTCAGTGCCGTCAGCTGCTTTCAGCTTGTAGTCGGTGTCCTTGACGAGGGCGACCTCGCCGGTCTTGCCGTTGATGAGCTTCAGGGCGACGTTCGCCTCGGGCAGCTCAACACGCTTGTCGTACTGGTCGACGACGTCGTAGTAGGCGAGGGACTCAGCGGCGGGCACGTCGGACTTGATGGTGTAGGAGATCTCGGAGCCGATGGCCGGGGTGGTATCGTCCTTGACCGTCTTGTCGACGCCAGCCTTGGAGTTCTTCGGGTAGGCGTGGACGTCGTAGACCCACTTGTTGAGGTCGTCCGGGTGCGTCATGGGCACCGTGATGATGAAGGGCTTGGAGCCGACGTAGCCCGCGGGGGTCACAGTCTCGGTCACGATGTAGGCGCCGAGGGGGAGGCTGTCAAACTCAGCCACGCCGCCGCCGGCGGTGGTCTTCGTGATGGCAGCGTCAACGCCGTCAGCCTTCGCGGTATCAACGTTGCCGTTGTAGCCGGCGAGCTTCTCCCAGCCGGCCTGCGTGGTGAGGTCGACGTTGGTCAGCTTCTCGACGGTGAAGGTCACGCCGTCGAGGGGGGCACCGGTCGCGGTGGCGTCCTCGAGGCCGTTGCCAGCGGTGGTGCCGTTGGTGTCGTCCTTGACCAGCTTGTGGATCTTGATGGAGCCTTTCCTGGTGGTGTCGAGGTCGACCAGCGACGGGGCGCGCTCGGTCGTGGCAGCGAGGCCGAAGGCGGGGGCGGCCTGCGTCGCGGAGGTGGCGGCGGGCAGGGCCAGCGCGCCGGCGGCGACGGCGAAGGCTGCGAGCAGGCTCAGGCTGCGGCGGGTCTTCGTGGTGCTCATAGGTTTTCTTTCTCCTGTGTGTGTGATTTCGGGAGTTTTTTCTGATGGTGGGTCACCGTGGTCACGGGACCTCATGGGTGGCTCAGGCGAGTGCCTTGCGCCTCTTGGTGGTGACCACGGTCATCACCATCGCCCCGGACATGAGCGCCGCTGCGACGCCGATGTAGGGGTAGATTCCGGTGCTGCCTGCCTTGGGCAGCTCGCCAACCTGGGTGTCCTTGACGACCAGGGTGGCCTTGCGGGTGCCGCCGACCAGGAAGCCCTGGGGGCCCGGCGTGCTGCTGTCCGACGCGAACGCCTGGACGGCGCTCGTGGCCCACTTGGACTGGTCCGTGAGGTCGGACGCGAGCTCAACGTTCGTGCCGGAGCCGTCCGCGCGGGCGGTGGTCAGCTTGAACTCGAGGGGCTGGGGCAGCAGGGAGTGTCCCGCGGGTGCCTTGGTCTCGACCAGCCAGTAGGCGGTGTCAAGATCGAGGTCGTTGACGCTCCAGTAGTATCCGTCGGTCGCGTTGGCCTGGGTCAGGGTCTTGACCACGGTGGCGTTCGCATCCGTGTTGGGGTTGGACTTGTAGATCGCGAACTCGGCGCCCTTCAGGGGGTACATGGCCGCGTTGTTCGGACCGATGTACTGGTTCGAGGCGTCCGCGAAGGTGGAGCCGGTGTTCTGCGTGCCGGCCTTCACGATCACGAAGTCGTGGGGAACGGTCGGGCCACAGGCCTTGTTGTTGCTCGTACCGTCACTGTCCTTGCCGTTCTCAGCCAAGACCTCGTTGAAGAGACCCTTGCCGGGAGCGAGCTCGTTGTTTCCGTTGACGGAGCAGGCCAGGTCGGCTTCCGAGTATCCGGCGGCCGCGGGGTTGCGGGTCACCGCGAAGCGGATCCAGTATTCCTTGGTGGCCCCGGCGCCGAGCTCGACGCCGTCGGTCAGCGTGTAGACGCCGCCGGTAGCGGTCGCGTCGGCCGCGGTGTCCAGGCCAGCCTGGGTCTCGGCGATCTTCGCGGACTGGATCTCCAGGCCCTTCGCGAAGTCGGGCTTGTCGGTGAGCTTGCCGGTGTTGGCGGCCAGCGAGCCGTCGTTGGTGGCGACGATCTTGTAGTCCACGTTGAAGGTGGTGGCGCCATTCGCGCCGCCGTTAGCCTCGATGGACTTCTGGACGCGCAGCTTGGGAGCCTGGTATTCGTTGACGAACGTACAGGTGATGGGGGCTGCCTCGTTGGACGCTGCACCGCCGACGTTCTTGAAGTTGACGCCACGCTCAGTCTTGGTCACGGCGACGTCTTCACCGATGCCGTTGACGCACTTGATGTCCTTGAGGTTCCACTTGTCCTCGCCGCCGGTCGAGATGTCCTTCTCCGTGATGGTGAAGTCGGAGTTACCGACCTCGAAGGGGATGAAGGTCGAGTCGTACTTCGCGTTCGTCTCACCGAAGCCGGTGGGGGTCAGCGACGCGGCCGGGTCGGCTGCGGAAATGTACGAGGTCTTGGCCGGGGCGGAGGAAGCCGTGGGCTTCGTGACGGACACGGTCCCGGTGGTCGCGGGGGTACGGTCGGTGTTATCGCGCCAGGTGTCGCCGGTCTCCACCGAGAAGTTGGCGGCGGGGATCGTCGGGTTGGCACCCGAGGGGTCCTCGACGGCCTTCGCAATGCGCACGGAGCGCTCCTCGGTGATGACACCGTAGAGGCAGCCGTAGTTGACCGAGAGCTCCTGGGTGACGAAGGTGTCGGTGGGCTTGGCGTCCGCCGGAGGCGTCGCCGGGCAGTTGGCCGTCGGGATGGAGTTGAAGTTGTCCGGGGTCAGGAAGTTGGTCGCGTTCGTCGCGGGGGTGAAGCCCCACAGGTGCAGACGGTAGGTACGGCCGTTCTTGGTGAAAGTACGATCCGATGTCGTCTTCGTCAGCTTGACACTGTCATCGACATATGGATTCTGGTTGACGTTGCCCTTCGCGTCCGGCCAATAGCGAGGCGTGACCTGTTCCTTCACGAGCTGGTTGTGAGGCTGCTCCGCACCACCGTTGTAGTACTGGCTGTACAGGTCGTAGTCACCGTTGCCCTCACCCACGTGCTTGACGCAGTACATGCGTCCGGAGCGGGATTCGGGCTTGTTGACGTAACCCTGCGAGCGATCGGCCGAGTTGACCGGGTCCGGCTCATAGGCGGGACCGATGAAGGCGCCAGAAGGCGTGTATCCCGGACGACCGTAGGTACCATCGAGGACCAGGTCACGGACCCGCTTTCCACCAACCAGCAGATTCACATCCCAGCCAGTAGTACCGAAACTGGTAGAACAGGTACCCGTACCACCCTCGCCCGGTGTCTTCACGTAGGCGCCGCCCTTGCGGTAAATGATCGTCGAGGCCAGGGTGTTGA
>CABKMZ010000085.1 GCA_902373545.1 uncultured Actinomyces sp. | reverse complement strand
TAAGAAGGCAGGCCTCAAGAAGGCCCGCAAGGCTTCGCAGTTCTCGAAGCGCTGATCACCTTCAGCACATTTTCTGTTGGTCGCGCCCCGCTCCCGCGGGGCGCGACCTTCTTGTTCCTGTCAACAGCGCCCGCAATGTGAGCGCCGACACTGTCCGGGCCACGGCCTCGTACAAGGTCGAGGGCGCAGTCGCGGTACCCTTAGACCAGTCGTATGACCCACTGAACGGAGACATTATGCCCAGGATGTTCGGCACGGACGGCGTGCGAGGACTGGCAAACGTTGACATCACCGCGGATCTCGCGCTCCAGCTCGGCGAGGCCGCCGCCCGCCAGTTCGGTGGGGCTCGGCGCGCGGACGGTTCGAAGCCCCGCGCGATCATTGGGCGTGACACGCGCATCTCGGGCGAATTCCTGGATCACGCCCTTGCTGCGGGCCTTGCCAGCGCCGGCATGGACGTTACGCGCATCGGCGTCGTCACCACCCCCACCGTCGCCCACCTGACGGCCGCGGAGGACACCGTGGACCTGGGCGTCATGATTTCGGCCTCCCATAACCCCATGCCCGACAACGGCATCAAGTTCTTCGCGCACGGCGGCTACAAGCTGGCCGACGCGGTCGAGGACGAGATCGAAGCCCTCGTGAACACCGAGTGGGATCGCCCGACCGGCGACGGCGTTGGCGAGATTAACGCCGATCACGCGTGGGCACGCGATTCCTACATTTCGCACCTGGTGGAGGCCACCGGCACCGACCTGCGCGGCATGAAGATCGCGATCGACTGCGCGAACGGTGCCGCCCACGAGTTCGGCCCGGCTGTCTTCCGTGAGCTCGGTGCCGAGATCACTGTCATCAACGCTGAACCCGACGGGCGCAACATCAACCTCAACGCCGGTTCGACCCACCCCGAGGCCCTGCAAGCCGCCGTTGTTGCCTCCGGCTGTGACTTCGGTGTCGCCTACGACGGCGACGCTGACCGCTGCCTGGCCGTCGACCACGAGGGCACGCTCATCGACGGCGACAAGATCATGGGTGCCCTGGCCGTCAACGCGCGCGAGCGCGGCGCCCTCGCGCACGACACGCTCGTCGTGACGGTTATGAGTAACCTCGGCCTGATTCTCGCGATGCGCGAGGTCGGCATTAAGACCGTGCAGACCGGCGTCGGCGACCGCTACGTCCTTGAGGAGATGCTGGCTTCCGGCTACTCGCTCGGCGGCGAGCAGTCCGGCCACATCATCGCCCGCGACTACGCGACGACCGGTGACGGCATCCTGTCTTCTCTGCTCATCTCGCGCATGGTGAAGGAGTCCGGCCGCTCCCTGACGGACCTCACGTCCTTCATCCAGCGCCTGCCGCAGACTCTCATCAACGTGGGTGGCGTGGACCGCGCGGCCGCGTCGACGAACGAGGCCGTGGCTGCGGCGGTTGCTGCTGCCGAGGCTCGCCTGGGCGATACCGGCCGCGTGCTGCTGCGCCCCTCGGGCACCGAGCCTCTCGTGCGCGTCATGGTCGAGGCCGCCACCCAGGAGGAGGCCGACTCCGTCGCTGCTTCGCTGGCGGACGTCGTCAAGGAGAACCTGGCGCTCTGATCGTCTCCGTGACTCAATGCGCCGAGGGCGGGTACCTGTCGGTACCCGCCCTCTCGCTATGCATGGCCCTCAGTGGTGAGCCGTGGCAGTGAGGCGCGCGAGGGCCGCTGGCCGGGGAAGGAGTGCGCTGCGGTCGCCTCGTTGGGGGTGAGCGATGTGTTCACATCTTCGCGGCCTCAATCCACTGCAGAGGGATGCAGGTGAAAGATAGGCCCTGCATCTCGCGCTCCCAGAGCAGGCCTAGCGTGCCGTCGGGCAGAATCGTCATGCACTGGTAGACGTAGTGGGCGGGGTTGAAGGTGCGCGACGCGATCCAGGTGCGCCCTCCGTCCTCCGACAGGCGTAGCACGCCACGGCCTCGATAGGGGCGCATCTGCGAGGCGTTGGCGAAGACGACGCGCTCGGGGCACTCCTCACTCGGCCAGGGCGCAGCGTTGGGCTGTCCGATTCCGCCGGGGAAGTGGTCGATGAGGACGAGGCGCCCGTTGCGACGGTCCTGGACGACGCGCGGGTGCTGCCGCCTACCCGTCGTGCTGCCCCAGAAAAGTTGCACGTAATTCCCCCGGGAGTATTTCAGGATTTGAAATCTGATCGTTGGAATCATGCGGTTTTCTCGACCCCTAAGAAAAGTGAGGGGACCCAAATTACGTGCGACATTGTGGGGAAACCATTCGTGGGTGAGTCGCTCGGAGGGCGCTCGGAGGGCCTCGGAGGGCGCTCGGAGGGCCTCGGAGGTGCCTCGGAGGGGCGCGGCCGGAGCCCTCACTCTTTCGAGCTGCCTCACATGTTCGGGGGATAGAAGCGCATGTGGTAGCCCTCGAAAAAAGCCATGTACGTGAGCGCAAGCTCCGTGAATCTGTCCGCGTCCAGATCTGGGTTTGTGAAGAGTTCCTGCACGTCGGGGTGGTTGCTTCGCGTGATGGCACCGAAGGTGCCGTCGGGTGAGCAGTAGAACAGGTCCTTGCTGAGTATGCGCGCGGGCATGGTGTGGAGGCGCTGCAGGATGTCGATGCGGAGGTAGTCCACGAGGCTGACGAATTGATGGGTTGGCGACGTCGGGTCGGCGGGTGCGTAGAAGAGGACGGAACGATCAGGGATCGCGAACAAGAGCCCGTGGGGTGCGTCGATGTGGAGCGTCGAGACCAGGGAGGCGATGTGCGCAGCCTTCGATGCGATGAACAGTGATTCCCCGGCGATTCCCGTGAAGGGGCCGCAGGTGGTGTGCTCGTCGATGGCTTCGTTATCGGTGTTGATCTGCCCCCAGTGATAGAGCTCGTCGAGGCTCAGGGGGTACTTGTCCAGGTGCCCGTTGCTGACGGTTGTGACGGTGTTAGGAAAGTCGAGGCACAGGGCCAGAGCAAGGCCGCCGGGGAAGGGACGCGCGTAGCTGAGGTGGGGGTTGGCGGCCAGGTCCGCCGGGATGATGCGGGTGCGCACGCGTTGGCGCAGCTCGTCGGGGTCGGTGACGGACTGTTCGGCGATACGGCCGGACTCCATGATGAAGGCGACCCAGCGTTCGATGGTGACCTCGTGCTTGGAGGGATCCGTCTGGGCGAGTTCGTCGATGAGGTTCTCCACGTTGATGCGCCTCCACCCGTCGACTTTCAGGTAGATGTCGCCCGTGTGCTCGTCCGTGTGGGGCGTCGCGGAAATCCCCGCGTCGTGCAGCCGTCGCAGGAGGAATGGCAGGGCGCGTTCGGTGATCTCGTGGCGGTCCATGGGTTGATTCTACGGGGGTGTGGGGGATCTGGGACGAGGCCGGGGCGGCCTTGCGGATCCGGGTGTGGCGGACGGTCGCCTAGTGGGAGAAGAAACGTTGCTCGAAGGCGGGGGAGAGGTATTTCTGTACGCTGACGTGGTAGTTGGTGGAACTGATGTGGGGATTGCTCAGCAGTTCTTGGACGTCGGGGTCGTCGGCGCGGGTGATGGCGTCGAGCGTGCCGTCGGGCGAGTAATAGAAGATGTCGCGGCTCAGGGCGCGGTGGGGGTTGTTGGTCTGCGCGTCGATGATCGGGAATCGGACGAAGTCGACGAGGGAGTGTAGCTGTGCGGAGATGTTGTTGGGGTCGGCGGGGGCGTAAAACAGGAGATGCTGCTGCGGGAGCATGACGAACAGGCCGTTCGGAGCGGTGATCTCCTGTCGCGCGAGCAGCGCGGGCATGTTCGCGGCCTTGGCCGCGATGAACGGCGATTGGCTGGACAGGCATGTGGTCGGCCCGGATGGCTGCACGGTGGTGATCGGTGCGGCGTCAGTGTTGGCCTGCCCGTAGTGGAAGAGTTCGTCGACGCTCAGGGGGCGCAGCCTTAAGCCGTCGGTGGTGCACCTGGATGCCCCGGCCTCGTGGACGATGCTCAGGATGAGCGAGAGGCCGGCGCCGAAGGGGCGCGCGTAGGAGAAGTCGGGGTGTTGGGTCGTGTGGCTGGGCACGAGCTCGGTGCGTACGCGTTGGCGCAGCACGTTCGGGTTGGCGAGTTGTGCGGCTTCTATGCGGATGCGGTCGCAGATCCCGTCGGCCCACCGGTTGAGGATCTCCTTGTGCGAGATCGGGGGTGCCTCGAGGAGCTGAACAAACAGGGGTGAGAGGTTGTAGCGGAATAAGTCCCTGATGACCAGAAACATCGACGAGTCGCCCGGCTCGATGACGAGCGAGGCGGTGACGCCGTCGGCCCCGAGCCTACCAATGAGGTAGGGCATGAGGGCGCGCGTGACGTATCCGGGGCACATCGTGCCCACGGGGTGCGTGAAGCTGATGGAGGTGGACATGAAGCCACTGTAGCGGGGTCGGCGGGCGCGTTAGCGCCGCCGGGCGACCGAGGCGCGCCAGACGGGGCGCGTGGGGATGGTTGCGACGGGGATCGCCTGGGACGAGGCCGGGGTTGCCTCCTCGGTCAGGGTCAAGGTCAGGGGGCCGGGGTGGATGTTGTCGGCGGGAGGGCGTCCCTCGATGACGTTGATGATGGAGGTGACGGCGGTGGAGGTCATGTCTTTGAGGGGCCAGTCGACGGTGGTGAGGCCCATGGCGTCGGCGCTGCGGTGGTCTTGGTTGCCAAAGCCGAGGATGGACAGGTCGGTGGGTACTGACAGGTCGAGGTCCGCGGCGGCTTGGAAGACGCCGGGAGCCTGTGAGTCGTCGGCGAGAGCGATGAGTGAGATCGTGGGGTCCTCGGTGAGCAGGCGCAGGGAGGCCTGGTATGCGGTGGATGCTTCCCAGTCGGGCAGGGAGTAGAGGGTGAAGTTGGTGCCGAAGGCGCGTGCGATGGGGTTTTGGCGGGCGTGGTTGGTGTTGGGGCCGGCGAGGAAGACGGCGCGGCCGGATCCGAGGCCAGTGTCCGGGTTGACGAGGGTGCAGGAGGAGATAATGTCGTGGACGCCTGCGCCTTCGTCGATGCGCACGAGCGACGATTCGGAGCCGGTGGGGTTGGCCTCGATCATGGACATGGCGACGACGGGGATGCCGAGGTTGGCGAGCAGGCGCGAGGTGAAGGCCTCGGCGGAGGTGGTTTCGCGGATGATGCCGGCCAGCTGGGTGTCGCCCAGAACTCCTCGGATGACTTCGGCGTCGGAGGCGCCGTCGCCGGACTGGAAGAGGGGTAGGAGGAGGTAGCCGCGGCGCTGGATGTCAATCATGGCTGTCGTGAGGACGGTGTGGACGACGGGGACGAAGGGATCGTCGGGCAGTTCGGCCATGAGGAGGGCGATGAGGTGGGACTTTCCTCGGCGCAGCGAGCGCGCCGCTGCGTTGGGGATGTAGTTGAGGTCGCGGGCTGCCTGTCGGACGCGCTCGATGGTTGCCGGAGCGATCTTGACATCACGGCCTCGACCGTTGAGGACCAGCGACACGGTTGAGGGGGCGACGCCTGCGACGCGAGCGACGTCGGCCCGGGTTGCGCGCTCCATGATGGGCTCCCAATTCCTCGTGTGTGTTTGCGGAAACACACCAACTATAACGTGTTAGTCTTGGTGTCAACGATCGGAGTTTCGATGACGACATCCGAAAGGCACGCAGACGTGATAATGATGATACCTTCCTACTCTCCCGGCGCGGGCTCCCTCCTGCCGCCCCGCTCCCATCTGGCCGACGACTCGGGCGTGATCAGCCTCGATGGAACCTGGAGCTTCGCACACTTCCGCACAGATCCCGATCCCTTCGTCGACGCTGAGCGCCCCTGGGCCGAGCCGCCGACCGAGCCCGTCACAGGCGACATCGACGTCCCCAGCCACTGGGTGCTGCGCGAGGACGGGCTCTACGGGCGCCCCGCCTACACGAACGTCGACTTCCCCTTCCCGGTGGACCCTCCCTACTCGCCCGAGGTGAATCCCGTCGGCGACTACCGCCGCTCCTTCGACCTGCCTGACAGTTGGGGGGAAGGGGTCGTCGCCCTGCGCTTCGACGGTGTTGAAAGCCAGGCCACCGTGTGGGTCAACGGCACGTGGGTGGGGATGGCGCGCGGCTCGCGCCTGGCCCACGAGTTCGACGTGACCGATCTGGTCCGCCCCGGCGCGAACACGATCACTGTCCGCGTTCACCAGTTCAGCTCCGGCAGCTACCTGGAGGACCAGGATCAGTGGTGGCTTCCCGGCATCTTCCGTTCCGTGAGCCTGCGTCACCTCGCCCCCGGCGCGATCGAGGATCTGTGGATCGACACCGATTACGAGGCCGGGGTCGGCTACGCGAGCGTCGAGGCCCGGGTGCTTGGCGCTCGCGAGGCCTCCCTGGTGGGGCGACTCGACATCGGCGGCGTCGGCTCCTGCCTGCTGGCCCTTGAGCGGGGCGCCGACGGGCGCTACCGCTCCGAGCGCCTCTCACTGGGGGACGTGCGCCCGTGGAGCGCGAACGACCCCGCCCTCTACGACGCGCACGTGAGCATCCAAGGGGGAGACGGCCTCGTCAGTGGGGACCGCTCGCTGCGCGTCGGATTCCGGCGCGTGAGTATCGACGACGGCGTGCTGACCGCCAACGGGGCGCCCCTGACGCTCAACGGCGTGAACCGGCACGAGGTGCGTGCCGACGAAGGGCGCGTCTTCGATGACGAGTGGGCGCGAGCCGACCTGGTTCTCATGAAGTCCATGGGAATCAATGCGATCCGCACCTCCCACTACCCGCCCCACCCGCGCCTGCTCGACCTAGCCGACGAGATCGGCCTGTGGGTCATGCTCGAAGGTGACATCGAGACCCACGGCTTCGAAGGGACGGGGGAGTGGATCGACAATCCCTCCGACGACCCGCGCTGGGCCGACGCCTACCTGGATCGAACAGTGCGAGCCTTCGAGCGGGACAAGAATCATCCCTCGATTATGAGCTGGAGCCTGGGCAACGAGTCGGGTACTGGGGTGAACTTGGCCGCCTGTGCGCGCTGGATCCGCGAGCGCACGGGTGGGCGCGCCGTTGTCCACTACGAGGGCGACCACGCCCTGGAATACACGGATATTTACTCGCGCATGTACCCGACCCTCGAGGAGGTCGCCGCCGTCCTCGACGATAGCGATCTCCACGCAGAGGTCGCCGTGCCCACGCACGTGGCAGCGCAGGTTGACGATGCGGCGCGCGAACGCATCCGCCGCGCCCCCTACCTCATGTGCGAGTACCTGCACGCCATGGGAACCGGCCCCGCTGGCGCGCCCGGCTACGCCGCGCAGATGAGCCACCCCCGCCACGCCGGCGGATTCGTCTGGGAATGGCGCGACCATGCCCTGTGGCGCACTCTGCCGGACGGATGCCGCGCCCTGTCCTACGGCGGAGACTTCGGCGAGGAGGTCCACGACGGCAACTTCGTGTGCGACGGACTGGTCGACGCGCTCTCGCGGCCCTATGCGGGCACCTGGGCCTGGGTGGCTGCGATGGCTCCGGACGCTCCCGCGCTCGCCCGGGCCATCGAGGAAGCCCGCTGCGGCTCGGCGCAGGAGGAGGCGCGACTGCGGGCGCTCGCGGATGCCCCCATCGCTCTCGAGCCTTCGGCTGAGCAATCCAACGCGTCCTATCTCCTTGACGAGCGAGGTCTCCTCCGGGGTGTTGGCGAGTGGCTCCTGCCGCTTCACGTCGAGCTGAGCGTGTTCCGTGCCCCCACCGACAATGATCGGGGCCGAGGCCCCGTCGACTACTGGGGGATCGATGCCTCTGACGTGGGACCCCTCGGCGTCGGGCGCGGCGAAGCCGGGATCTCCCACGCCATGCGCTGGGAGAGCGCGCGCCTGCACCTGCTGCGCCGACGCCTCATCTCCATCGAGGAGGAGGGGGCGGTGCGCCGCGTCGTTGAACGCTG
Organism: uncultured Actinomyces sp.; assembly: GCA_902373545.1. Taxonomy (GTDB): domain Bacteria; phylum Actinomycetota; class Actinomycetes; order Actinomycetales; family Actinomycetaceae; genus Pauljensenia. Next base: position 714 of record CABKMZ010000085.1, on the reverse strand, counting down.
GTCGCCTCCCGCCGCGCAATTTGGTGTCACTCTCACGTGGGAATACGCGCCCTGCCGCGTCGGTGAGGGGTTGGCCCGCGGCGTGTCCGTCTCGGCGCGGGTTGCTCCCTACGGCAATTGGCCCCCGCGCGTGCCGCGCCTCGGCCTGCGCATCGAGCTTCCCGGAGCGTCCTGGCAGGCGTCCTGGCTGGGCGAGACGATGATCGGCTACCCCGACATGTCCGTTCCGGGCACCCTGGGGTGCGGCAGCGCCGACGCCTCTGACCTATGGGACGTTGGCGTGCGGCCCCAGGAAGGCGGGCATCGAGCGGGCCTTGAGGCCCTGTCCCTTCGCGGCGAGGCCGGGGAGTTCCTCATCCTCCCCGCCTCGCCCCTGGGGTGGAGCGTCAGCCCGTGGGACGAGCGCGAGCTGGCCCAGGCCTCGCACTGGGAGGATCTGCCCGAGTCGAATCGTCTGTTCCTGTGGCTCGACGTGTTCCAGGATGGGATCGGCACCCGATCGTGCGGTCCCGACGCGCGGCCCGAGTTCGCCGGGCGCATGCGCGAGTGCGAGCTGAGGTGTGTGATTGCCCAGGTAGGGGATGGTTGCAACTGACGTTGTTATGTTGCGGCTTGATAACGACGCTCGACGCGGCTGACAAATGATGCGTAGAGCACATGAAGTCGCTATGATTCATACATCAACTAACACGAGATAGTTAGTGACTCGATCCC
>CABKMZ010000084.1 GCA_902373545.1 uncultured Actinomyces sp. | reverse complement strand
GCGTCGAGCGCCGCTTCGGCTGGGACACGCACGGCCTGCCCGCCGAGCTCGAGGCCCAGCGCCAGCTCGGCATCGAAGACGTTACCGAGATTACCCGTGAGGGCGGCATCGGCATCGAAGCCTTCAACGCGGCCTGCCGCTCCTCCGTCCTGCGCTACACCAAGGAATGGGAAGAGTACGTCACCCGTCAGGCACGCTGGGTCGACTTCGAGAACGACTACAAGACCCTGGATAAGTCCTACACGGAGTCCGTCATCTGGGCCTTCAAGCAGCTCTACGACAAGGGCCTGGCCTACCAGGGCCACCGCGTCCTGCCCTACTGCTGGAACGACCGCACGCCGCTGAGCAACCACGAGCTCAAGATGGACGACGACGTGTACCAGGACCGCACCGACAACACGGTGACCGTGGGCCTGCGCCTCGAGACGAAGCTGCGCGACGACTCGGCGCGCCCCGAGCTGGCCCTCATCTGGACGACCACGCCCTGGACGCTGCCGTCGAACTCGGCTGTCGCCGTGGGCCCAGACATCGAGTACTCGCTCGTCGAGGTCGCCAGCGACCACGCGGGCGTCCTCGCCGGCGAGCGCGTCCTCATCGCCACCGACCTGATCCCCGCCTACGCCAAGGAACTCGGCGAGGAGCCGAGTGTTGTGGCCACCTACAAGGGCTCGGAGCTGGTGGGCATCCACTACCACCCGATCTACGACTACTTCGACACCCCCGAGCGCCGCGCCGAGGGCGGCACCCCCGGCCCCAATGCCTGGTCCATCATCGCCGCCGATTACGTCACGACGACCGACGGCACCGGCCTGGTCCACCAGGCTCCCGCCTTCGGTGAAGACGACATGTGGACCTGCATGGAGTACGGCATCGGCGTGGTCCTGCCCGTCGACGAGGGCGGCGTCTTCACGTCCGAGGTTCCCGACTACGAGGGAATGCAGATCTTCGACGCGAACCGCTACGTGGTCGCCGACCTGCGCGAGCAGGGTGGCCCCATCGCGCGCCGCGCGCCCGAAATCCGCGCCGTCCTGGTGCGCGAGAAGTCCTACGTGCACTCCTACCCGCACTGCTGGCGCTGCCGCAAGCCCCTCATGTACAAGGCGGTGTCGTCCTGGTTCGTGCGCGTCACCCAGATCCGCGACCGCATGGTGGAGCTGAACGAGGAGATCACCTGGACCCCCGCGCACACCAAGCACGGCATCTTCGGCAAGTGGCTGGAGGGCGCCCGCGACTGGTCGATCTCGCGTAACCGCTTCTGGGGCGCGCCGATCCCCGTGTGGGTCTCGGATGACCCGGCGTACCCGCGCACCGACGTCTACGGCTCCATCGCTGAGCTTGAGGCCGACTTCGGCGTGAAGGTCACGGACTTCCACCGTCCCTTCATCGACGCGCTCACGCGCCCCAACCCGGACGATCCGACGGGCAAGTCGACGATGCGTCGTATCTCCGACGTGTTCGACTGCTGGTTCGAGTCCGGCTCGATGCCCTTCGCGCAGGTGCACTACCCGTTCGAGAACCAGGAGTGGTTCGAGAACCACTACCCGGGCGACTTCATTGTCGAGTACATCGGTCAGACGCGCGGCTGGTTCTACACGCTGCACGTCCTGGCGACCGCGCTCTTCGACCGTCCCGCCTTCCGCTCGTGCGTCTCCCACGGCATCGTCCTGGGTGACGACGGCCTGAAGATGTCCAAGTCGCTGCGCAACTACCCGGACGTGGCTGAGGTCTTCGACAAGTACGGCTCCGACGCGATGCGCTGGTTCCTCATGTCGAGCCCGGTCGTGCGCGGCGGCAACCTGATCGTCAAGGAAGAGTCGATCCGCGACACGGTGCGTCAGGTGCTGCTGCCCATCTGGAACACGTACTACTTCTTCACGCTGTACGCGGGCGCCTGCAACAAGGGCGAGGGCTACGAGGCGAAGCGCCTCGACCTGTCCTCGGCCGAGGTCGTGGCCGCCCTGCCGGAGATGGACCGCTACCTGCTGGCCCACACGCTCACCCTGGCGGAGGACGTGCGCGGTGCCCTGGACGCCTATGACGTGGCCGGAGCCTGCGAGTCGATCCGCGACTACCTGGACGTGCTGACGAACTGGTACGTGCGTACCCAGCGTCAGCGCTTCTGGGACGAGGATGGTTCGGCCTTCGACGCGCTGTACACGGCGCTCGTGACGCTCATGGAGCTGGCGGCGCCCCTGCTGCCGCTGCTGACCGAGGAGATCTGGCGCGGCCTGACGGGCGGGGAGTCCGTGCACCTGGTCGACTTCCCGGTCATCGACAAGGCCGTGGTGGCCCCCGAGCTCGTGGCGGCCATGGACGAGGTTCGCTCGACCGTGTCGGCGGCCCACGCGCTGCGTAAGACGCATCAGCTGCGTGTGCGCCAGCCGCTGGCCTCCCTGCAGGTCGTCTCGGAGAATTACGAGGAGCTGGCGCCCTTCGCGGACCTGATCGCCTCCGAGGTGAACGTGAAGTCCGTGGTCTTCAACGACCCGCAGAATTCGGGCCTGAGCGTGCGTACCGAGCTCGCCCTGAACCCGCGCGCCTTCGAGCCTGCGGTTCGTAAGCTGACGAGCCAGCTGTTCAAGGCCCAGAAGGCCGGGGAGTGGGAGCTCACCGAGGAGGGCACCGTTCGTTTCCCGGGCATCCTGCTTGACGGCGCACCGCTGGAGCTGACCGGCGATATGTTCTCGGTGTCCACGTCCGTGGACGCGGCCGAGGGCCAGGTCGCGGACGTGCTCGCCTCTGGCACCTTCGTCGTGCTCGATACGGAGCTGACCCCCGAACTGGAGGCCGAGGGCTACGCCCGCGACGTCGTGCGCGCCGTCCAGGATGAGCGTAAGAACGCCGGCCTGCACATCGCGGACCGCATCGACCTGTCGCTGACCGTGCCCTCCGATCACGTGGCCGATGTGGAGACCTGGCGCGACATGATTGCGGCCGAGACCCTCGCCCTGTCGGTTGAGATCGAGGCTGGCGACAAGCTCGAGGTGCGCGTCGCTAAGCACTGAGTGCTGTCGCTCAGGTGGGCGGGCCGGGCGAAGCGCGGCCCGCCCACCCTTACAGGCTGGGGCCGGGAGGAAAACCTCCCGGCCCCAGCGGTATATGTCAACTTGATCGACGTTTCGTTAGGGAACATCGATGTCGGCTCGCTCCATGGTGACCTTCTTGGTCACTCCCAGTGCTGTCACGCTGTAGGAGATCGTGTTATTGGTGTAGGTGAAGGTCTTGGTCTCGTCAGAGGAGGCAAGAATCGCGGAGCCGGTCTTTTCTTTGTTGTTGACGGAATCCCAGGTGTACGGTGTCTTGGAATCTGTCGGGGCAACGTAGCTACCCGCCCAGTACAGAGCGTCACTGTCGGGAGTGTGCCAGTAGATCTCGATGGCGTCAGCGGTGACTCTAGCGATCTGGTAGCTGTCTTCGTTCGGGTCCTTTTCTTTCCAGGTGCCCGTCAGGTCTGCTGGCGTGGCCGGAGAATCGGTAGTAGGTGCGGCAGAGCTGGCCTGCTGGAGTGGTGTGTTCGAAGCCGAACTCTCGGTAGTGCTTGAGCATGCTCCGAGGGTAGCGAGCGCAATGATGCACGCTGCAGAAATGAGTGCTTGTTTCATGGGTGCCTCCGGCGATAATTGATGTGTGAAGGGGCCGCACGCCTGCGCGGATGATAACACCCTAACCCGAATGGTTAATCTGTAATTGCGTTGGTGATGGCGTGTTGTGCTTACCCGTGAAGCAGTCTGAGAATACGGAGGCTACCTCGTGGATATTTTCTCGTCCAGAGTGCCGCAGTGCGCCCTCGGGGAGGCTCGGTGACGATTACGCGGATGGGTGACGAGCTTGTGGATATGGGGCACAACGTGTTGGTCGGGGCTCGGTCCCTGGCATCGTTGAGGGAGGGAGCATCGGGCTGGCGCGCTCGCGCCGCAGCGCCATAGACTGGATGAATCCCATCTGGAGGATTGCATCCGATCGAGAGCATTCTACCCGTGAGGGAGCATTGCGCCCGATCAGTTGGGATTGACTCTTCTCGATCGGGGCGCATCGCCTCATCGGCCACAAGCGCCGTCGCGGAGCTGGCCGCCCGTTCCCCTGCCCCGGTTCTGTCGGCGACGCCCTATCGGCGTTTATCGGTGCCCCGCCGGGCTGCCCTGCACTGGTGAGGGAGCACGACGCCAGTGAGGGAGCGTGACGCCAGGGGTAATGGTGGGGGTTTTGCACCATTAGAAGCATCCTGCCGGCGTGTCGTCGGCGTGTCGTGGCTCTATTGCTGCAATTCCCCCGTTTGCTGGCGGTGAGGTCGCGGTTCGAGGTGGCGTGGCGCCCAAAGTGCAGACCACCTCGGCGAAAAACGCCAACAATGGGCTGTCGCGGGCGAGGTGGTCTGCGATCTGGGCACAACGGCGCCAGGCCTCGCGTGGAGCTCGCACGCAAACCGCTGAATATGCGCGTTAACCCCCTTGATACGCACGTCAACCTCTCGACATGCGCGTGGGAGGCGCTGCCCACGCGCATATCATCGGGCCCACGCGCGAGGTGTCGGGCCCACGCGCGAGTCAGCGGGGCCCAGGCACGCGGCGAGGAGTGCAGGCAGCTAGCATGCCTCGGCGAACTGCACTCCCTGACACCCAGTGCCCACACCTGGCCATGGCCACTCGTTCGCCCACACATCAGGTACGTGGGGGCATTCACGCCCCACGATGAAACAATCCCCGTCAATGTGGGTTTTACCGCGCCAGCGAGCCGAAAAGTCCCGACAAAACCGGCACTTTACGTCCTGAAACCCCGACACAGCGCCCGCCCTGTCGCGCGAGGGGTGACCAGAATCCAGGAGTGAACGAGTAAGCACCGAAGCACTAGCGCGACGTGATGTAGCGCAGGTCGACGTTCGCCTCGCGCAGGTGATCGAGGTAGGGCTTGTTCGAGGACAGCCAGGGTGAGAGCACGGGCTGGCCGTCCTGCTTCATGAAGGAATTGAGCAGATCGTCGCGCGAGAATCGCGTCGCGAAGAGGACCTGTCGCAGCTCGAGGCTGTTGGTGGCCTCGACGTTGAGGGCGGGGTACGTGGCGTGCGTGTAGCGCTTGACGCGGGGCCACGGGGTGTCCGTGACGCGCCACCGCCCGTCCTTGGGGGCCTCGCCGGGCAGGACGATGGGGCGCTGACGCAGGTTTGCGCGGCGCAGTGCTCCGAGCTGCGTGATTAGCACGTAGCTGGCGAAATGCTCGCTGCGCGTGTCCATCGTGAAGGCCTTGCTGGGGTGGCGTTCGGACCAGCTGAAACGGTAGTAGCCAGAGATCTCCCACATCGTGAAGAAGTCTGTGTTGTAGGACGAGAACGAATAGCCGTAGCCGTACCCGTTTTGAAACTCATCTTGTGCGACGGAAGTACCCGAACAGAGCTTCCCAATCAACGTCTCTAACTTCTCCAACATGATCGGATACTCCTTCGATGATGTGTTGCGTGATGAGTTCGTCGATCGTCATGGGAACCCATGCGCCCAGGGTGGCTTTTTCGAGGATGCGTACCTGGGGCGCGTAACCGTAGGAGCCGTGGTCCTCGTCGAGCATACAGATCTCGATCATGACGTCCTCGGGCAGAGGGGCCTCCGTGAAGCGGAACTGGCGGTAGAGCTCGTTGAAGTTGGCGGGCGGGCCCGAGCGGAACTCGGAGGGGAAGATCCCGCCGTTCATGATCGGTGTCAACTGGCGCGATCCGACGTGCCCGATGTGGTCAAGGCCGGTGATGTCAAAGGCCGTGATGAAGTCGGGCTTGTTGGTGTAGTACCGGTTCGTTCCGGGCACTTCGCCGTGGTCACGGTCGGAGCGCCACTGCGGGAAAATCGTCTTGGGCTTGGCGTATCGCGAGCGCAGCCACGCGGCCGTGGAGACCAGCTCGGGGTCGGTGCCGTCCGACATCTGCGCCGCCATGTACACGGTGACGTCCATGCCTGCGCGGTAGCGGTTCCCGAGCCCCGCCTCAGCGTTGGGTAGCACGTCCCCGGGGCCGGGCGCTCGCACGGGGAACATGGCGCTCATGGGGGCCACGACTTCGTCTGTGCGATGCTGTGGCGACTCGGTGGGCATGGAGGCTCGATTCTCTTCGGTGACGTCGGGAATTCGCGCGGGTGTCAGGCAGGCGGCGGCGGGATTGGGGGAGTGGCGTGGCGCTGAGGGGGAGTTGCAGCAGGCTGCGGAGGGGGCGCGGGGATCGGTGCAACCGAGCGCTGAGCCGCCTCGGGGTGGGGCGAGGCCTCGTGGGGCCTGTCCGCCTCGGGGTGCTGCGCCGTCTCCCCGCCCTTGTGCGTCTGGGCGTGCTGGTCGGTATCGGCCAGCTTGGCCGCGCCGCTGTGCTGCGTGCTGTTGACGGGGGTGCCGCCCGGCTTCTGCGAGGCGTTGGTGGGCGCTCCCGCGTCCTGGTGCACTGGGCTCTGAGCTGTTTCCTTGGCTTGGCTGGGCGTGACCGGCTCTTGGAACATCGCCAGTTCGAGGGCATTCATGAGCGGGCCGACCATCTTGTTGAACTGTTCGTAGGTGAGCCCGCGCAGATCCTCACTTACACAACGCAGGCGCACGTTGCTGAACTGCACCTGGTTGTAGAAGAAGATGATCATGGGCACCTTGAACACCAGGGAGGTTCCGGCGATCGAGACGTTCCACGACTCGGGGATCGAGAGCACCTCGTCACGAGAGGTGATGCGGTGTTTTTTCTCGTCGACGAAGATGACGATCTCTGTGAAGTAGTCGAAAGCGGCGTAGATCGCCTGGAGCATCTGCTCCCACGAGACGCGGTGCGTCAGGGTGAACGTCGAACGGATCCAGCCGTTGTCGACGTGCTGGCCTTCCAAGTACATGGCACTGCTCCTCTCGTGTTGTCGGTGATTGCTACGCGTGTCTGCGTTGGACGTCAGGCGGTGGTTGACGATGCGTCCGCGCCGTCGGAGGGCTTGGCGGTGGGCACGTGCATCATGATCTCCATGGAGTCCATGAGCTGGCACATCGACTTGTTGAACTTCTCGTAGTTGGTGTTGCGGAACTCCTCGTTCACGCAGCCGACGGAGACGTTGACGGTCGGCGTCTGGTTGTGGAAGGTGATCATCAGGGGAGCGTTGATCACCGTGGAGATGCCGCGCAGCATGATGGTGCGGTTTTCGGGGATGGAGAGGATGTCCGTCTGGCGCGAGATGGGCACTTGCGCGTCGTCGACGAGGACCTGCGGATTGGCAAAGTAGGGGTATGCGCCGTGGACGGCCAGCAGCAGCTGGGACCACGACACTCGGTAGGTCAGGTTAAAGGTGGAACGGATCCAGCCGTTGTTCTCGTTTTCTGCGACGAGTAGCATGTCAATTCCTTATCGCTTGCAAGCGCGCGATGCCGCGCCGTGAGGGGCATCCTACCAGAGGAGGCTGGGAGTCTAGCGGGCCGCGTCGATGGCGGCCTTGGCGGTCCTGAGGTCCACGCCGGTTCGGTCCCTGTATGCCTTGATGGCGCTAACGGGGTGGCCGTCGGCCACCATCTGGCGTTCGGCATGCGTCAGCTCGAGGCTGGTGGAGACGATCGAGGATGTGGGCACGGGCACGGCGTCAATCGCGGCTTTGGCTGCCGTGAGGCTTACGCCGGTGCGATCCTTGTATGCCTTGACTGCCGCGATTTTCGGGCCTGTAGCCAGCAACTCCATTTCGGCGGCGCTCACTTCCAGGGACGAGGCCGTGGCGGGGGCGAGTGAATCGGTGGAAGAGACGGGTGAGGAGGGATCGGCCAGAGCCGTGATTCCGGCGTCTGCGTAGGCGGCGCGCAGGCGCGCCTCAAGGGTTGCGACCTGCTCCTTCAGTCGGCGGTTTTCGGTGCGCAGCTCTTCAATCTCGCTTGCTTGGCCGAACCACTTACCCATATGGGAACCCTCCATATCTCATTCATTCTTGTTCGCTCTTGTTCTCTCCCATCTTACTCGCCCCGTCAGGACAGTGGACCGCCGTTCGAGCCACGGCCTCGTCGATGAGAGGATCGTTGGGGCACAAACGCGCCGTGATCGGCGGAACAAGCCGCCCGCCGCGCCTGGGCCGGTAAAATAGCGGAGACACTGCGAGCAGCGGAGGAAACATGGCAGGCGAATCGTTCTTCGGGGAAGATACCACCCACGACGATCAGCGAGGCGGCATTCCGGCCGACCTCATCCCGTACCTGGAAGCGGCCGACGAGGTCGAGGAGACCGAGGCGGGGGAGGGCACCGACCCTGAGGCTGAGGAGAGCGAACGCGAGGCCGCGCTGCGTGCCCTCGTCGAGCACTCGCTGCTGCTGGGCCCCGACCCTGCCGTCCTGGCCGAGATTGAGGGCGAGGTGGACGAGGACTTCGCCGACGACGCCGCCGAGGCACGCGATGAGCGCGCTTCCCACGAGGCTGCGCTCGCGAAGGCCGAGGACGACGTCGCGCTGGACGCGCGCGTGCAGGAGATCTACGAGTCCATCGTCGCGCGTGCACCCGAGCATGACATCGACCCCACGCTGGACCGCGTGAAGCTCGCCCTCGACATCCTGGGCGACCCGCAACGCTCCTACCCGTCGATCCACATCACGGGTACGAACGGTAAGACGTCCACGTCACGCATGATCGACTCGCTCCTGAGCGCTTTCGGCATGAAGACGGGCCGCTTCACGAGCCCGCACCTGCTCGACGTGCGC
>CABKMZ010000083.1 GCA_902373545.1 uncultured Actinomyces sp. | reverse complement strand
CTCTCGAATGGAATAGAAGGCCGTTGAAGCGGCTTCATGATCTGGAGGTTGCTTCAGTTGGATAGCCTGCTGTTACTTGTCGCCCCCATCCTCATTATTTTCCTCATCGCGCTGGCAATCGATGCTGGGGTAACGAAGAGGCGCGAGAGGAAGGGTGCCGAAGCGGCGGCGTGGGCCGCACAGGCCTACGGAGCTGGTTGGGATCCTCAAGGTGCACTGAGCGTCCAGAAACCACGCCGCGGCTCAAAGGTGGTGCGCTCCTGCGTCATTTTGGGATTCGTTATCCTGGGAAGCGTCATCTATTGGCCGCTGTTGGTGCTCCTGGTAGACCCTATTGTTTCGGGTGGCAATGCATCAGAAGCTAATGCTGGCCTTATGTTCCTGTTGTGCCTCATCTTCGTGGCTCCGTTCAGCCTTCTTGCCTTCCTGTGTGCCTTCATTGCGCATCTCGCCGTCAAGGGCGCGGAGCGGGATCAGGGGCGCTAAGACTGCCCATGCACGTACTGAGCGCCGCGACTCTTGCGATATGGTGGCGATAGTTATCATCCCAACAGCGGGCAGTTAAAGGACCCGGTATGAGTGACAGTGACGATACGGCTAACCACTTCGACGAGTCCTTCCAGGGGGATTCGGGTGAACAGTCGCACCCTGAGGGCAGTCAGCCGACCGGCGGAGCGTCCCCTTCGACGAAGAAGAGGGGAAACTACAAGATTCCGCTCATCCTTGGCGCTATTGGGCTTCTGCTGATGATTAGTCCGTTCTTCTATTCGGCGTACGTCGATGCAACCGTCGGTCGGGGTGGTCCCGATGATGTTTCGGCGGGTTGGGCCTTCGTGTGGGCCTTCTATCGCTTCACTCCAGCCGGCATCGTTGTTCTCGTCATCGCCCTTTTCACGGCGTTCGCAGAGAAGCTATCCAGCATGCCGAGCGGCAACAACTAGGAGCCAGTGCCTGGCTGAGCCCGGCAGCGTGAGGTTGCCCTGGCCTCGTCCCCGGCGTGAGCACCCGTGCCCCCGGTCAGGCACAATGGACGCATGATGACCCCCACTGACCCCGCGCGTTACGCGGGCGCCGACCTGCGCCTGGCCGCCGTCGATATGGACGGCACCCTCTTGGACGATGACAAGAACTTTCCGCCCGGCATGGATGAGCTGCTCGACCAGATGGACGCGCGCGGCGTCACTTTCGCTCCCGCGTCGGGTCGCCAGGTGTGGACCCTCATCGACATGTTCCCCGGGCGCCCCGGTATGACGGTCATCGGCGAGAACGGCGGCATCGTTATGCGCGACGGCGTCGAGGTCTCCTCCCACCCGGTGGATACCCCCACGGTGCGCGAGGTCATCCGTCTCGTCCGCGAGGCAACCTCGGGTCCGGACGGGATCGACGGAGGCCTGGTCATGTGCGGCAAGCAATTTGCCTACGTCGAGCGCACCGACGACCGTTTCGTCGATGGCGTCATGCCCTACTATCACCGCACCAAGCGCGTGGATGACCAGGTCGCCATCATCGACGGGATCGAGGCCGGCGAGATCGACGATGCGATCGTCAAGCTAGCGGTCTTCGTCCTTGGGCCGGTCGAGGCGCTCGCGGAGGCCACCCTGGCCAACTTCGCCGACACGCATCAGTACGCTATTTCGGGCGCGAATTGGGCGGACCTGCAGATCCGCGGCGTCGACAAGGGCAGCGCCGTGCGCGACCTCCAGCGCTTCCTCGGCGTCGAGCGCTCCCAGACCGCCGTCTTCGGCGACGCCGGTAACGACCTGTCCATGATGAGCGAGGGGGACCTGTCCTTCGCGATGGCCAACGCCTCCCAGGATGTCATTGAGGCCTCGCGCTTCATCGCCCCCTCGAACAACGAGGCCGGGGTTGCGCAGGTGCTGCGCGCTCTCCTCGGGTGAGTGCCCGTTGCGCGGGTAGGACCTTACCGTTAATCTCAATTCTTGAAAGACTTTTCGGTACGGGGGATGTGTGGGTTCTTCACAGTCTCGTTGCCGCATGTCGGTGCAATAGAGGAGGAATCTGATGAGCACGCCTTATTTTCAGCAGCCTGCGGGGCAGCCCGCAGTTCCCGCGCAGCCTGTGCAGCTCGCGCCGCAAGGGTCGCCGCAGGTTGTGCCCCAGGCGGGAGTGCCATATTCGCTGGCGCCCCAGCGCCAGGTCCCGGAAAAGATCAGTAGGCTGTCCTTCATTTTTGCGATCATCGGTCTGGGTGTCCTGGCTCCGTCACTCCTGTACTGCGCCTATATCGTTGACAGTGCTGTGCACAGTGCCCATCCCGAAAACGGTGGCTTTGTATGGATCATCCCGTTCGCTGTGTACATGGGCCTTCTTCTGCCCATCAATCTTATTGGTCTGATTACTGGCTCCCAGAAGGTGGGGCCCTCGGTATCCGGCCGACAGCGGATGTGGAGCTTGCTCGGTATCGTCCTGAATGTTCTTCCGTGGGTGATCGCTGTTGGTCTCCTTGTCTGGATTTGAATGCCTAGTTTTCCGGTACTGCTGGGGCCCTACTGACCCTCGGATGACTGTCGTATGCGAATAACGCTAATGAGATAGAGGAAGTAAATGAGTATGCCTTATCCTCAGCAGCCTGCGGGGCGGCCCGCAGCTTCCGCGCAGCCAGCGCAGGCGCCGCAGGTTGTGCCCCAGGCGGGAGCGCCCGCGCAGCCCGTGCCGCAGGGGTATTCGACGGCACCTCAGGGATTTGTGCAGGGCTATGTGCCAGTACCTCAAGGGCCTGTGAAAGTGCGGGTTAACTACTTCTCCCTCGTCTGTGGAATTTGTGTATGGGTGTTCATCGCGCTGTTAGTGCTGGACGCGTGGGTAGAGATGCACTCACCGGACGCGTCCGCGAGTGGGAATGATATTTTCGGCTTCTTTCCTCTTTTTGTGCTGGCCCTCGGCGGTCCAGTGAACCTCATCGGTTTCATCGTCGCTTCCTCAAGAGCGAAGGAGAAGCCGGCGAAATGGAAGCTCAACAGGCTGGGGATTATCCTCAACCTGAGCCCGTACGTCATCTTTTTCGTTTTTTTCATTATCGCGTTCGTCGTCATGGCTGTGGCGCAGTTTTTCTCGTAGGCCGTTAGCGCGCGCTTCTGGTGTAGCGCTCCGTTGCGCCGGTAGGAACTTACCGTTAATCTCAATTCTTGAAATACTTTTGGGGAGGCGACGTCGGCTCCCCGCGATGATGAAGGGGAATCCGGCATGTCCAATGATCAGCGACCTGCTGCTCCGCAACAGGCTGCGGGTACGTACCCTCAGCCCGGCTATCCGCAGGGTTTCCCGGTGCGTCCGCCCAATCCCTCGGCCCTCGCACGTAAGGCGCTCGCGTGCGGAATCGCCGCATGGGTCGTCTCGGTCCTCACCATCGTGGGCGCTGTTGCCCTCGTGCTCACCGCGCGCGCGATGCGTGATGCCAGTGGACTCGGGTGGATCGGCTTCGTCGCCCCAATGGTGATCCTCCCCGTTCTCATCGTCCTGACCGTCGTGGGATTCAGCGCTGGGGCTCAGGGCATGGCCTACGCATCCACCCCGCGGGAATTCACAATGAGCAAGCTCGGTAAGCGTCTGAGTGTCACTCACTGGATACTGCTGGCGCTCGCCTTCGGGGCCGAGTGGATTCGGGAGATGGTCAACTACTACATGCGTCATCCCGGGTAGTGCATGTGTGAGGAGTAGACGATGACTGTGGTGGGTGACGCCTCACCGGCTCCTGCCGTCTCGACGCAGGTTGGTACTCCCGCTCCTCGGGGGTAGGGCTGGTGTTGTCGGTCGTTGTCTGCGTGGGGATCGAGTTCGTTCCCGGCGATCATGGGGACAGCGGAGATGGACTTGCCTGGCTCGGTGTCATGGTCCTCCTCGATGTGGTGCCTTTTGGGTTGGTGCTGGCACTCTGTGGCCTCATGTTGTTGTTGCTGGACGACAGAAAACGCGGTGACCGACATGCGTGGGGCAGCCGGGGTGTTGCGCGCTCTCCTCGGGTGAGTGTCTGTTGCGCGGGTAGGACCTTACTGTTAATTTTAATTCTTGAAATACCCGCTGGATGGAGGATCCTGTGAGCACGCCCGGATACACGCAATATGGAGACAGGCCGCCGCAGGGAATTCCCCAGGCGGGAGCGCCCGCGCAGCCCGTGCCGCAGGGGTATTCGGCGGTGCCCCAGGGATTTGCGCCGGGCTATGCGCCCGTGCCCCAGGGGCCTGTGAAAGTGCGGGTTAACTACATCTCCCTCGTCTTTGGAATTGGTGTATGGGTGTTCATCGCGCTGTTAGTGCTGGACGCGTGGAGATTGATGCACTCACCAGACGTGTCCGCGAGCGGGGCGGCTATCGTCGGCTTCTATCCTCTTTTTGTGCTGGCCATCGGTGGTCCGTTCAACCTCATCGGTGTCATCGTGGGATCCTCAAGGGCGAAGGAGAAGCCGGCGAAATGGAAGCTCAACAGGCTGGGAATTATCCTCAATGCGAGCCCGTACGTCATCGGTTTGGGTTTTTTCTTTATCGCGTACATCGCCGGGGCTGTGGCGGAGTTTTTCTCGTAGGTCGTGAGCGTGCGCTTCTGGTGAAGCGCTCCGTTGCGCGGGTAGGACCTTACCGTTAATCTCAATTCTTGAAATACCCGCTGGATGGAGGACCCTGTGAGCACGCCCGGATACACGCAATATGGAGACAGGGTGCCGCAGGCGGGCCCCGCACAGCCGTACGCAGCGCAGTATCCGGGGAATCCGACGGGAGGACCCGCCTACCCGGGTGGTATTCCACAGCTCTACGGCGGGGTGGGTACTGAGGCAAGCAAAAAGAAGATCCCGGCTGCCTTCTTCTTCGGGATCGCGACCTGGGTGGCGATCCTCCTGATCATCGGCGTGACGGCCTTGATGATAGCGAATTCGACCGGCGAGAGTACCTCCGCGGGGGGTGTGATCGCTATTATCCCGATGGTTGGGACCCCGCTTGTCGTGCTGCCCCTCGCCGTCTGCGGCCTGGCTACCGGCGCGTCAGCGAAGAAACGCCTGATGACGCGCAAGCAGCTGATCATGAACAGGATCGGTTTCTGGCTGAGCGTCGCACCGCTCGTCATCTTCCTCCTGCCCTCCGTCCTTGCCATGATCGACGCTATCGTCTCAGTGTTTTCACCGTCCTCATGATCGCTCTGATGTTTGTCAAGTGGGTCACTGAGGCGTCGTAAGAATGTCGTCGAGAACGATGCGCTTCCGATCGTCCTCCTTGCGTGAGCGCCTCCTCTCCATTAATCTCAAGTACTTAAAATACTTGTCGGAGTGAGGGGTGTTCATGGAAGCTTCCGACGGTAGCGAGTCTGTCGCCGCTCGGCGGGTGCGTACGCGCAGAACGTGGACCCTGGCCATGGCGTGCGGGGTCAGCGGCTGGCTTTTGATCGCCTGTATGATCGTCTGGGGTGTCGTCAACATCCTTACGGCCGCGAACGAAGACGGGGCAACGCTTCGAGACTATGGTTTCGTCGTTGCCATTTTCCTCGTGCTTCTCCTGCTCTTCGTCATTAACGTCATCGGTGCTCTCGTCGGTTTCGTCGACCTCCTTCGGTGTCGCACCCGCCGAGAGGTCATGCAGAGCTGCCTCGCGCTCTTTCTCAATGTGTTGCCGTGGATCATTGTCGGCACCTGGACGTGGATGGTGTAGTCGCGTGACGCGAGGAGGCCTCATGCTTCGTGGCGCCCTCCAATAACGAGGCCGGGGTTGCCCAGGTGTTGCGTGCTCTCCTCGTGTGAGTGTCCGTTGCGCGGGTAGGAACTTACCGTTAATCTCAATTCTTGAAAGACTTTTCGGTACGGGGGATGTGTGGGTTCTTCACAGTCTCGTTGCCGCATGTTGGTGCAACAGAGGAGGACTTGATGAGCACGCCTTATTTTCAGCAGCCTGCGGGGCAGCCCGCAGCTCCCGGCGCGACCGCGCAGCCCGCGCCGCAGGGAGTTCCCCAGATGGGAATGCCCGTACAGCCCGCGCCGCAGGGAGCTCCCCAGATGGGAATGCCCGTACAGCCTGCGCTGCAGGGGGCGAACCCGTACCCGGGTGCGGCGCCCTATCAGGGGTATCCACAGGCCTATGCGGTCGGCCCCTATGCGCAGTTGCCCCCGCGGGTCAACAAGCTGTCCGTTGGCCTGGGCATCGCCGGCTGGGTGATTATCGGCCTGACTGTGCTGCTCATGTGGTTGTCGATACTCGCAACCGAATCCGACCCGGATCCCTCGGGCAAGGAAGTCATCGGATTTTACCCGCTCTTTGCCTCGATTTTCTTGATACCCGTGAACCTGGTCGGCGGGATCACCGGGCTGGTGCGCGCGGGGGACAAGATGACGAAGTGGAAGCTGAACTGGCTCGGAATCGTCCTGAACGCGAGCCCGCATGTCATCTTCTTCGTCGCCATGCTCGTGTTGCCGCTGATTCCGTCGTAGCCTTTGAGGAGAACGTCGAAGCTCCTCCTCATGAGGCGATCATCACCGCCGCGTGAAGCGTCGTGCTAGGTGCAAGGGAAAAAAACATGAGTCAATGGCATACCAACGGGGTGGATCCACGCAATTATGGGGGTATGCCCTACCAGCCCGGCATGCCCCACCCGGGTGTCTACCAGAGGCAGGGGTTTGACCCTCGGCTGGTGAAACTACGTGCAAACGACAAGATTGGCGTCTGGTGTGGCATCGCGGGATGGGTGCTGATCGCCCTGCTCATCTGTGTCGGATTCTTCCTCTATCTGGCGTCACTAGACGGGAAGAATTCCGAACTCGCGATTCTTGCTTTCTATGTCCCCTTCGTGTGGGGAGGGGGTTTACTCTTCCATCTCAATCTCGTGGGAGGACTGAGCGGGCTGGTCGGCTACGGGTCGAGCATCACGCAGCGTCAGAAGTCCTGGTGTCGGTGGGGAGTCATCCTGAACGCTGCGCCATGGGTGATCGCTGTCGTTGGTTATATGCTGCTCCAGGTATACACGGCTACGAGGATTGGGTGACGCCGCCCCGGCCCCGGCCTGCTAGGGGCAGATCCGTCGGCGTTCAGCGTTGCTGCGGGCGCGCAGCGCTGCCGGTAGCTGAATGAAAGGTGAATCATGAGTGCTCCGAATACGCCCGCGGGTCCACACCACCTGTATCGCGCAGGTCGATTGGGGGCTGAAGCGAGCCAGCAGCCGCATCCTGGCGGCCACTCCCAGCCAGCCACGCAAGTCCCGGGAACCTGTCGGCGCCAGTCGCGGGCGGGCGTAGTCGACATGGTCTCGCCTGGGTGCGGCATAGCCGGATTAGTCATCGTCGTGGTACTGATCAGCATGCTGAGGACGCAGTTGTTCGGTGAGTTTTTCCTGCTCACCCTGACTCTCATTGCCCTGTCCGTCATCGGTTTCCTCTGGGGGTGCATCCGTCTGTTCACGTCCACGACCCGTACGCAAAGAATGATGAGCCTGCAAGGAATAATCCTGAACGTGATGCTCTGGCTCATCATGGGCGGAGCCTATTGCATCGTCGTGTTTGGCAACTTGTGAATCACGGTGCGACGCAACGGGTGGGGGCCGCGACGCAATGCGTCGCGGCCCCCACACCAAGCAGCTAAAACCTCGAAGCGTCAGCCCTCGAAGGTAGCCTTCTCGGCATCCGTCTCCGGCACGAAGGAATCCGTATCCAGATCGGCCCAGTACTCCTCGGCCCACGGATCCTCGATCGGCTGCGAACGCTTCCAGAGGATGTAGCCCGCACCGGCGGCGGCGCCGACCAGTGCGGTCAGGCCGAAGGCGCGCAGGAAACGGCACTTGCGGCGCTTACGGGTCGGGGTCGTCAGAGCGACAGCCGACACCTCGGAGGCGCGGCGAGCGCGATCCGACAGCGAACCGCGAGCGGTCAGGGCGGCGCCCGCCTGGTTCACAGCGAGGGACGCGCGCGGCAGGTAGTCATCCACCAGGTGCTCGCGAGCGTTCTCAATCGCGGGGCCGGCGTGCGCGGCGGCGGCCTGCGCGCGAGCCGCGGCGTTCTCAATTGCGGGGGTCGCGTGCTCGATCGCGCTGGTCAGCGCAGCCTGAGCGCGCGGCGCTGCCCAATCAACGCCCTGATTCGCCAGATCGGCAGCCCGAACGGCAACCTTCCCGGCGTAAACGGCGGCGGCGTCGCGAAGCTGCTCAGAGGTAGCACGCAGCTTATCTGCATCGAAAGTCGGCGAGGTAGCCATGTTGTCTCCGATCCTGTCCACATTAACGGGGGCGCACATGCGCCACTCACGTCCTATTGTGCTACATCCGCCTGTGATGTGCAGCCCACTAGCGGGCGTGAGCTGAACGACGGTCAGGAAACCACCAGGAAAAGATGCGACCATTACAGTCATGAAAGCTATTCTTCACACCTCCGCCGGCGACATCACCGTCGAACTGTTCCCCAACCACGCCCCCAACACGGTCACCAACTTCGTGACCCTGGCCAAGGGCGAGCGCGAATGGGTCGACCCGAAGACCGGCCAGAAGACCTCCCGTCCCCTCTACGACGGCACCATCTTCCACCGCGTGATCCCCGGCTTCATGATCCAGGGCGGCGACCCCCTCGGCACCGGCACCGGCGGCCCCGGCTACCAGTTCAACGACGAGATCCACCCCGAGCTGAACTTCAACGAGCCCTACCTGCTCGCCATGGCCAACGCCGGCAAGCGCATGGGCCGCGGCACCAACGGCTCCCAGTTCT
>CABKMZ010000082.1 GCA_902373545.1 uncultured Actinomyces sp. | reverse complement strand
GGCCGGGCGGGGCCCGGCCTGCGCGCTGGTGGCGCCGGGGGCGTCGGTCGCGGGCATGCCGTAGACGGGGTAGCCGGAGGGTGCCTGGGGTCCCTGCTGCCCGTTCATGGGGTTCCCCGCCACGTTATCAGCCGGGGTGGCCTGTCCGAAAGGGGCGGACTGGCCCCCTTGGGTGGCGGCGTACTGCGGAGTCCCGTACTGGGGTCCCTGCTGTCCGTTCATGGGGTTCCCCGCCACGTTATCAGCCGGGGTGGCCGCTCCGAAAGGGGCGGACTGGCCCCCTTGGGTGGCGGTGTACTGCGGAGTCCCGTACTGGGGTCCCTGCTGCCCGGGTGCGCCCGGGCCTCGGCTCTTCTGGCCTGACACGAGGAGGCCGATCACGAAAAGTGCCAGGCCGATGAAGACAATGGCGCTGATAACGATGCCCACAACGCCGAGGAAACTGATGGAGGACACTAGCGACGACAGGCTGACCAACGCCAAGAACCCACCGCCGAGGACGGCAATGTCGAAGCGTCCCTCAATGGTTTCCTCAAGGTGGATGCGCCCGTCGGCTGCCTCGGGCAGCAAAAGCCACGCGAGCGCATAGGCGAGCGACACGATCGGCAGGAAGAAGGCGGCGATAACCACGAACACACGCACAAGCGACAGGTCCCAGCCCTGACGCGCCGAAATGCCCGAGCAGACGCCTCCGATGACGCGGGGGTGCGCGCGATACCAGCCGGAGTTCCGCATCGACTCGAAGAAACTGTGACGGGACGGGCGCTGCTGGAACGCGGCGCCGGGGTCTGAGGGTCCCTGAGACCAACTCATGATGAACTTCCTCTCGATGGGATCCGCATGAGACGCGGATCGATACCACTACTCAACCAAACACGGGGTGGGTCGCGATAGTAGGGGACCCCCTGAACGATCCCTGATTGGCCCGGGGGGTACCCCGGCCTCGTACGGGGGCGTGCCACAATGGATACGTGAGCAGCCCCGTCAACAACCCGCGCCCCGGGTGGACCCCGCCGATTCCGGCACCGCCTTCCCGGCCCCCGCTCGTGCGTGCGACAGCCTCCAGCCCCGACATGCCCGCCCCCTGGATGGGGGGTGTGTGCGCTGGCCTGTCCGTGCACCTGGGCATCCCGGTCCTGCTCGTGCGCGTCCTACTCATCGTGTTCACCGCGATGGGCGTGGGCGCATTCGCCTACCTGTGGCTGTGGGTGACGGTCCCCGAGGACGCGCCCGAGGCCAGCGCGTCGGGCACGCTCAGCCCCGGCCTCGTGCGTCTGCGCGAGGAAAGGGCCGCCCAGGTGTCGCGTAACCGCATGATCGTCACGGGCGTGGCGCTGCTGGTTGCCGCCCTGGCCGGCACGATCCTGAACGCAACGAGCACGCTCGATTGGCGTGACATGGGGGCCATCGTCTCGATCATCGCCGGCATTTCCCTGGTGTGGAGCCAGAGCCGCGAGGTGAGCAACTGGCGCTCCCTGCGTTTTATCGGCGCGGTTCTTGGCGGCATCATGCTCCTGAGCCTCGGCGTCGTGATGGTGGCCTCGCGCGACAACCCGCCCGTCATCCTGCTGCGCGGCGGCCTCATCGGGGCCGCCCTGGTCGCGGGCGTTCTCTTTGCGCTCGTGCCCATGTGGCTGCGCACGACGAAGGACCTGTCGCAAGCCCAGGCCCAGCGGGTGCGTGAGGCTGAGCGCGCGGACATCGCCGCCCACCTGCACGATTCCGTCCTCCAGACATTGACCCTCATCCGCGCCTCCGCCGAGGACCCCGCACGCGTCCGCGCCATCGCCCTGACCGAGGAGCGGGAGCTACGCGCCTGGCTTTATACGGGCCACGCGCAGGCTGCCGACTCTCTCGACGCCGCGGTCACCGAGGCCGTCGTCGGGGTCGAGAGCCGCTACGGCGTGCCCATCAGCGTGGTCGTCGTCGGCGACATGAGGCCGGGCCCCGGCGAGCTCGCGCTCGTGGCCGCCCTGGCCGAGGCCAGCCAAAACGCCGTGCGGCACGGCGCCCCGCCCGTCTCCGTCTACGTCGAGGTTCGCGCACGAGTCGTCGAAGCCTTCATCAAAGACAGCGGCGAGGGCTTTGACCCCGCCGCCATCGCCGCGGACCGCCACGGCGTGCGCGACTCCATCGTGGGGCGTATGCGCCGCGCCGGGGGAGAGGCCACGATTCGCCATCTCGCGCGTGGCACGGAAATCGCCCTGAGCGTGCCTCGCTCCGATATTCTTGAAGAAACAGCGCCCACCGGGAGGACACAGTGACCATCCGCATCCTCGTCATCGACGATCACCCCATGGTTCGCGCAGGGGTACGCTCCGAGCTCGAAAACTCCGGGGCCGACCTTGAGATCGTCGGAGACGCCGCCGACGTCGACGGCGCCATCGCCGCGTGCCACGCCCTGACCCCCGACGTGGCCCTCCTCGACGTGCACCTGCCCGGCGGCAACGGCGGAGGCGGCGCCGAGGTCGCCAGCGCCTGCCGCGACATCGACGGCCTGCAATTCCTGGCGCTGTCCGTCTCCGACGCCGCTGAGGACGTCGTCCAGGTCATCCGCGCGGGCGCTCGCGGATACGTCACCAAGTCGATCTCCACCCCCGACCTCGTCGAGGCTATCGGGCGCGTCGCCGCCGGCGACGCCGCTTTCAGCCCCCGCCTGGCGGGCTTCGTGCTCGACGCCTTCGGCACGGGCGAGGTCTCCACGACCGACACCGAGCTGGACCTGCTCTCCGCCCGCGAACAGGAGGTCATGCGCCTCATCGCCCGCGGCTACACCTACAAGGAAGTCGCCCACGACCTGTTCATCTCCATCAAGACGGTGGAAACGCACGTGAGTTCCGTGCTGCGCAAGCTCCAGCTCTCCAACCGCAACGAGCTGACCCGCTGGGCTATGCAGCGCCACATCGTGTGAGGTCAGCCCTCTTTCGCGCGCGCCGATCGTCGACCGCGGACCCAGCTTGCTTACAATGGAATCCCGAGAGCGTGACAGCGCCTGACCGCCCCGCACGGACGGCCTCTTATATTTCTGCTACCTCGGAGGATGCATGTACCGCATCGGTTTTGACAGTGATCAGTACGTCGAGATGCAGTCTCGACACATTGCGCAGCGACGAAGCGAGTTCGGCGGCAAGTTGTATTTGGAGTTCGGCGGCAAGCTGATCGACGACATGCATGCCTCGCGCGTCCTGCCCGGCTTCACGCCCGACAACAAGGTACGCATGCTGCGTGAGCTGGCCGATGAGGTGGAGATCATCGTCGCCGTCAACGCCAAGGATTTCGCGCGCCGCAAGGTCCGCGCAGACGTGGGCACCACCTATGATGACGAGGTTCTGCGCCAGATCGACGAGTTCCGCGAGCGTGGCCTGTACGTCGGTTCTGTCGTCATCACGCAGTGGACGGACGACAACAAGGCGGCCGCCGAGGTGAAGGAGCGCTTCGAGAAGCTCGGCATCCGCGTCTACCGCCACTTCCCGATCCCCGGCTACCCCTCGGACGTCGAGCGCATCGTCTCGGACGAGGGCTACGGCGCGAACGAATACGTGGAGACCAGCCGCGACCTCGTCGTCGTGACGGCTCCCGGCCCGGGTTCGGGCAAGATGGCGACCTGCCTGTCGCAGCTGTACCACGACCACAAACGCGGGATCGAGTCGGGGTACGCGAAGTGGGAGACCTTCCCGATCTGGAACATTCCGCTGGATCACCCTGTCAACGTCGCCTACGAGGCGGCCACGGCCGACCTCGACGACGTCAACATGATCGACCCCTTCCACCTCGAGGCCTACGGGATCAAGACCGTCAACTACAACCGTGACGTCGAGATTTTCCCGGTGTTGAGCCGTCTGTTTGAGAAGATCCTCGGATCTTCCCCGTACAAGAGCCCCACGGACATGGGCGTGAACATGGCGGGTCACTGCATCGTCGATGACGAGGCCTGCAAGGAGGCCTCGCGCCAAGAGATCATCCGACGCTACTACAAGGCCCTCGTGGCCGAGAAGAAGGAGATGAGCGAGCCGATTCAGTCCAGGCGCATCTCCCTGCTGATGAGTCGCGTCGGCGTGGGCCGCATGGACCGCCCGGTCGTGCGCCCCGCCCTCGAGCTGGCCGAGGCCACGGGCCAGCCCGCCGCCGCCATGGAGCTGCCCGACGGCCAGATCGTGACGGGTAAGACGTCGGCGCTGCTGGGCTGCTCCTCGGCGATGCTGCTCAACGCGCTCAAGAGGCTCGCGGGCCTGCCCGACGAGGTCCGGCTCCTCGCCCCCGAGTCGATCGAGCCGATCCAGCGCCTCAAGACCCACGACCTGGGTTCACGCAACCCGCGCCTGCACACCGACGAGGTCCTCATCGCCCTGGCCGTGTCCGCCAACGGCGACGATAACGCACGCCGCGCCCTGGACCAGCTGGGCAGCCTGCGCGGCTGCGACGTCCACGAGTCCGTCATCCTCGGCCCCGTCGACGAGGGTATCTTCCGCTCCCTCGATATCCAGGTCACGACCGAGCCCGTGTACGCGACGAAGTCGCTGTACCGCAAGAAGTAATCGCCTGCCCGAGGCCGGGGTTTCCTTCGCGTTCGCGCGCGGGAGGCCCCGGCCTCGTCGTGTGCCGCCTTTCGTGGTTGGCGCCACCCGGGGCGGGGGTCGCAGGTGAGGGTGGGGCGGTTTAGGCTTGGAGTCGATGAGTGACGCGACTTCTTTGCCTGACCTTGGTTTCCTGATCGGCCCCGAGGACGACTACGTGCCGCCGGAGGCGCCCGCCTTCGATGTCGAGGATGCGCTGGGGGTGGACGACGACGGCGCTTGGCCCGAGATCACTGTGCCCGGCGGCGCCTTCGGGGAGCCTTCCGTGTGGGAGGAAGCCCCGGCCTCGTCCGTGCCCGTGTGGGACGAACCCCGGCGCCCGGGCGTGGACCCCGATTCCCTCACGCGCGGCCTGAACGACCGTCAGCGCGAGGCCGTCACGCACGCGGGTTCGCCGCTGCTGATCCTGGCGGGCGCGGGCTCGGGCAAGACGCGCGTGCTCACGCATCGCATCGCCTACCTGCTGGCCACGGGCCGCGCGCGGGCAGGCCAGATCCTCGCGATCACGTTCACGAACAAGGCGGCGGCCGAGATGCGTGAACGTGCGGGGGTCCTCGTGGGCGATGACGCGCGGCGCATGTGGGTCTCGACCTTCCACTCGGCCTGCGTGCGCCTGCTGCGCTACGAGCACGAGGCGGCGGGGCTGTCCTCGTCCTTCACGATCTACGACGCGCAGGACTCTCAGCGCCTCATCCAGATGGTCCTCAAGGCCCAGGACGTCGACATCAAGCGCTTCACACCGAAGATGGTGGCCGAGCGCATCTCGGACGCGAAGAACGAACTGATCGGGCCCGCGCGCTACGCGGAGCTGGCGGGCAAGGATCCGGTGTCGCGCATCGTCGCCGCCGCCTACGTCGAGTACGACAAGCGCATGCGCGCCTCGAACGCCCTGGATTTCGACGACCTCATCATGCGCACGGTCGAGCTGCTGCGTGATAACCCACTGATTGCCGAGCACTATCACCGGCGATTCCGCCACATCCTGGTCGACGAGTACCAGGACACGAACCACGCCCAGTACGTCCTCGTGCGCGCCCTCGTGGGCGATGGCACCGACGGCGTCGAACCCGCCGAGCTGACGGTCGTGGGCGACTCCGACCAGTCGATCTACGCCTTCCGCGGGGCCACGATCCGCAACATCGAGGAGTTCGAGCGCGACTTCACGGGCGCGCGCACCATCCTGCTCGAGCAGAACTACCGCTCGACGCAGAACATCCTGTCGGCTGCGAACGCCGTCATCGCCCGCAATACGGGGCGCCGCGCGAAGAACCTGTGGACGGCCTCGGGCGATGGAGCGCTCATCACGCTGGACGCCGCCGACTCCGAGCACGACGAGGCCCGCTTCGTCGTCGGCGAGATCGATCGCCTGGCCGACGCGGGTACCGACTGGGGCGACATCGCGGTCTTCTATCGCACGAACGCCCAATCCCGCGCGCTGGAGGAACTCCTCGTACGCCAGGGCATCCCGTACCGCGTCGTCGGCGGCACACGCTTCTACGAGCGCCGCGAAATCAAGGACGCCCTGGCCTACCTGCAGGTCATCTCCAACCCGGACGACACGGTCGCGGCCCGCCGCGTCCTCAACGTCCCCAAGCGCGGCATCGGCGCCAAGGCCGAAGAAGCCATCGCCGCGCACGCCGCCCATTACGGCATCTCGTTTGGCGCTGCCCTGCGCCACCTGTGGCTGCGCGCAGGCTGCCCCGCGGGTGAGGGCGAGGGGATCGACGTCGACGCGCTCGCTCGTCCCGTGTCCTCCGACGAGGCCGGGGCTGCGCCTGCGGATCCCGCCTCCGCCGCGACGGGGGAGGGGGCCAAGCCCGCGGGCGAGCGGGAGGAGGCCACGGCCTCGTCCCCGGATTCTGTGGAGCGTGAGAGCGCGCCCGATCCCGCGAGCGTGCCCGAGGTCGTGGGCATCACCGCCCGCGCTGCGAAGTCGGCGGCAGCATTCTGGGGACTCATCGAAACCCTGCGCGCCGCCGAAGCGCGCGGCGCCTCACAGGCCGACATCCTTGAAGAGGTGCTCGACCGCACCGGCTACCTGGCTGAGCTGCGCCGCAGCGAGGACCCGCAGGACGCCTCGCGCGTGGAAAACCTGGCGGAACTGCACTCGGTCGCGGGAGCCTTCGCGGCCGACGCACCCACCGGGACTCTCGCGGACTTCCTCGAGCGCGTCGCCCTCGTCGCCGACTCCGACCAAGTGCCCGCCGAAGGCGAACGCGGCGGGCAGGTCACCCTCATGACCGTCCACACCGCGAAGGGCCTCGAATTCCCCGCCGTGTTCGTCACCGGCATGGAAGACGGCACCTTCCCGCACCAGCGCAGCCTCGGCGACGAAACCGAGCTGGAGGAGGAGCGCCGCCTGGCCTACGTGGCGATCACCCGCGCGCGCGAACGCCTCTACCTGACGCGCGCCGCCGTGCGCAGCGCGTGGGGCACCCCGCAGGAGATGCCGCCCTCGCGCTTCCTCGACGACATTCCCGCCGAACTGCTCGACGTGCGCCGCGCGGCCACCTCCGGGGAACGAATCCGCGCATCCTACGGCGGGTCGTACGGGTCCGGTTCCTACGGGCGTTCGCGCGGCTCGGACGGTCGCGACCCGTGGGGCGATGCAGATACGGGTGCCTTCGGCTCCGGACGCGGCGGTGCCTCCGCGCAACCCGCGGGTGTGCGCAAGGTGACGCGCATGGGCGTCGCGCCCGCCGCGGCAGCCACCGAGGACAAGCCCGTCCTCGCGCTCAAGGTCGGGGACCGTGTCAAGCACGCGACCCTGGGTGCCGGCACCGTCACCGGCGTCGAAGGCGAGGGGCCGCGTACCGTCGCCCGGATCCGCTTCGGCATGGGCGAAAAGCGCCTCCTCGTGCGCATGGCCCCGATGGAGAAGATCTCCTAGCTTTTCCTGCTGGACCTTGCTGGGCCGGGCTGCTCGTGGTCCCACGGGTGTTCCGGGCGCCGCTGGTGTTCCGGGCGCCGGAGTGCTTTGTCGGGCCCGCCCGCTTTGTGTGCCGGTGGGCGGCGGCCCGCCCGCGAGCCGTCCGCGCCGCGAGCTTTGCTCGGCGCGTCGTCTCGAAGCCCGGCCAGGCCCTGCCACCGCCCACGGGCACCGCAGCCTGGCCCTCCGGTCCCTCCGACGCCCTTCACACCAGTGGTGCTAGGTCGCGGACGTGTGACTTAGTTTTGCACCTCGAAGCCCGGCCAGGCCCTGCCACCGCCCACGGGCACCGCAGCCTGGCCCGAGGGAGATACGACCCCGATCCGCCCCGCACGTCCTCTTGCTTGCCTTCAATCACTGTCGAAGCGGCTACATCGTGGTTGCCCAAAAATGTCGCACGTAATTCCCCTGCGATTAGTTCAAATTTTGAATTCATGTCGTTGGAATTGCAACGTTTTCGGGTGGTCTCGAAAAATGACCGAGGGAAATTACGTGCGAAATTTGTCTGGGCCCGGTCTGCCGCATTGAGAGGCGTCAGATGTCGATGTGACAACGCCTGGCCCGCGGGAGATACGACCCCGATCCGCCCCGCACGTCCACTTGCTTGTCTTCCATCACTTTCGAAGCGGCTACATCGTGGTTGCCCAAAAATGTCGCACGTAATTCCCCTGCGATTAGTTCAAATTTTGAATTCACGTCGTTGGAATTGCAACGTTTTCAGGTGGTCTCGAAAAATGACCGAGGGAAATTACGTGCGAAATTTGGCTGGCGGTGCCGCCGCCACAGGCACCGCAACTAGGAACATGGGCGCCACAGCAGGCCCTGCGCCCCTCCGGAGCCCTCCGCGCCTATGGTGGTGGGGGTTTGCTGCATTAGGAGCTGGCTGTCGGCGTGTCGCCGGCGTGTTGTACCTCTAATGATGCCATTTCCCCCGTTTGGTGGTGGTGATGCCGGGACTTGAGGTGGTGTGCTCGCCAAAGTGCAGACCCATTCGGCAAAATGCGCTGAAAATCGGTCAATTCGAGGCAATGGGTCTGCACTTTGGCGGAATCGGTGGATGCAGCGCGTTGGTTGATCGATGCGGCGCTGTAGAGTCGCGTGCTCGCCGCGGTCCGGGAAACTGGGGCCCCACTGGCGGTGTTAACCCCTCAATGTGCAGCTACACCCCATTGCTGGCATGGTGGGCACGCCCGCCCCCGCTGGCCCCAGC
>CABKMZ010000081.1 GCA_902373545.1 uncultured Actinomyces sp. | reverse complement strand
CTCCATCGAATACTTACGCTGACCAGACATCCCAAACCTCCAATCCGGCCTAAGACACTCTCCACAATACCCGGGACACATCATGGTCTGGCTCAATGCGCTGACCCGCAACCTCCAACCCCAGGCCATCCAGGCGAGCGAACGCGCTCAAATCAGGGCGATCAAAGGTAGCATTGGGCATGTCGAGGTCTTTCGGATGGACGGTGTAGCAATCTCCATCATCGGAAGACCTCGACCCCTACCCAGCCACGACACGCCCAACCCCGCCAACAACACCTACACCCTCAAATGCGAAGAGCCCGATTAACTCAGTTCCACACCGAAGCATTCAGTCGACTCTTTGCCCCCTATTGACGCCACGCCTCTTCACGTCAACGGATCAACGTAGGTTCGACAAGCGCCACGCCTGGCAAGCCTCCACCATTCTTACCTACGGCTGTGTCAGCTCCCGCCTGAACTGCTGATTTCAGTGGAGCTGGCGAAGGAAAAACTACTGTAAGACGAGACACACCACTTACATCTAAATCCACCAACGTGGGTTCACCAGGAAATACGCCATACTCCCCCATAAGCACATCACCGTTGTAAAATGCAACCCGATGATCGTCAGCACTTGAATCAAGAACATATAACTGCGCCTGCAGACGAGAATACTTGCTCCCTAAAACAAATTGACGAACTTGCGGCGAAATGCCATTACAATACATGGAACACTTGTAAGTGAGCGCACGACCTACAACCTCAGCATTCACCTTGATTGACTCATGTTCATCCAAATCGATATCCTCATTCGAATCCACAGCTACATAGTTGAGATCGAGCAAAGATTCACGTGTTGACGAAATGGTATCACTAGGAACAGGCGAAGAAGAACTTCTATCAACGCTCATCGGAGCCTCCCCCTCCACATTACTATCGAGTACTTGTCCTTCACTAACAGCACCACTTGACCGCTCACCTTCACCGCTGGACTTTTCAGAGGAATTCACATTCGATGAAATAAAGACAATTACAACTGCAAAAGCTATCGCAAGCAGTAGAGCACGCCCGCGACTAACCTTCGCACCAAAGCGCAAATCAAGATAGACAGAAACATAATGAGACACAATCCCACTTAGCAGCAAAACGACTACCGCCACAAGCATCGATCTCAAATTGAGCATATTTCCTCCTCTAATGAAGCCATATGTGCGAGATGAAAACATCTGAATCAAACCGACACATGTTTGCCAGCACATTCGAAGAACGATTTGCAACAAGAGCTATCACTAGCTTAGCAAATGCCAGCCCCACGTTCAGAAGTTCCCCTTTCGAGTGAGCCCTCTTTGCATCGAGCATCGATCTGAGTGGACATTCCTCCGCTTTCTTCATTTTCAACGAAACTCCTAGTCCATAAGGTGTAGTTGCATAGCCAGGCGGCGAATCCTAGACACCACGCCAGTCGCCGGTCCACTCAGCCACCTCGCGGCCGTCCGTGTTGGTCTCAAGGGCTGCTTCGGTTCCGGCGGCGGCTCCCTTGAGACGTAAGACACCTCCCTTGTCAGTTCATCGGATCGGCCTTCTGTTCCAAGTCTCAACTGAGAGCGCCGCTCTCATCGCAGAGATCGGCATCCGTGAGCGTGGGTTTGCTGATCTGCTTGTCCCCTTCCTGAATCTCACTTAAGTCAGCCCGTTCAATCCCCTTGTCAGCGCCTCCAACTTGATCTTGCCCACTCGCGTTCTTGTGTTCCGCCACGGTCAACGCGCCGCGCCGCTTCCTTAGCACGCGAGACGCTGGAACACGACTATCCGGCGGTATCGCAGGGGGCATTTGCGATCTCCATCGTGCGCTTCGTGGGTGATGACGATGAGCTGCGATATCCCTGCAGCTCCATGAGAACAATAGGCAGGCGCGTTAAGTTCACGTCATACAGGTCGGCCTCGGCCTTATCCATGACGTAGAATGCGGACGGGTACACTTCGAAGATCGCCGCCAGGAACGCGATCAGCGCCAGCGCCCATACCAAGCTTCAGTTTTCACGCTGCTTTGTCTATAGCTTCGATGAGTGTCAGCGAAGCCGCACGTCGGACGACACGAGCATCCCAGCCAAGAGGGGATGATCACTATCGTCAGCGCGCAACACACCCCTGTTAGGGACTACGCCTCCAACGCGAGCAGACTTTTCGCAACGAAGCAGCGAACAACCTGGCTACGCGTTTGGCCCAGCTCCCCCGCTACCTCGTTGAGTTCCCAACCAAGGACTCGGGCAAACGTGTGCCCACCGGCATAGTGTCTTCACCGAAGAAAGACGGACGCCCCATAGAACCTTCCATTCCCCATCCTCAAAGTGCGCTGCATCTGCCTCAAGATCAGCATCGGTGACGACCCAACCACCCGCAAGATGATAGACACCGGTCTCACATACCTCGTGGGCTCTCATGCTTTGTTCATCGAACGCGGCCGGAGCACCTTTCTCGTCGTAGATATCGGCGTCCGTGAGCCACGGTTCGCTGACGTCATCGCATCGGCCCCTCAACTTACCGAAAGCCGCCCAGTCAATGCCACTGTCGTAGCTCTCGCTCTGGTCATCTCCGCTTACGTTGCATCGTTCCGCCATGCGTGAAGGCTATCAGCGACGCTGACAGTACACTCCCCTAGTCCGCCAAGCGCTGGGACACCACCGTCGTGATGCCGTCGTGCATGGTGACGCCGTACAGGGCGTCCGCTATCTCCATGGTTCGCTTCTGGTGCGTGATCACGATGAGCTGGGAGGTCTCCTGCAGCTCCTTGACAATCGCCAGCAGGCAAGTGCTCACCACTGGACGGGAAGGGGACTCACGCGAGCGTTCTGCCCTCCCCCCATGCCCCCTTACCCCTCAGGGTTTTCCAGCGAGCCAAGCGGGCCTCGTTGGTTGCAGGACCGCGACTTTGATACGGTTGTCATCGCAGTCAGAGCGGACGATGGGAGGACAACGTGAGAGTGTGGAGTTACGCTTCCTACTTCCCTGACTGCGACGGGGATCCCGCCGCTATCTGGGAGTACTCGATCGCCCTCGACGAGTGGCACAACGCCCTCCTTGAGGCACGGGACAGTTTCTGGGCAGCGCGCACCTCCTACCCACAGTAGCAGGGCGAATCACAGCAAGCCTTCGAGGAACAGAGCCTAAAGGAGTACAGGCTCCTCGACGTCCTCGAGGAAGGATCGGCGAAAGCAGTCGGAGCTGTCCGCGACTATCACGACGCCCTCAACTCCCGCCTGAGGGTCATCCGATCGATTCGCGCAGACGCGGAGAACGTGGACACCATCTACGACTCGCTCAGCTGGGCCGAGATCCTGGGCGGCGGGGATGCCCATCTCGAATCACAGTTCAAGAGCCTCAAAGACTACTACAAGGAACAACTCGCCGAGCTCGAGCAGCACCGAGCCGAATGTGCGGCGGTCCTGCGAGAGGCCCTCCGCATCGAGCCCTTCGTGCCCGGCGACGATGTCCCACTCTCTAAGAAGAAGGCTCTCACGCAGCAACAACTCGACGCGCTCGCCGCCATCATCGAGAGCGACGACGACTACGATTTCTCGCTCGCGCAGGGCGAGATTGGTGACTGCTATTTCCTCTCTTCCGTCCTCGCCTTGGCCCAGAGCAAGTCGGGCAGGGATCATCTGCGATCCCTCATCAAGGTACACCGCAACTCCGCGGGACAGGTCGATGGCTTCTACGTGACCTTCCCCGCCGCCCCTGGCGACCCCAACCCCTTCGGAACCGACGCCGTCTTCGTCACCGACGTGTACGCGCTGGGAACATCCAAGAACTCCCCGGGCATCGATTCGATCCTGGAATCCGCCTTCGCGCAGGGCTACACCGGCGGCATCAACCAGTGGTACAAAGGAGGCGCACAGGCCGGGCTCAGCGCGCAGGCACTCTACGCGCTGACGGGGCATCTCTGCGTCCCAACCCCCACGTTGATGACCTCCCCCGCAAACATTCAACAGGCCTACGCGGCCGAGCGCCCCATCACCGCCGAGACGTTTCTCGAATCCGAGGCGACGGTCTTGGTCGACGGACAAGAACAAACGATCACGATCTCCGGCTTCCACGCCTACACGGTCACGGGCGCGGATGAGAACGGCGTCTACGTGACGAATCCGTGGGGACGCAACGGTATCGCTAACTCCCGGGAGAGTACCGGAGGGGAGTTCTACATGACCTACGATCAGTTCAAGAAGCACTTCGTGTCCTACACGATCGGACAGTGCTGATGAAGCTGCGCGCCAGATACATCATCGCCGCCTTGTTGCTGACCGCCTGCGCGTTGGTGGGCCTGGACTACGCGAGCATCACCTGGGCAAGCGACCGCATCGAGGACCTCGACGCGGCGTGCCCGGGCGGCATCGTCGTCGCGACGGGAGGCGGCAAAGACCGGGTCGAGCTCGGTGCCAACGCAGACCACGAGTTCGTCTACTCAGACACCCGCCAGATTGGGATCACCCGGGGACGCCAGCACGCGATGGTTAGCGCATACGCGGGCAAGGGGCCAGGCGGGCCGCTGCCGCCTCTCCTGCACGTCGGCGACAAGCAAGTCGAACCCGGAGTCGGGACCTTCACATTCCTGGCCGCCCACCCGTCCGGGTACGTCACGGGGCCGCGCGAATCCTGGGCCCAGTTCTGTTTCGTCCCCGAGCCCACCTTCGAACTCGACCCGCTCCGCTACCCCACCTCGGACCCCCGGCACGACCCGGAGTGCGGCTACAGCTGGAACCGACCACCCGAGTGCGCCGACGCCACACCGACGCCCACCGATGACACGGAGCAATCATGAGCACATCTCGAATCGATCCGGATCAGCTTCGAGCCCTGCGTAACAGGATCTCCGACGTGCGCGACACGCTCAAGCTCCACCCCGTTGTGCAGCCTCCCGCCGACACGACCTTCGCCTCCCCGGCGATTCAGTCGGCATTCGGTGAGTTCCGTGAGGCCGCACGCCAACGCCTCGATGACTCCTGCCTGTACTGCGAGGAGACAGAGGAAGCTCTCTCCTCCCTAGCGGACAACGCCGCCACCGACGACCACGTTGCGGCCGCCACCCTACGTTCCCATAACTTCGACACGTTCCAGAAAGGCCGAACGCAGGACACAGGACGCGGGTAGCGGCTCTTCACAGCCACTCGGCACAGCCCTAGTCAGCCAAGCGCTGGGACACCACCGTCGTGACGCCGTCGCGCATGGTGACGCCGTACAGAGCGTCCGCGATCTCCATCGTTCGCTTCTGGTGCGTGATCACGATCAGCTGCGAGGTCTCCTGCAGCTCCTTGAAGATCGCCAACAGGCGCGACAGGTTCACGTCGTCCAGGGCGGCCTCGACCTCGTCCATGACGTAGAACGGGGACGGGCGCGCCTTAAAGATCGCGACCAGGAAGGCGATCGCGGCCAGGGAACGCTCGCCGCCCGAGAGCAACGACAGGCGCTTCACCTTCTTGCCCGCGGGCCGGGCTTCGATCTCGATGCCGGTCGAGAGCATGTCGTCCGGGTCGGTCAGCACCAGGTCGCCTTGCCCGCCCGGGAACAGCACGCTGAACACGTGCTCGAATTGCACGCGCGTCTCGGCGAAGGCCGACACAAAAGCCTCCTGCACCAGGCGATCCACGTCCTCCACGATGTGGAGCAGGTCAGCCTTGGACTGCTTGAGGTCCTGGACCTGGTCAACAAGGAACTTGTGCCGCGCTGCCAGCGCCTCGTGCTCTTCCAGCGCCAGCGGGTTCACGCGACCGAGCTTCTCCAAATCCTTCTGCGCCTTGGCCAGGGCCCGCTCCTGCTCGGCGCGCACGTACGCGCTCGGCTCGGCGGCCTCAGCCTTCTCGATCTGGTCGGGGTCCAGGGGCAGCATCGGAACCATCGTCTCGGGTCCGAACTCGGCGATCAGCTGCTCGGGTTCGAGGGACAGCTCCTCAAGGGAGCGCCGCTCCAAGTCTTCGACGCGCACGCGCGTCTGCTCGGCGGCGATCTTCCCCTGATTGGCGTTGCTCGTCGCCTCGGACAGCTCCGCGCTCAGCCGATCCAGGACCCGGCGTGCGTCCGATACTTCTTGGGACACCTGGGAGCGCCGCGCACTCAGGTGGTCGCGGCGCTCGGCCGCGCGAGATAGGGCGCGCTCGGCGGCCTCCAGGGCCACGCGCGCGGCGGCTTCCACGTCCGAGGCCGTGGCCAGTTCCGTGCGCCTCACTGCCTCGCGCTGGGCGTAGCGGGCGCGTTCCTCGCGCTCGGCGGCGGCCGCTTGGCGCAGGGAGCGGGCGCGTGAGGCTGCGCGCCGCGACTGTTCTTCCAGGGAGCGCAGCGCCAGGCGCGCCTGGTTTTCGCCGTCGCGGGCCTCACGGGCAGCGCGGGAGGAGGCGTCGGCGCGGGCCTGGGCGTCCTCCAGGGATTCGGGCGGGCCGACCGAGTCGGCGCCCTCCAGGCGCGCCCGCGCGGCCACGTCTTGCTCGCGGGCCCACTCGACCTGCTCGTCGGCGCGGCGGGCCACGTCACGGGCGCGATCGGCCTCGGCGCGGGCGGCCTGCGCGGCGGACTGGGCACGGGCCAGCTCCTGGGCTTCCTTGGCGCGCTGGGCGTCCTCCTCGCGCAGGGCCTTGAGGGCGTCGTTCGCCTCCTTGATAGACCGGTCCAGTGCCCCGTTCGCGTGGGCGAGTTGCTTGGACACGGCGTCCATGCGCGCGCCTGCCTCCCGCGCCCGCGCGTCGGCCTCGTCGAAGTCTGCGCGCACGGAGAGGACGGAGGACGCCTGGTGCCCACCCTCGAGGGACCACGAGCGCAGCACGTCGCCGCCGGGCGTGACGACGGCGCGCACGCCGGGCACGTCCAGCGCTCCAGCGGCGCGCTCAGGTGAGCAGACGACGACCCCGTCCAGGAGGTCTGCCAGGGGGGCGGCGGCTCCCTCACAGGTGACGACCGATCCGAGCCATGTGGCCCCCTCGGGCAGGTCGCCGACGTCCGCGGGCACCGCTGCCGAGCCTGGGCGTTCAGGGGACGAGGCCTGGGTATCCGCAGGCTCGTCCGCGTCGCTTGCGGGTGCCGGGGGTGCGACGACGAGGCGCAGCGAGCGCCCGGCCGCGCGGGCCGCGTCCAGCTCGCGGAGGCCTCGGGCCAGAGAATCGACGACGACCGCGTCGGCGAAGGGGGCCAGCGCGCTGGCGACCGCGTCCTCGTAGCCGGGCGCCACACGCAGGAGCGGCGCCACCTGGCCGAGCACGCCATCGCGTCCCAGCAGCTCGGCGGTTCCGTCCTCTGGGGTCAGCAGCTGGGAGAGCGCGTCGCGGCGTGCCTCCCATCGGGCACGGTCGGCCCGAGCCTCGCGCTCGACGCCCAGCAGCTCGTCCACGCGCGCGCGAGCGGCATCACGACGGGCCGACGCATCGGCGTGTGCGCGGGCGGCTCCCCCACCAGATTCCGGACCATCGGCAGCTTTATCGAACGCGCTGTCAGCCTGCGCCTTCCCGGAAGAGGACACCCCAGCCTCGTCCGCAGAGCCGGACAAACGACCGGTTCCAGGCACGGCCGCAGCCGCAGCCTCGGCGCGCTCCTGAGCCGCGCGGTATGCGCCCCACGCACGGTCGGCCTCGGCGAGTGCGGCCTCCAGGCGCGACGCGGCCGTGGAAGCGTCGCCCGTCAGGCGCGCGACCTTCTCTCGGTGGTCCGCGATGACGCGGTTGACGCGGGCAAGCTCGCGGGACGCAGACTCGTCGGCGTCCTCGGCGGCCTCGCGCGCGCGAGTCGCGGACGTCAGGGCACTGCGCGCCTCTTCGACCTGAGCGACCAGCGCAGCATCCTCGGCGCCGGCGACGCGGGCGCGCTCGTCGAGCACATCGGGATCCTCGCCGCCCGGGGGAAGCTCGGGGGTCGCGCGCAGGGAAACCTTCTGGCTCGCGGCCATCAGCGTGCCGCGCAGTCGCTCGGTGATCGTGGTGAGCGACTGCCAGTCGGAGGACGCCTGATCGAGCGCCGGCGAGGACGCACGTTCCGCATCCTCCAGGCGAGACACCTGGGCGCGCGAGGCCGTAATCTGAGCCTCCAGGGTGGCGCGGCGTTGCGCGGCCGACTCATCAGAGGCCTCGAGCGCGGCCAACTTGGACAGCACGGATGCCAGGTCGTCCGCGAGCAGGCGGGCCTTCGCGTCGCGCACACGCGCCTGAATGAGGGAAGCGCGCCGGGCGATACGCGCCTGGCGGGCCAGGGGCCCCAGCTGGCGGCGAATCTCATTCGTCAGGTCCAGGACGCGCACGAGGTTCGCGTCCATGTCGGCCAGCTTCTTCAGCGCCCGCTCCTTGCGGCGCCGGTGTTTGAGGACGCCGGCGGCCTCTTCGATGAAGCCGCGCCGCTCCTCGGGCGTGGATGACAGGATCGCGTCGAGCTGGCCCTGGCCAACAATGACGTGCATCTGGCGGCCCATGCCCGTGTCCGACAACAGTTCCTGAACGTCCAGGAGCCGCACGGGCGAGCCGTTGATGGAATACTCCGAGCCGCCACCGCGAAACAGGGTGCGGCTGATCGTCACCTCGGAATACTCGATGTCGAGCAGACCGTCGGTGTTGTCGATCGTCAGGTCCACCTGGGCGCGCCCCAACGCAGCACGCCCAGATGTCCCCGCGAAGATAACGTCCGCCATGTTCGAGCCGCGTAGCGCGCGGACTCCCTGCTCGCCCATGACCCAGGCGAGCGCGTCGACGACGTTGGATTTACCCGACCCGTTGGGGCCGACGACGCACGTGATGCCCGGTTGTAGGGCGAGCGTGGTCGCGCTGGCGAAGGACTTAAAGCCCCGCAGCGTCAGGTTTTTGAGGTGCACCCTTGCAGGTTACCGGCGTCTCAGTAAATCTCCGGGAACCACAGGGAGATTTCGCGCTTTGCGTTGTCCACGGAGTCTGAGCCGTGGATCAGGTTCTCCATGTGGGGGCTGTTCCAGGCGCGGCCCAGGTCGCCGCGGATCGTG
>CABKMZ010000080.1 GCA_902373545.1 uncultured Actinomyces sp. | reverse complement strand
TCCACCCTGGCGACGGCGTTGGCCGTGGCAAGGATGACACCCTGTTCGCCCTGCGCGCGGGTGCGGTCGAGTTCGGCCGCAAGCGCGATCGCAAGGTTGTCAGCGTTTCGCCGGTCTCCGCCTGAGACCGCGCGCATGAAGGGCGTCCGGCGTTGCCGGACGCCCTTTTCACTATCTTTCTTCGGGAATCAGGAGCAGCAGTGGCAGACTTCGTGGATCGCGTGACGCTGCACGCGGCAGGCGGCAACGGCGGTAATGGCGTTGCCTCGATTAAGCGTGAAAAGTTCAAGCCGCTGGCCGGCCCCGACGGCGGTGACGGTGGTAACGGCGGTTCGGTCATCCTGGAGGTGAGCGAGCAGGAGACGACTCTGCTCAACTACCACCGCAGCCCGCACCGGCGCGCCGATAACGGAACGCCCGGCATGGGTGACTTCCGCCAGGGCAAGACCGGCGCGGACATCGTGCTGCCGGTCCCGGAGGGCACTGTCGTCAAGTCCACGTCCGGGGAGCTCCTGGCCGACCTGACGGGCGCGGGCGCGCGCTTCGTGGTCGCCGAGGGTGGTCGCGGTGGCCTGGGCAACGCGGCGCTCGCTTCGAAGGCACGCAAGGCCCCGGGCTTCGCGCTCCTGGGTGAGCCGGGCGAGGAACGCGACGTTGTCCTGGAGCTCAAGTCCGTGGCCGACGTGGCCCTCGTCGGCTTTCCGTCGGCTGGCAAGTCCTCGCTGATTGCCGCCATGAGTTCGGCGCGCCCGAAGATCGCCGACTACCCGTTCACCACGCTCGTGCCAAACCTGGGCGTCGTGTCGGCCGGCGACACGCGCTACACGGTGGCTGACGTTCCCGGCCTGATCCCCGGCGCTTCCCAGGGCAAAGGCCTGGGCTTGGACTTCCTGCGCCACATCGAGCGCTGCGCGGTCATCGTGCACGTCCTGGACACTGCTGCCTTCGAGACGGATCGTGAGCCCGTCGAGGACCTGCGCATTATCGAGGCCGAGCTGGCGGCCTACCAGGGCGACTTGACACAGGTCGAGGGCTACGTTCCGCTCATGGAGCGCCCCCGCGTCATTGTCCTGAACAAGATCGATATTCCGGATGGGCGCGATCTGGCCGAGATCACGCGGCCCGACCTCGAGTCCTTCGGCTGGCCGGTCTTCGAGGTGTCCGCCGTGTCCCACGAGGGGCTCAAGCAGTTGTCTTTTGCGTTGGCTGGCATCGTCGAGGAGGAGCGTGCGAAGCGCCCCGCCCTCGAGGCAGCCCGTCCTGTCATCCGTCCCAAGGCGGTTGGCCGCAGCGTTGAGATTACGGTGCGCAAGACCCGCAAGGACGGCGAGGAAGTCTTCCAGGTGCGCGGCGACAAGCCCGAGCGCTGGGTGCGTCAGACGGACTTCGCCAACGACGAGGCCGTGGGTTACCTCGCAGATCGCCTGAACGCCGCAGGCGTGGAGGACGAGCTGATGAAGGCGGGCGCCGTCGCTGGTGACACCGTTGTGATCGGCGACCTCGATGGCGGCGTCGTCTTCGACTGGGAGCCGACCCTCACGACCGGCCCCGAGCTGCTGGGATCGCGCGGCACCGACCTGCGCCTGGAGCAGAACGCTCGCCCGAGCCGCAAGGAGCGCCGCGAGGTGTACCACCAGGTCATGGACGCCAAGAGCGCTGCCCGTGACGAGCTGTGGACCGAACGCGAAGCCGGCCATTGGACGGACGCCTCGGATCAGTCATGAGCGGAGTGAGCGCTGCCTCCCGTATCGTCGTCAAGATCGGCTCATCCTCGCTCACCCGCGAGGATGGCGGTCTTGACCTGAACCGAATCGATGCCGTCGCGCGACTCGTGTCCCGCTGGCGCGGGCGCGACCGTCAGGTCGTTATCGTGTCCTCGGGGGCCGTGGCCGCCGGTCTGGATCCCCTCGGCTTTTCCGCCAAGCCCAAGGACCTGCCGAGCGTGCAGGCCGCGGCAGCGATGGGCCAGGGGCTGCTCATGGCTCGCTGGACCGCAGCCTTCCAGGCCCACCACCTGGACGCCGCACAGGTCTTGCTCACCACGGACGACGTCATGCGACGCGACCACTACACGAACGTGCGCGCGGCGCTGACCCGCCTCCTCGGCCTCGGCGTCGTCCCGATCCTCAACGAGAACGACGCGGTGACCACCCGCGAGCTGCGCTTCGGCGACAACGATCGCCTGGCCGCCCTGATCGCTCAGATGATCAAGGCTGACGCGCTCGTACTGCTCACCGATGTCGACGGCCTGTACACAGCGCCCCCGGATCACCCGGGCTCGGAGCTGATCGAGCGCGTCGAAGGCGCGGACGACCTTATGAGCGTCCTCGTGACCGGCGCGGGTTCGCGCGTGGGCACGGGCGGCATGGCAACGAAGGTGCAGGCAGCGATGCTGGCGACCGCCAGCGGCATCGGCGTGCAGCTGGCCAGCGCCGACGCACTGCCGCGTGTCCTGTCAGGCACGCGAGTGGGC
The DNA here is from genome assembly GCA_902373545.1 of uncultured Actinomyces sp. Lineage (GTDB taxonomy): Bacteria > Actinomycetota > Actinomycetes > Actinomycetales > Actinomycetaceae > Pauljensenia. Next base: position 6,543 of record CABKMZ010000080.1, on the reverse strand, counting down.
ACTTGGTTCGCCCCGGCCGAGCAGCGCCCGGCCTCCCGGCGCCTGTGGATTGCCCATGTGGCTCCCTCACGCGGGGAGATCATCGTGGACGAGGGCGCGGCGCGTGCGATCACGGCGGGCAAGAAGTCGCTCCTCGTGGCCGGCGTGCACTCGGTGCTCGGGCATTTTGAGGCCGGTGACGTCGTGGACGTGGCCAGCCCAACGGGCCTCGTTGCGCGCGGCGTGTCCGGCTACGACTCCGACACGTTGGCGGACATCGCAGGCTCGGGTACGGCCGACCTGCAGGCTGCGGGTTATGAGCACCCCCGCCCCGCGATTCACCGCGATGACTTGGCGGTGTTGGGCGACGCATTTTCTGCCCTCAGCGCAGACTGACACGGTCGCGATGCCACGCGTGTGACATGATGGGCGAGTGGATACTGCTGCAGATATTTCCCAGGTGACTGACGCCGCCCGCGAGGCGGCGCGCGTGCTCGCGAACGCGACAACCCAGGTGAAAAACCGCGGGCTTGAAGCAATTGCGGCGGCGCTGATCGAACGCTGCGACCAAATCCTGGCCGCCAATGCCGAGGACGTGGCGCGTGGCCGCGCCGAGCAGATGAGCGAGGGCCTGCTGGACCGCCTCGCCCTGACGAAGGACCGTATTCGCTCCATCGCTGACGCGGTCCGCGAGATCGTGGCTCTGCCTGATCCGATCGGCCAGGTCGTGCGTGGAGCACGCACGGACATTGGTCTGCGCGTCACGCAGGAGCGCGTGCCCCTCGGCGTCGTTGGCATCATCTACGAGGCCCGCCCCAACGTCACGATTGACGCAGCGACCCTGGCGATCAAGGCCGGTAACGCGGTCATCCTGCGAGGCGGGAGCGCCGCCCAGGCCTCGAACCAGGTTCTCATCGAGGTGTGCCGCGACGCGCTGACATCCGTCGGCCTGCCCGCCGACGCAATCCAGACCGTCGACCAGTGGGGCCGCCCAGGAGCGCGCGCCATGATGCGTGCCCGCGGCGCCATCGACGCGCTCATCCCGCGCGGGGGAGCAGGCCTCATCAACGCGATCGTCGAAGAATCGCGCGTTCCCGTCATCGAAACGGGAACCGGCAACTGCCACCTCTACGTCGACGCTTCCGCGGATCTTGAGGCCGCGGAGGCCATCATCATGAACGCGAAGACCCAGCGCGTGGGCGTGTGCAACGCAGCCGAGACGCTGCTGGTCCACGCCGACGTCGCTTCGCGCTTCCTGGTCGCAGCCATCACGCGCCTGACCACCGCGGGCGTGACGATTCACGCTGACGCCGCCACCCGCGCCATCGTCGACGGCCAGCCCTCCATTGACGCCGACATGATCGTGGACGCCACCGAGGCGGACTGGGAGACCGAGTACCTGTCCATGGACCTGGCCGTGCGCGTCGTCGACAGCGTCGCGGCGGCCACCGAGCATATCCGCCGCTACTCGACCGGACACACCGAGGGAATCGTCGCCTCCAACGTCGCCGCTATTCGCGCCTTCCGCAGCGGGGTCGACGCCGCCGCGATCGCGATTAACGCCTCGACCCGTTTCACCGACGGCGGCCAGCTCGGCCTCGGCGCCGAAGTGGGCATCTCCACCCAGAAGCTCCACGCACGCGGGCCCATGGGCCTGGCGGAGCTGACGACTACGACCTGGATCTACGAGGGCGAAGGAACCATCCGCTCGTGAGCACGCAGGAGCACGAACTGGCCCAGGCCTCGGGCACAGAAGCGATCGAAAAGACCACGGAAGCGACCGCGGGTGTGACCGCCGCACCGGCGCTGCCCCAGCACCCGCCGCGCGCCCTGCGCAGGCGTCGGGCGATCGGCATCATGGGCGGTACCTTCGACCCGATCCACCACGGCCACCTCGTCGCAGCCTCCGAGGTCATGGACGTGTTCGGCCTCGACCAGGTCGTGTTCGTACCGGCCGCCATGCAGCCCTTCAAAGCCGGGCGGCGCGTGACAGCGGCCGAACACCGCTATCTCATGACCGTTGTCGCCACCGCGTCGAACCCGCGTTTCGCGGTGTCGCGCGTCGATATCGACCGAGGCGGCACGACCTACACGATCGATACCCTGGCCGACCTGTCGGAGGAGTACCCCGACTCGGACTTCTACTTCATCACCGGCGCCGACGCGCTGGCGCAGATCGCGCAGTGGAAGGACGCCGACAAGCTCTTCGAGCAGGCACACTTCATCGGCGTCACGCGCCCCGGGCACAACCTGTCGGACCCCGGCCTGCCGCACGAGTCCGTATCGCTGCTGGAGGTCCCCGCCATGGCGATCTCTTCCACCGACTGCCGATCGCGCGTCGAGGAGGGCAAGCCCGTGTGGTACCTCGTGCCCGACGGCGTCGTCCAATACATCAACAAGTACGGACTCTACCGGTCCTAACACAAGGAGAACAGTGAGCCTTCCCGACGCTACCTCCGAGCTGGCGACCCTCGTCGCTCGCGCCGCACACGACCGCGGGGGCATCAACCCCGTCCTGGTCGACGTCACCAGTAAACTCGCCCTGGCCGACGCATTTGTCGTCGTGTCCGCGCCGACCGACCGCCAGGTGCGCGCCATCGCCGAAGACATCATGGACCGCGTGTGGGCCGAGCACGGCCGACGCCCCACCCACATCGAGGGGCGCGCGGAGGGCACCTGGGTCCTGCTGGACTACTCGGAGCTGCTCGTCCACGTGCTGTCCGACGAGGAACGCGACTACTACGCGCTCGAGCGTCTGTGGGGCGACTGTCCGGCTGTGTCGATCGACGTCGATACCGAGGAGGCCCGCGCGGCCGCTGCGGAACGTGCGGCGGCGCACGGCGTGGAGTCCGAACAGTGAGCGCATCGCGCATCGTTCTGCTGCGTCACGGCCAGACGGACTTCAACATGCAGCGTCGTTTCCAGGGACGTATTGATAAGCCCCTGAACGATGCAGGGCGCTCCCAGGCGGCGGGCGCCGCAGGCGTGCTGGTTTCGCGCCTGTGCGAGCCCAGCGCCGAGGTCGGCATGATCGCCGCCGAGACGCACCGCAGCTACGACGATGGGGGAGTGCGCATCGTGTGCTCGCCCCTGGGACGCGCGCGTGAGACGGCGCGTATCCTCGCGCGCGTGTTCGACATCGCCGGATACCCTTGCGAGGGCCCCATGCCAGACGAGAGACTCACGGAGCGCTTCTACGGCACCTTCGAGGGGAAGACCTACGAGGAGATCGCCCGCGAGCAGCCCGAGGCCTACCGCGTGTACCGGGACACCGGAGAGTGCGCTGGTGCCGAGGTCGAGCGCTCCGAGGTCGTGGGCGAGCGCTTCCGCGACGCTGTCCTCGAGGCGGCGGCCGCGTGCCCCGCTGATCGCTCTCTTATCGTCGTCTCGCACGGCTCCGCTATCGCGCGGGGCATCGTTTCTCTGTTGGGCCTGGACCCCTCGGACTTCAACGGGCTGCGCGGCGTGGACAACTGCCATTGGTCGGAGCTCGTCCCCGTTGGCGTGTCCACCGCCAAGAGTGCTGCGCGTACCGGCTGGCGCCTGGCGTCGCACAATATCGGGGCCCGCGAGGACATCCTGGGGGCCTGAGTGGCCTCCGGGGGCCTCGTTTGCCCCGATAACTCAACGATTTTCTTCCATGTGATGAGCGACACTTGATTTTGATTTGCGCTTCCTTCTGTGAATTGGCTATTATTTATCAGGTCGCCGGGGCGACGAACTAAATAAAGGGGCTATGGCGCAGTTGGTAGCGCGCTTCCATGGCATGGAAGAGGTCGGGGGTTCGAATCCCCCTAGCTCCACCGAAAAATCCGACACTCGATTGCGAGTGTCGGTTTTTTTATTGATTGACGAGGCCGCTGCGGGCTTCTTTTTCTTGGCTTGCCTCTCGGTGTGGGACGGATTTTCGTCGGCTTCGTGGTTGCTGACGTGCTCGCCATGCAATGTTATTGGTTGCGGTGAGGTGGGGTTATAGGACACTGCGTGTTGCTGGTAGCGCGACTTGTTGGCTTTCTGGTGCGGGAAAGTCGGCATTTTAGTTGGTTGGGACCAACTATGAGGATGGACAAATCGTGTTGCTGGGAGCGTGACTTTTCGGCTTTGTCGCGCGGGAAAGTCACTTTTTAGTTGGTCGTGTTTGCCTCGTTCCTGTCAATACTGCATTGTGCCCTGTGTGTGGATTCTGTGTGCCTGGCTTCTGGGTGCGGGGTGCCGCTTCCTGCGGCGCCCGTCGTGCGGGCAGGTCCGGTCAGGTCTTGTGGGTGGTTGCTGAACAATGTCGCACGTAATTTCCCTGTCAACCTTTGAAGAATTGAAATAGTGATGTTGCAATTCCAACGTTTCAGGGCGCAAGTGAAAACTGACCAAAGGAAATTACGTGCGACTTTTGTGTGGTGCCCGCTCTCTGGCCTCTGAGGGGTGGGAGGCTGGTGTGCGCGTGGGCCCTTTTACTGGTCGCCTTAACCCGTTCCTGCGCAGCTGGGCCCGATAGGTGGCAGTGTGGGCGGCCTGCCTGGGCTACCACCTGTGGGGTTAACCTGCGCATGAAGGGGCCCAAGCAGCCACCTGTCCGGCCGATGGTGCCACCCCTGGAGCCAATGAGGCCACCCCTGAACTGAGCACATTCGTCCGCTGCTCCTGGGACTGACCACCGACCCACACGTGATGTCCTATAACACGTGAGGTGCGCAGTCGGTGGTGCTTACTGGGCCTGGGTGGTGGAGGTCATGGCGATACCCTCGCACGCGGGAGGGGTGGGTGGTTATCGTGCGTTGTGGTTGAAGGGTGAGTCTCTGTGGGCGTATCGGGACCCTGTGTTGATTGCTGTTGCTCGGGGGTTGGCGACTTCCGACTGTGCGTGTGGATTCACTTGTCATTGGTAGCCATGGTCAGAGTTTGACTTGCGAGCCGGTAAGGTCTCGCACGGTAAATATAACGTTTTGGTATCGACATGTGGGATGTTCAAAATCTGTCAAACTGAGAAAACGTTGCAATTCCGGCGAATCACCTGTAATCGATTACTGGAAAAAGCTTGAAATAGTGCGAACCGCATGGAAAGATTTACCTGTCTCTGTTCCATAGTGTTAGGCCGATAGTTAATGTCGTTCCAGCTCACCCGCACTCACACGTCGGTGGTGCTCGCTGCCACCACGATCGCAGCGTCCCTCGTTGTGATCCCCTCCCTGGCTGAGGGAAACAGCGCCACCGATGATCCGTTCTGCGGCACCCTCGTTGGTGCCGACGCTCGCATCAACGCCGAGTACAACCCGCTGCTCGCGAAGTACGCTGCCGCCGCCTCGGGCACCTCGACGGGCACCACTGCTGACCCGGAGCGCGAGGCTCAGCTGCGCCAGGACCTCGCCGACGCGCAGGCCGCGCTTGAGGCTGCTCAGCAGGGCGCCGAGAAGCCCAATCCCTCGGTCGGCGACGCTCCCGCCGCTGACACGACCGTTGATCGCGGTCTCGACTGGGTTGACTGGTCCAAGGTTGACTACGACACCCAGGCCAAGATCATCGAGGCCCTCATCGTTCAGAAGATGAATGCCTACCGCGCCAGCGCTGGCCTGCCCGAGATTGTCGTGTCGGACACGGTCACTGCCGATGCTCGCTCGTGGAGCAAGTACATGTCCGACAGCAACGACTTCAGCCACGATCAGTCGCACAAGCACCTGGGGCAGGGCGCTCTCGACGGTGCGGACACCATGTCCGACGCTGAGAACATCGCCTACAACCACCTTGAAGACTACAGCGGTGGCGGAACGAAGACCCCCGCTCAGGCAGCGGCCGACATCTTCAACCAGTGGAAGAACTCTCAGGGCCATGACCGCAACATGCTCGGTGCATCCAACGTCATCGGCGTTGGTGTACACATTGCCAAGCACAGTGACGGTACGCGCGTCTACGGCACGCAGAAGTTCTACGGCGTCACCGGTGGCTCGCCGAACCTGTCGCGCTTCCACACGACCGGTGATACCGCCTCGGCCTACGGCTTCGACGGTAAGGCCTTCAACTCCGACAACACGAACTACGTGTCCGGCCTTGCCGGATCCGGTGATGAGCAGCGCGCCAACTCCTGGGAGAAGAAGATTGGCGCCCTCCCCGGCTCTGCTCTGCCCGTGGATGTCTCCACTCTGCCTGCCAAGAGCGGCGCCGCGGCTCCCACGACCCCTGCTCCCGCTCCCGTTGACGACAAGCCCTCGGTTGACGCCGACCAGGCCGTCGCCGACGCACAGGCTGCCGTCGATGCAGCCCAGAAGGCTCTCGATGACTACCTCGCGTCGGTGACCGATGAGCAGCCGACCGAGAGCATGGAGGAGATTGACGCGCAGCTCGATGCCGTTGCCGACTCGATCGCTGCTGAGACTTCCGTTCGCCCCGAAAAGGATGGCGGCGTCACCCTCGAGGGCGCCGGTCAGAATGGTCGCTACATGACGGCCGAGGAGTACCGCGCTGAGCTGACCAAGTGCACGGTCGCGGAGGTTCCGAACCCCTCGATCGGCCAGCCGACCACGCCTGAGCCCTCCGCTCCGGCCCCCGGCCCCGATACCCCGACCACGCCTGAGC
>CABKMZ010000079.1 GCA_902373545.1 uncultured Actinomyces sp. | reverse complement strand
GCAGGAGGAACATCGTGGGATGGTTTGATTCCATCGAACATAACCGTTGGCTGAGCACCAACATGCAGGCGCTCATTGAAGAGGCCGAGGGGTCCATCGTGGCCACCGGCTTCGCGCACCTGGACGCAGACGGCAAACCGGACCTGACCAGGTCCATCGACCTGGCCGTCACGGGACGCATGGCGTACATCTTCTCCCTGGGTGCCCTCATGGGCCTGCCCGGCACCCGCCGCTACGCCGACCACGCTGTCAAGTCGCTGACCAAGTACTTCACCGACCCCGTCCACGGCGGCATGTGGTACCAGATCAAGCCCGAACCCGACGGGGAGGGCCACGGCGTCCCCTGGGATGAGGCCTCCCGCGTGAAGTCCCAGTACCACACCGTCTACGCCCTGCTCGGCGTCGCCGCCGCGACCGTCGCCAACCGGCCCGGCGCCCACGAGCTGCTCGAGACCATGCTCCAGGAGCAGAAGGACTACTGGATCGACGACTACGGTCTCGTGTGGGATCAGTACGACGAGGCCTTCACCGAGCCTGAGCCCGTCCACGCCCTGGGCACTCTCATCCACACGATCGAGGCCTACATGGCCGCCGCCGAGGCCACGACCGAGCCCGAGTGGCTGGATCGCGCCGAAAAGATGGCGGCCTTCGCCCACAAGGTGGCCTCCAAGAACAACTGGCGCCTGCCCGAGTACTACAACGAGGAGTGGGAGCCCAGCCTCGAGGCCGGCAAGCTGTGCAACGACGGGCGCCGCTACCACGAGGGCTACGTCACCGGTCACTCCATGCAGCTCGCGCGTTTCGCTCTTCAGGTGCGCGCCGGCCTGCGCTCGATGGGCTGGGCCGTCCCCGACTACCTGCTCGAGCTCGGCACCGAACTCTTCGAACGCGCACGCGTCGACGGCTGGCGTCGCATCGACGGCGCCCCCGGCTTCTCGACCGGCGTTGATGACAACGGTGATCCTGTGCCCGGCGAGGACGAGCATCAGCAGTGGGTCGTGTGTGAGGGCGTGTGCGCGACCGTCGCCGTGCGCCGAGCCATGCTCGACGACGGGCATCGCATCGACGAGGTCGAGCACTTCGAGCACTGCTACCGGTCCTTCATTGACTACATCCACGACTACCTGATCACCCAGCCCGGTCGCTGGATTCGCCGCCTCGGTCCTCACAATGAGAGCGTCCAGCCCGCCAAGTCCTCGCGCTGGGATGTGTACCATGCGATCCAGGCGATGCTCGCGATCCGCGTGCCGCTGTGGCCGCCGACGGCGCCCGCGCTTTCGCGCGGCCTCCTCGACCATCCCGAGGAGCCGGCGCCCGACAAGAAGTCCTGGAACTTCTTCGGCCTGCGAGGCTGAGAGCGCGGCTCAATTGCTGCGGATGGGCGGGGCCCGGGGCACACGCCCCGGGCCCCGCCTCTTTGTTCGCGCTGCGCGGTGAGCGCCGGAGCGATCCTGCAGATGTGGTGCGCGCCCGCCCCAACCTCTCCTTCTGCCGCAGGGTGGGCGGTTCCTGTGCCCGTACCGTCGGCTTCGCGTGTGTGAGGCTGTTCCTGTAGGATGAGGCAGGTCTGGAGGGCTGTCTGAGTGGCCGAAAGAGACGGTCTTGAAAACCGTTGTGTCAGCAATGGCACCGGGGGTTCGAATCCCTCGCCCTCCGCCATGTCGACACGTTCTCGGGCGTGTGCGGCGGGTGCGGTTCGCGTTCGCGGCAAAAATGTCCTAGAGTAGTCGGCACTGGAGACGTCGCATAGTCCGGTCGAGTGCGCCTCCCTGCTAAGGAGGTAGGGGTGCATAGCCCCTCGCGGGTTCAAATCCCGCCGTCTCCGCTCCCAGCCCCGGGATTCCGTTGGAATCCCGGGGCTTCGTCGTTGTCTGTTCCGGGCGCGGGATCTGTGTGCCTGGGTTCTGGGCGCGGGGTGCCGCTTCCTGCGGCGCCTGTCGTCCGGGCAGGTCCGGTCAGGTCTTGTGGGTGGTTGCTGAACAATGTCGCACGTAATTTCCCTGTCAACCTTTGAAGAATTGAAATAGTGATGTTGCAATTCCAACGTTTCAGGGCGCAAGTGAAAACTGACCAAAGGAAATTACGTGCGACTTTTGTGTGGTGCCCGCTCTCTGGCCTCTGAGGGGTGGGAGGCTGGTGTGCGCGTGGGCCCTTTTACTGGTCGCCTTAACCCGTTCCTGCGCAGCTGGGCCCTTTTGGTGGCAGTGTGGGCGGCCTGCCTGGGCTACCACCTGTGGGGTTAACCTGCGCATGAAGGGGCCCAAGCAGCCACCTGTCCGGCCGATGGTGCCACCCCTGGAGCCAATGAGGCCACCCCTGAACTGAGCACATCCGTCCGCCGCTCCTGGAACTGACCACCGACCCACACGTGATGTCCTATAACACCAGGCGTCCGCTTCCAGGTGCCCGTCGCTTGCGGATAGGAAGCGAGCACGCGGATAGCTTATGAACATGCGGATAGCTTCGTAACCTATCCGCGAAGGCGTAACCTATCCGCGAAGGCGTAACCTATCCGCGAGGGCGTAACCTATCCGCGAGGGTGCAACCTATCCGCGAGAGCGCAACCTATCCGCGAAGGCACAACCTATCCGCGAGGGCGCAACCTATCCGCAAGCGCCGCTCAGTAGATCGTCACGTAGGTGCCCGAGGGGATCGTGTCGTGCAGCCACTTGGCGTCCGAGTAGCGCAGGCGCACGCATCCGTGGGACACGTGCCCGCCGAGGGTCCCGTCCAGTACCGACATGGTGCCCTCGTGGTAGAGAATCGAGTGGAACAGGTAGTCGCCGTGGAACTGCGTCCACCAGTAGGCGGTGTACCCGTGCCCGAAGGAGTGGCCGCGGTTCTTGATGGAGAAGGTGCCGGTGACGGTCGGGGTGGAGGGTTTTCCGACGGAGCAGGGCATGTCGGTCAGTGGCTGCCATGAGCCGGCCGCCCAGTAGAACGTCATGCAGTGCGGGGCGTTCGTATCGACGACGATCAGGTAGTTCGTGGGGCTGTACAGGGTCTTCGCGTAGTTCCAGTCGGCCTCGAAGCTGGCGCGCCCGGACACCCAGAAGCCGCTCCACCGGTCGAAGTAGTTCCAGCTGCCGTCGACCATCGCCCAGGAGGTCGCCATCGCGCCCCCGGAGTTCGGGTCGAGGTAGTACCAGTTCGCGCCCTCCTGGAGCCATCCGGTGGCCATGGCACCCGAGGATCGCAGGTAGTACCAGGAGCCGTCGCGCAGCCATCCGGTGGCCATTGCGCCGGACGAGTCCGCGTAGTACCAGCTGCCGCCCGCCTGGAACCAGCCGGTGGCCATCGCGCCGGAGTCGCCCAGGTAGTACCAGGCTCCGGCCCAGACCCACGCGGCTTCGCTCATCGCGCCGGAAGCGTCGAAGTGGTACCAGGTGCCGGCGATTGTGGTCCATCCGGTGGCCATCATGCCGCCGCGGTCGGGGTCGAGGTAGTACCAAGCGCCGTCGGAGACCTGCCATCCGGTGGTCATGGCCCCGGAGTCGGTCAGCAGGTACCAGGCCGCGCCGTCGCGGTACCAGCCGGTGCGCACGCCGTTCTCGGTCGACGCGTACCAGACGCCGTCGGGCCCACGGTACCAGCCACGGGGCACGAAGCCGTCGGCGTTGAAGGCGTAGCGCACGCCGCCGACGTCAAAGACGCCGTCCTTGAGCCAGGTTCCGTCCGAACTCTCGTAGCGCCAGCCCTCGGCGTGGCGCACCCACTGGGAGGTGACGGGTGCTGGGGGTTCGGGTTCGGCTGGATTATCCGGCGCGGGTTCGGCGGGGTCACCCGGTTCGGGCTGCGCCGGGTCGGGTGTCGGGGGAGCGTCGTCCGACGAGGCCGGGGTGGCCTCGGGCGTCGCGGAGGCTGTCCGGTCGGGGGTGGCTTCGGGCGAGGCGGGGGGTGCCTCGGGCGTGGCTGGTGCGGTGGGTGTGCTCGCACCCGACTGTGCGCCTGATTGTGGGCCGGATTGGGCGGCGGCTGGCGTTGCGGCGTCTGCGTCGACGTCGGTGGCAGCGGCTGATAGGGGGAAGAGGCCAACGCAGGCGAGCGCGGCTACCGATGCTCCGATGCATCGGATGAAGCGGATGCGGATCCTATTCATAATGGCACCTCACTGGTGGGGGATGACTCAATCTTAGGCGTCCAGTGGCGGGATGAGTGGCACGTTGGCGGTGGCATTGCGCCGCAGAAATAGGTAGTGCACACGCCCGCGCAGGGGCGTGCCCTGCGCGGGCGTGCTGGTACGGAGAAGCGCCTGAAGGCGTTGTGTCCCTACCTAAATTAGGCTTATGATACTTTTATAAAGCTCGTCAACACTTGTTCGTCTCGAAGGAATTATCTCCGTGTCAAAGAAGGACATCATTATTCCCCTCGTGCCCGCGGCGCTCAGTGCTGCGCTTCTCGCCGGCGGGGTCACCGTGTTCTCCGCTTGCGAGCCCAGGCCGGATGGCACCTGGATGCACTGTCACCAGTGCCAGAACTCGGTGGCCGCCAGCGCGGCGGGCCTCGTCGTGTTCTTCGGAACCGCGGCTTTCGTCAAGAATAAGGGCGTGCGCCTGGCCCTCCAGGCCCTGTCGCTGATCGGCGCGATCGTCGTCTTCTTCATCCCCGGCGTCATCTGCCCGCTGTGCATGATGAAGACGATGCGCTGCCACACGGTGTTCCAGCCCTTCGTGCGCATCATGAGCGTCGTCGTTGCCGGTGGCGGCGTCGCCGCCCTGGTTCACACGCTCAAGAAGGACCGGGCCTCTCAGGCCTGATGTCGAGGCGGTGACACGCGCGCGCCTGACCCAGGCAACCATCAGGAGGGGAGCCGTCGCACTCGCGGCGGTTCTCCTCGTGTTGTCCGCGGCCTTCCTGGGCTACAACCATCACCGCGGCTCGCGTTACGCCGAGGCGGTCCGACTGGCCGAGGCTGGGGATACGACGGCGGCCTACGAGATCTTCACGGGGCTGGCGGGTTACTCGGACGCGAAGGAGCGTGCGGCGGGCCTCGTCGAGAAGGACCCGGCGCTGCCCTACCGCAAGGCTGCCAAGGGGGACCTGGTGACCTTCGGGTCCTTCGAACAGGATGGCGATGAGCTCAACGGCCCCGAGCCGATCCAGTGGATCGTCCTGGAGCGCTTCGGCGACAGGCTGCTGGTCCTGAGCGCCGATGTGTTGGATGGGCGCCAGTACAACCACGTGCCCTTCCAGGACGTGACGTGGGCGGACTCGGACCTGCGCGCGTGGATGAACGGTGACTTCTTCGATGCCGCGTTCACGCCCGCCCAGCAGGGGATCATCCCCTCGGTCCTCAACGACAACGCGGACCAGTCCATCACCGGCGCTGCGGGCGGCGCGCCCACGCAGGATCGCGTCTTTGCGCTGAGCGAGCAGGAGAGCGTCATCTACCTGAGTACGTCTGCCGCCCGCTCCGACATCGGCGCGGCACCCGCCAGCCAGGCCGCGGCCTCGGGCACCCTGTCCGTCAGCGAGGAGGGGACGGCCGACTGGTGGCTGCGTTCGCCGGGCACCTACCCCTTCGCCGCGCAATACGTCGACGCCGCGGGCACCCCGCTCCCCAGCGGCGCGAACGTCGACGTGCTCTACGGGGTGCGCCCGGCCCTGTGGATCGATTGCGCCGAGGTCGGCGGAGGCGGGCAATGACCCGTGCGTTCGCGCTGCGCCTCGTTCCCCTCAAGAGCCTGCGCGCACACCCGGTGCGCGCCGCGATCATCCTCATTCTCGCGCTCGCCCAGGCCGCATGCGTCTTCGGCGGGCTCGTCGCCCTCGACGGGATGCGCGCCGAGCTCAGCCTCGCCCAGCGCAGGCTCGGCGCCGACCTCGTCGTCTACCCGACGTCCTGCCTGAACAAGGTCGACAAAAAGAGCGTGACGATGCTGGGCACGCCCGCGCTGTGCGACCAGCCCAGATCGGCCCTGTCGCGCATGGGCGCCAACGAGGACATCGCAGCCGTCTCCTACCAGCTCACCATCGCCGACCAGACACACGGCGACGATCCCCTGTGGGTCGTCGGCTACGACCCAGCGACCGACTTTGTGATCTCCCCGTGGATCGCCGAGGGCGAGGGAGTATCGCCCCAGGCGGGCACCGTCGCCGTGGGTTCCGCCGTCCCCCTCACGGACGCCGGCGACGTCACCATTTTCGGGCGCCAGTGGCCGGTGGGCGCTCACCTGGAGGCCACCGGCACCAGCCTGGATGCAGCCGTCTTCGTCTCCATGGACACCCTCAGCCAGGTCATCGCCGCCTCCACCCAGGCCGGCGTGGACACCTACGCCTCCCTGAACCCCGCCGAGGACTACACGGTCGCCCTCGTGCGCGTGGCTAACCCGGCAGATGTCCAGGCCGTGACAGAGTGGATCAACCTCTACGTGCGCAAAGTCAGCGCCGTACGATCCGACCTGACCGTGGCCACCACGGCCTCGGACATCCGGGCTCACCGAACGGTCGTCCTCGGCGTCCTCGGCGCCGCCTGGCTGATCCTGCTGGCCGCCCTCATGCTCGCCCAACTGACCCTCATGAACGAACGCCGCCACGAGATCTACGTGTGGCGCTCGATCGGCGCCTCGCGGCGCGTCATCGCCCGCGTCCTGACAGCCGAATCCCTGCTCGTCCACGTCGTCGGCGCGCTCGCGGGCGTCTTCGTCGGTGCCTGCGTGCTGCCCCTGGTCGGCGACGCGCCCGCGCTGGCGGCGCTGGCCTCGCCGGGCCGGTCCGTGCCCCTTGCCGCGCTCACCGTCGCCCTGCTGGTGGGCGCGGGGGTCGTGGGAACTCGCCTCGCCCTCGCGCGCGTCTCCCGCGGCGCCCAGGGTAATAAGCTGGCCCCCATCTAGGGCTTCAACAGGAGGAACAACATGTATTCGCTCGCGCGACTCCCGTGGATGAACCTGCGCGGATATCCGGTGCGCACGGGGACCCTCATGCTGTTCTCGGCGCTCATGACGATGGTCATGTTCGGCGGAACCATGCTCGTCTCGGGCATCGACCGCGGCCTGCGCACCGTCGAGTCGCGCCTGGGGGCCGACATCATGGTGACCCCCGAGCAGGCCGACGCCGACTTCGACGCGCAGACCTTCCTGGTGAGCACCGAGCCCTCCTACTTCTACATGGACGAGGCCATCCGCGACCAGGTGGCCGCCGTCGACGGCGTGGAGGCCGCCTCCGCCCAGCTGTTCCTCGCCACCGCCCGGGCCTCGTGCTGCTCGGGCCGCTACCAGGTCATCGCCTTTGACCCTGCCACCGACTTCACCGTCCAGCCGTGGATCGCCGACACGCTCGGGGAGGCGGGCCTCGGCGAGATGGATGTGATCGTCGGCGCGAACGTGGGCGTGGCCAACCCGGAGAACTTCTCGCTCTTTGGCAACAAGCTGCGCGTCGTCGCCCAATTCGAGCCCACCGGATCGAGCCTGGATAACGCCGTGTACGCCAACTTTGACACCGCTCGGATCCTCATTGACTCGTCGCTGGACAAGGGGCTCAACAAGTACACGACCCTGGATACGGGCCACATCATTTCCTCGGTCATGGTCAGGGTCGCGCCCGGCGTGGACGCCGACGCGGTGGCGGCCGAGATCCAGGCGCGCGTGCCCGGTGTGTCCGTGGCGACGTCGACGACGATGGTCAGCGGGATCGCCCGATCGCTCGAGACTACGTCCCGCACGATCACCGCGCTGATCGCCCTCGTGTGGGGCGTGGGCTTGGCGATGGTCACCCTCGTTTTCGTCATGATGATCGTCGAGCGTAGGCGCGAGTTTGGCACGCTCGTCGCGGTCGGTGCCCACAAGGGCCTGGTCTCGCGCATCGTTCTGTCCGAGGCCGTGGTGGTCAACGCGGTCGGCGCGGGCGCCGGGATCATCGTGTCGGGCGTCCTCATCGTGTCCTTCTCGGGCCTCGTGCGGCAGACCATTGGGCTGGGCTTCCTGGTCCCCTCCATCCCCGTCATCGCGGGGCTGGCGGTGGGGACCGTGGCCGCCATGGGCCTCGTCGCCCTCGTATCATCGTGGATAGCTCTGCGCGCCCTGAACATGAAGGACGCCAGTGCCCTACTCAAGGAAGGCGAGTGACATGCTCATTGAAGCGACCTCCCTCACCAAGGATTTCCCCCGCGGCCGTCGGGGAACCCGCCTCTTCACGGCCGTTCACCCGCTCGACATCGCGCTGGAGGCGGGGCAGCTGACCGTGATCACCGGGCACTCGGGTAGCGGCAAGAGCACGCTGCTGTCCATGCTTGCTGGGATGCTCCCGCCCACCGCGGGCACCGTGTCCGTGGGCGGCGAGGACCTGTACGCGATGCGTGACGAGGAGCGCTCGCGCCTGCGCAACGAGTGCATCGGCCTGATCCCGCAGGGGCACACGGCGCTGCGCAGTCTGACGGTCATCGAGAATGTCCTGCTGCCCGCCGTGCTCTACGCGGCGGGGGAGCCGCCGCGCGAGCACGCCGAGGAACTGCTGGACCACGTGGGCCTGGGTGACTTGGCGCAGGCCCGGCCCAATGAGCTGTCGGGCGGCGAGCTGCGCCGCGTCGCCGTGGCCCGCGCGCTCCTCATGAACCCGAGTATCGTCCTGGCCGATGAGCCGACGGCTGGCTTGGACGCTGAGAACGCGACCACCGTCCTGCGCCTCCTGCGTGAGGCGGCGGACGGGGGAGCGGGTGTCCTCATCGTGACCCATGAGCCCGAGGCCCGCCGCTACGCGGACCGCACATTCGCGATGGACGCGGGGTGCCTGACCTGCGAGGATGGCATCTCGTAGGGACGAGGCCGGGGGCGGGGGCGCGTCCCTCGCGCCGTCTGGGTGCGCCCGCAGATAATCAACCCAACGATCGGTCAAGGGCATCGATAGAGGGGCGACGTCGTGTGTTCAGCCGACAACATCCCCGCATGTGAGTTGCAACACTCAAATCGTGGTGGATTGTCCCACCGGTTTCGGCACTAGCGGTCATTATTTGCGCACTCGGTGGCCGACGTTTCCATGATTATTTGATAAATAGGTGCGGGCTGGCGTTTTTCGGCGCTGACCAAGAGTTCAGAGAAGTTGTTATATTGCCGTCATGCCCGGAATCTCATCGAAATACAACGGTGTAGTTGTGGTTGAGGCGATAACTGTCAGACATAGTGGAAC
>CABKMZ010000078.1 GCA_902373545.1 uncultured Actinomyces sp. | reverse complement strand
TTCTTGCGCCCAGCGTGACGCCATCCCCATCCGCGCGCGCGCAGGCGCGCGCCCGCCCCCTCACCCAGCGGCACCCGGCCATCCGGGGAGGACACGGGGCGGGGGGAGGCGGAGGAGGCCTCGTTCATGGAGGGGGAATCAGACAAGCTCGCGCGCTCCTCGGCCCGAGGCGAAGCGGTCCAGGGCGCCCGTCTTCGCCAGCGCGTTCGTCAGCGCCCACGCGAGCAAGCCGGCCAGGACGATGCCCGACGCCACGCCGGACACCAGGTAAACAACGTTGAAAGAGACCTCCTTCGCGAGGTTGCCCTCCGTGAAGAGCTCAAGGCACCACTCAGCTGCGAAAGCCATGGCGCCAGCGGCAGAGACCACCCACACGTTGAATCGGCGGTACACGAACGCGGCGAAAACAATCTCGGCACCGAGTCCCTGGGCAATGCCCGAATACAGCGCGCCAATCGCCCACTGGGAACCCAGACCCATGGAGACGGTCGCGGCCAGCAGCTCGACGAAGAGCGCGGCGCCGGGCTTGCGGATGACGTAGCCGCCGAGCGTGCCGCCCAGCAGCCAGATGCCCGTCACCAGGCCGCCGAGACCCGGCAGGATCGCCTTCAGAGCCTCGTAGCCCGCGTAACCAACCTGGTTCCAGGCGACGAAAATGAGGCCACACGCGACACCCAGGATTGCGGCAGTGACGATGTCAATAACCCTCCAGCGGAGGGAAGGGGCAGTGGAGGCCATGCGAGAATACTCCCTTCGTGTTGCACGGCGGCCACGTGGGAAGAGCCTTCCTACGCCGGTATGATCCGGATCAGGTTCTACGGTCGGGGATGGTCCCCTCTCAGCTCGATTCGAGCTCCCGTGGCACACTAGTGAGCATAGTCACTTGGTATTCATTGCGCTACTCGTGCAGGTGGGGGCCCTGATGGCGCCCCTCGCCCGTCCCCCCATCGCCCAGGACTCCGCGCTCCGCACGACGCAGCAGGTAGTGACGATTCGCGAAAGCCGCGCCCACGATGAACACGATCCACACCAGGGAATAGACGAGGCCGGGGCGAGTATCGTCCCACATCGCCAGGATGACGCCCATGGCCCCCATGAACGCCAGGACCACCCACGCGCCGAGCGCGCCGCCAGGCGACTTGAAGCGAGAGACCTTGTGTAGCTCGGGGCGGCGACGCAGGTACACCAGGTAGGACACGACGATGACCACCCACACGCCCATAAACAGAGTGGCGGACACGGAGGTCACCAGCGTGAACGCCGCCGAGATCGAGCCACCCATCCCCATGATGACGATGCCCGACAGCAGGCACACGCAAGACAGGAACAGGGCGTTGAGGGGCACGTGATGCTTCGAGAGGCGCGCGAAGACACCGGGAGCCTGCTCCTGTCGGGCCAGGCCATAGAGCATGCGAGACGTCGAGTAGATGCCCGAGTTCGCGCTCGAGGCCGCCGACGAAAGCACGACCAGGTTAACGATCGTTGCCGCAGCGCCCAGGCCGGTCAACGAGAACATCGTGACGAAGGGGGAACGCTCAGGGCTGACCTGGTCCCAGGGGGTCACCATCATGATGGCCGCGAGTGCCGCCACGTAGAAGAGCATGATGCGTACCGGGATGGAGTTGACGGCCTTGGGGAGAGTGGTGTCCGGGTCGTCGGTCTCGGCGACCGTCGTGCCGACCATTTCGATACCGATGAAGGCGAAGAGGGCGATCTGGAAGCCGCCCAGGAAGCCGGTGAATCCGTTGGGGAAGAAGCCTCCGTGGCTCCACAGGTTCGAGACGGCGGCGGCGGTCCCCTCCTCGTCGATCGTGCCCATGGCGACCATACCGAAACCGACGATGACCAGGGCGATGATCGCGATGATCTTGACGAGCGCGAACCAGAACTCCGTCTCACCGAAGGCCTTGACCGTCATCGCGTTGAGGGCGAACAGCAACAGCGTCGTGGCGGTGATGGGAATCCACGGGGGCAGGTCCGGCCACCAGAAGTGCGTGTAGCCGGTGATCGCGATCATGTCCGCGACGCCGGTGACGACCCAGCACGCCCAGTACGTCCACCCAGTCACGAAGCCCGCCCACGGGCCGATCAGGTCGCGCGCGATGTCCGCGAAGGTCGCGTACTTGCGATCGGAGAGCAGCAGCTCACCCAGCGTCCGCATGAAGAGGAACAGGACTGCGCCGATGATCGTGTACACCAGCAGGATCGAGGGGCCCGCGACGGAGATCGTCTTACCCGAGCCCATGAACAGGCCCGTTCCGATTGCACCGCCAATGGCGATCAGCTGAATGTGGCGATTTTTCAGCGTTCGCTGGAGCTTTTCACCGCCCTGCTGCCCGGGCTCGTCATGCGTGACTGGCTCGCTGCTCATAAGTATTCCTTTCCGCCGATGCCGCCCACGGGCGGCGCTTTGCGCGGTCTTTGCGCGCGCACGTAGCGCGCTTGACCCTCCAACGCTACCGCAACGGCCCGCCCGCGTCCGAATTCAGGTGTCGCATGGCACGCAGCCCACAGCCGAGTTAGGTTAGCCTTATGGAATCAAAGAGACTCTCTTCCTTCGACGAGGCCTCGGCCACCCACTCCCCTGCGGCCTCCTCGAGCACTCCCGCCCGATCCGCTGAAACCGCCCCCATCGAAGCCGCCGCCCCCGCGCCCCCCGATGCGGCGCCGGAGGACCCCGCCACGGTCGGCACCCAGGGCGCTGCCGACACCCTCGACGCTGCCGCGCACACCCACACCATCACCAGCAACCCCACCACCCCCGCGCCCGTCGATGCGGCGCCGGAGGAGCCCACATCGGCCTCGTTCCCTCTGATCGCCACGGCATCGGTATCCACGGAGCGCGCGGCGCGTTACGGCAAGCAGCTTGTGAGCCACATGGGCCACAAGATCACGGGCTCGTGGGACGAGGAGGCGGGCAGCGGATACCTGCTGTTCGACCGCGAGGGTCCGGTTCTGGGACGTTTCGACGTGATCGCGTCGGCGTCTGATCTGCGACTCGAGCTACGCACGGAGCCCGAGCGCGCCGATCGCCTCGAATTCATCGTCGGCATCCACCTGGCGCGCTTCGGTGCGCGCGACAGCCTCGCCATTTCGTGGGAGCGCACCGACGGCAGCGAAGGCACCACACAGGGCCCCCTCACCCCCGAAGAGGTCGAGGCGCACGCCCGCGCCAAGAAAGCAGCACGCGAGGCGGAGCGCGAGGCCGGGCACGCGGCATCCGGGCACGCAACAGAGTAGCCGCGGCGGGCCCCATCAATTCCGCACGTAATTCCCTGACGGCCAGACGCGTTTAGGCCTCAAAACCGCAGAATTCCAACGTTCTGACTTCAAACATTGAAACAATCGCAGGGGAATTACGTGCGAAATTTCAGGAGGCTGACACCCACTCCCGGCACATGTCGATGCAGCTCGCGCAGCGTTCGACCCCGGGAGGCATTGCACTACTTTCGCCAGCATTGCACTACTTAGCAGGGCATTGCACTAGCTACTATCCAGTGCAATGCTCCCCCATCTAGTGCATTGCTCCTTCAACTAGTGCAACGCTCCCCTAAATGGCGCAACGCTTCGGAGTCACAAGCTCCACCACGGTTCGCACAGCAACTCCCACACTGGGCATTACACCTCTTGCGGGACGCTACACCCGATCAGAACGGGTGCACTGCCTACGGATCGGGTGCACCGCCCACGCCAACAAGCCCAAACGCGGACATGCACACCTCCCCACGAGCAGGCAGCACACCACACACCGCTAACGACCAAGCCGCCCCAGCACACCGCCGCCCCGCAACGAACTCCTTCACCAAGATCCGTTGCAACCACCACTAGAACCTAGAAACGAACACCCCCAACGAACGCCCCCGCAGCCATCAGGCTGCGGGGGTTGTCATTCATCTTGTTTCAGCGCGCAATCCAGGCGCGCTTCCACGGGGAAACGCCACGGATCCCGCGCCGCATCGAGACGTGCCGACGTCAGCGAAGAAGCGCGAACGCTCAGCGGCCCTCGAGGTAGTTCTTCGCGGCGACCAGGACCTGCTCCCACATGCCGATCGCGTCGTCGTACGCCTGGCGAGCCACGGCCTCGTCGTCGGAGACGGACGCCAAGCCGGACTCCTCGACGTGGATGGCGACGCCGCCGCGCTCCTCGGACAGGGAAACCTCGACGCGGGTCGCGTACTCGTCGGGCAGTTCGTCGTCGGCGAGCGGGTACCAGCGGAAAGCGACGACGTCCATAGGGTCCTCGTCGGCCTTCTCGATCAGCCAGTCGCCGGCGTCCGGGTCGCTCACGCGATACAGGCCGTCGTCGCCGAGGCTCACTTCATGGTCGCCGAGCGGGCCGTCGTTGACCCACCAGCCCGGCTCCGACACGAGCGCCCACGCGGCCTCGATGTCACAGTCCACGACCACGTCGGTCTCGACGCGGTCCAGGTCGTCCTCAACGTCGGCGTCAGAAGTCATGTCAAAGATGCTCATACCTCAACGGTACCGGGTCGCGCTCGCCCCGTCACGCGAACGAGGTCACAAAACGGCGTTTGATCTGCGTTCGAATGCGACGAGGCCGTGGCTGGCCCCACCGGGAAGGCAGAGTCGGCCACGGCCTCGTACGTGGAGGTGCGCTCAGGCCAGACGCGTGATGCGGTAGCGCCAGTCGACGGGGCCGACCTCGAGGGTTTCGACGCGGTAGTGCTGCGCCGAGTCCTTCAGGTGCGCGAACAGCGGCTCAGGCTGGTGGGGGGCGCAGATCTGGAGGTTCTCGCCGACGGGGAGGTTGTCGACCGCGGCGAAGAGGACCGCGTGGCGCACGACGCGGGGGATCGAGTGAATGACAAGCTCGTCCGCGCCGGGGCGGTGGATGACGCCGGCGCCGCCCGGGTGGGCCTTGCCGTGGCCGCGACCGTGTCCGCCGCCATGGCCACCGCAGCCGCAGCCGCCTGCCGTGGAGGCGATGGGCTCGGCGGCGATGGGCTCGGCGGCCATCTCGTGGGGGCGCTCGGCGGGGGCGTCGTGTCCGCCGCAGCCGCAACCGGCGTGCTCAGCGGGGGCCTCGGCGGCCTGGGCGGCAGCGCCGTGGCCGTGACCATGGCCGTGTCCGCCACCGTGTCCACCGCAGCCGCAGCCGCCCTGCTCGGGGGCCTGCGCAGCCGGGGCCTCGGCGGGAGCGGCCTGCTCGGCGCGCTCCTTCTTACCCTCGCCACCGCAGCCGCAACCGCAGCCGCCGTCCTCGGAAGGGACGGTGTTGGCGTCGACCAGCTTGAACATCTGACGGTCAGTCATGTCTTTTCCTTATCCTCCGGCCCGCAGGGCCATTTCGGTAAACCTCATACAGTGTAGGCGCGCCTCAGCCGTGCCCGCGCGTTCACTTAATGAGGAACTCGGCCTCGACCTCGACGCTGACGTTGAGGGGCAGGGCGGCGACGCCGACGGCGCTGCGCGCGTGCTGGCTGCCGAAAATCTCACCGAAGAGCTCGGAGGCGCCGTTGATGACGCCGGCCTGGCCATAGAAGTCGGGGCGCGAGGACACGAAGCCGACGACCTTCACGACGCCCGCGAGGTTGTCAATGCCGCCCGCGACAGAAGCCGCCGCGGCCAGGGCGTTGAGGGCGCACACGCGCGCCGCGTCCTTGGCGTCCTCAGGGTCCGCGCCGTCCTCGCCGACGGCTCCGATGCACACGGGCTCACCGTTCACGACGGGAATCTGGCCGGAGGTGCGCACGACGCCGCGGTCGATGACGGCGGGCACGTAGGCGGCGACGGGGGTGGCGACGGCGGGCAGCTCGAGGCCGAGCTCGGCGAGCTTCTCGGAGGGGAGCATGAGGGGTCCTTTCGTTGTCATCGACGAGGCCGTGGCCTCGTCTGCTGATACCAGTGTAGTTGGGCGTCGTGCACGAACGTCGGGTGGGCACCCTCGGGACAAAGGTTGGACAACCTTGACTTCTTGTGTGCTGTCTCATAGTCTTCGAGCAAGACTTGCCGACCGGTAGGGGAGGAACCGTGCCTTACTTTTCCATCAATGACGAGCAAATCACGGCCGTCGCAACAAAGCTGAACGACGTCAAGGACAGCTTCACAGGGAAAAAGACGCCTAGTCCGTTAGGCAATGGGGGATTCGGTTCTCTCTCGCTCATGGTCATGCACGCGGCTTTCAGGGCCAAGATTGGGAAACGCCGCACGACTATCGAGACTTGGCATGCGTCGACCGATGCGGCGCTGCACGATACGGTAAAGCAGAGCCAGCAGAACGATGAGCAGTGGGCCGCATTGTTCCGCTCGGACCTCAACCAGCCACTGTAAGGGAGCTATTGTGACCGGATACTTTGAGTCACTGATCAACGACGTCCCCGGAAACGCCGATTCTCTCACCTCGCTCGCCGCCGAGTGGGATACCTACGGCAACCACTGCGACGGCCTCGCCGACGACGTGATGTCCTCGGCGCACCTGGCACCCGAGTGGATGGGTCAGGCACGCGACGACTTTGATAGCTCACTCAAGCGCCAGAGGAACCGCTACATCAATTTGGGGGGTGATTGCACGACAGCGTCCTCGGCTATCAGCGTCTACGCGGGGGAGGTACGCGCGGGGCAGAGCTACATCGAGAACCTGCGCTATCAAGCGTCAAAGCTCGACGAAAAGGTGGACAATGCTCCTGTCCCCCTGCTGGCCAGAGCGAAATACGTGCCCGCAGCCAACACCCTCGTTTCTGCGGCGCACATTCGAATCGAGTCCGTCAAGCAGGCCGCCGACACGTGCGCGCAGGACCTCGCGCGCATCGTACACATCGAGCCCGTGCAAATTTACAATGGGACGGCCACGGCCGCCGGACAAATGAAGCAGCTGTCGCAGAATGATATTGCCCACATCCAGGAGGACCTTGACGCACTCAATAACGGGACGTTCAACTGGGAGGGAATGAAGCAGGGGCAGATCGGTGACTGCTACTTCCTGGCTCCCATGGCCGCCCTGGCCCAGACACCGGAGGGGCAAAGAAAGCTCGCCTCCATGATTCAGCCCCACTACGACGAGCACGGCAACGTGGATGGCTACCTCGTTCGACTCCCAGCCGACCCCGCTCACGCCGACGCCTCACCGGCGAACGAGGTCTTCGTGCACAGCAAGTACATTCACGGCGCCACCCAAGGGGGGCGCGTGGGCGCCTACTCCATCCTCGAAGCCGCGTGGGGACAAAGCCACCCTGGGGGCTCGAACAGATTTGACAACAATCCCCCAGGCATAGACTATGGTTATTCGACCGAGGTTTTCTCCGTTTTCACAGGGAAATCGACTGTTGAGCTGCCCATAGACCAAGCCGCAGGCGGCTATACCGATGCCGAACGTGCAAAGATCCTCCTGGCTTCGCAACAACACCAGCCCATAGTTGCCGGCACCAAGGAAGAGGCCTCAGTTTACGCTACAGTCGATGGGAAGGACACTGAAATCACGCTCGTCGGAAACCACTCATACACCGTGGTTTCTGCTGACGCGAACGGGGTGACCCTGTGCAATCCATACGGTAGCAACACCACATCGGATGGAACGGGGCCCGCTACCTTCACACTCTCCTGGGAAGACTACGAAGCCCATTATGGCAGTACGGTGATCGGAAGTCTATAAGCCATGGGCAGTATTCCACCATTCGTTCGTTCCATCGCGTCCACATGTTTCGTGGCTGGAATCCTACTCGCAGCCTGCCTCCCGACGCCCCACATGCCAGATCCGACTCCCTCACCAACCATCACCACCGCGAGCCCGACGCCCGCGCCGTCACCCACGAGGAGCACACCCATGCCAGAGTGCAACGGATACATCACCACCGTCGACGAAACCGCACAATTCGCCCCCGGAAAGAACCCGAACGAGCCGACCTTCATCATCTCCAAGGTCGGTATCGAGAACGGCGCCATGTACGCCTCGATCATCGGCGGGTGGCACGACGGCTACCCCGGCTGGATCAAAGACCGCCTCCTCGTCGGCGAGCCGAAGCACGTCCCAACCATCGGCACATTCACCCTCCTCGACATCACCACCGCACAGGCCGTCTACGGCCACGGCTCGGCCACCTTCTGCTTCGAACCCGACCCAGACTTCGAAGTCTCCCGCACGATCTAACCCATGACACACATGACACACACGCTCCGCCAGCCCCTGTACACCGTCGCGGCAACTTGCGTCGGTCTGTCCCTGCTCCTCGGCGCCTGCGCGCCCACCACGCATCAGGCGGATCCCACACCGACCAGCACGTCAACCAGCACACCGACCAGCACGTCAACCAGCACACCGACCGCAACGGACGGATGCGCCGGATATCTCCTCAAGGCTCAGGAGGAGGCTCTCGTGCGTCCGCGCGCCGCAAACACCGACCCAGCGTACTATTTCTACTCTTCGCCAGATGACCGGAACCAGGAGCGCACGTCTCTCAAAGGTGGAAATGGGCAAGGGCCTTACTCGTGGGTCAATGCAGATCTCACCATCGGCAAATCTGCCGTCGTCGACGGTGTCGGTACCTTTACCCTGCTCGCTATCACGCCTGGCGCCCGCGAGTACAACCCCCGGTTCATCACCTTCTGCTTCGAACCCGACCCCAGCCTCGACCTCAACAAGGAAGAGATGAAGAAATTCTCAGCACGCTAGGCGCAGCCACAGACGCGTGCTGCGTTCCCTCCCATCGACGAGGCCGTGGCTGCCTCCCGCTCGTGGGTGGCCTCGTCGGGTGGGCGTATCCCGCGGATGCACTGTGCTCCGCGTGTTGACGAACACGCGGGGCACAGTTGTTGGAGGGTGTTAGTGTCCACTGACTGGTGCCGTTCCTGCGATTGTCAGGTCCGGCCGTCAGGCCGGTGCCTCACCGGCTGCCAGCTCCGACTGCCCGTCGAGTCTGGCCGCCGTTCGCGGGAACCGCCGACCGCAGGAGCGGTCAGTTCTGGGGAGCGGTCGGGGCCTGGCCATCAGCCGGGGGCTGACCGCCCTGACCCGGACCGCCCATCGGGGGCTGGCCGCCCGGGCCTCCGGCCGGGGGCTGTCCGCCCATCCCCATGCCGCCCTCGCCGGCGGTCGCTTCGGTAGCAGTTCCGTCGACGCTCACCGTGTAGGTGGTGCCGTTGGTCATGCCGGAGGTCGAGTAGATGACGTTTCCGAAGGCCTTGGGCGAGGTGTAGGTGCCCAGGACGGAGCCGGAGGAGTCGCTAATCGTCACGGTCGACCCGGCGGATCCGGAGGCCGCGGTGGAGATCCAGCCCTGGCCGTCGGTCGTGGTCGGCGTCTCCACCATCTCGCTCGTCGCGAAGGCGATGACCGTGCCACCCGTGATGCTCATGGCGCCGTTGGAATCCAGGGCGCCGTTGGCGCCGGAGGCCGGGCCGTAGACGGTCGTCGTGCCGCCGCTGATGGTCAGCGAGC
>CABKMZ010000077.1 GCA_902373545.1 uncultured Actinomyces sp. | reverse complement strand
GGCTCGGGTATGTCGTCGTTCATTTACTTGCGCCTGTCCGGTGGCGTGGGCGGGTGCGTCGTGTCGGATTTTCGCCTGGTGGGTGGGGCGACGGGTTTGGCTGGGGAGCTGGGGCATATCACGGTGGCGGGAAACGACGCGCTGTGTGGGTGCGGTAAACGGGGGTGTGTGGAGACGCTGGCGTCGGTGCCTGCCTTGTGCGAGCGCGCGGGGGTGCGGGATGTGACGGCGCTGCGCGCGGCGGTGCACGCCGAGGATGAGCGTGCGCTGGCGGCGTTGGAGGGTGCCGCGCGGGCGATCGGCTATGTGTTGGGGTCGGCGGCGTTGCTCATTAATCCGAAAGCAATCATTCTGGCGGGCGAGATTGTCGACGCCTTCCCGTCCCTGCGTGAGAGCATTGCCGCTCATATGGGGGCGGAGCTTCTGCCCGTCATGGAGTGGGATATTGACGTGGTCACGGCGTCGCTTGGTCCGCTCGGGGCCGCCCAGGGCTGCGCCTACATCGCGGCGCATCCTCCCGCTGAGGAGGAACCCGACCGCGAGCGCGCGTCTCACCGGGGAGGGGCCACGGCCTCGCCGGGGGTGGAGGTGTGCGGCGAGGGCGGGTGTCCATGAGTGCCCGTCTTCCCTTTTCGGTGGTGACGAAGCCGACGGGGGCCGCCTGCAACCTGGATTGTCAGTATTGTTTTTTCCTGTCCAAGGAGCTGCTGTACGACGCTGCCGCGCAGACCATGTCCGAGCAGACCCTGGAGCGCTACGTCGAGGCGTTTCTGGAGTCGAGCCCCGACGGCGAGGTCACGATGCTGTGGCAGGGCGGGGAGCCAACCCTGCGCGGCCTGCACTTTTTTGAGCGCCTCATGGATCTGTGTGAGCGCTACCGTCGCCCCACGCAGTCGGTGCGTCACGCTTTGCAGACGAATGGGACGCTGGTGAGCGACGAGTGGGCGCGCTTCTTCGCCGACCATGGCTTCCTCGTGGGGGTCTCCATTGACGGGCCCGCTCCCCTGCACGACGCTTACCGGATCAACCGTGGCGGGCGCGGCACCCACGCGATGGTTGTGCGCGGCTGGGAGGCCCTCGCCCGCGCGGGCGTGGAGGCGAACGTCCTGTGTACGGTCAACGCGGCCAACGAGGAACGCGGCGCGCAGGTGTACCGGTATTTTCGCGATGAGCTCGGGGCCCGCTACCTGCAGTTCATTCCGATCGTGGAGCGGGTGCGCGCCGCGGACCTGGCACAGGCCGAGCGCGGCTGGCGTTCCGGAACCTCGGCGCTCCTATACCGCCAGGACGGGGACTGCGTCACCAGCCGATCCACCTCCCCCGCCTCCTACGGGCGCTTCCTGTGCGAGGTGTTCGACCAGTGGCTGGCCACCGACGTCGGCGAAGTCTTCATCCAGGACGTGGATTCGACCCTATCGGCCATGTTCGGGTCGGCCACGGTGTGCGTGCACGCACCCCAGTGCGGGGCGAACATGGCGATGGAGTTCAACGGGGACGTGTACGCCTGCGATCACTGGGTGGAGCCGGACTGGTTGGTCGGGTCGATTAGCTCCGCGTCGTTCGCTCAGCTGGCCTCTTCCGACAAGATGCGTGACTTCGCGCGCCTGAAACCCGACCTGGACGAGGAGTGCCGCGCATGCCCGCACCTGCGGCTGTGCTGGGGCGGGTGCCCGAAAGACCGTTTCGTTCGCCGGGGCGATGGGGCGCATAACTACCTGTGCGAGGGATACCGGGCGTTTTACGAGCACGCCACCCCTGCCCTGCGCGCGATGGGCATGCTGATCGCGGCGGGCAGGCCGGCCTCGGACATCATGGACCCCGCGGTCTCTGCCTCACTCGGACTATCTGAGGCCACATCTCTTCGGAATGACTCATGATCATTGAAGCGCTTGTTATCGGCCTGCTCGTCGGTATCGTCGTCGGCTCGCTCGGCGCTGGCGGCGGTATCTTGTCGGTGCCGATCCTCGTCTATATCCTGGGGCAGGATCCGCATCAGGCGACGGGGCTGTCCCTCATCATCGTGGGGCTGACGGCCGCCGTCTCGCTGGCGACTCGTGCTCGCAGCGGGAACGTCGCGTGGCGCGAGGGCGCTCTCTTCGCCCTGGTGGGCCTGGCGGGCACGTGGGTGGGCTCGGCCCTGGGGCCGCTCGTCCCGGCGCGCGCCCTCATGCTCTCTTTCTGCGCTCTCCTGGGAGCGGTCGCGGTCTTCATGGTGCGCTCGCAGCTGCGCCCATCCGCTTCGTCTTCTTCGGACGAGGCCGGGGACGCCGGCGGCGACAAGGGCTCCTGGACGCTCGCGACCGTATGCCAGGTCGTCGCGCTGGCGACGCTGACGGGTTTCCTCACGGGATTCTTCGGCGTCGGCGGAGGCTTCGCGATCGTGCCCGCGCTGCACCTGGCGCTGCGCTACCCGATGAAGCGGGCATCTGCGACATCCCTGCTGGTCATGGTCATCACCGCAGCCTTCGGGCTGGCGTCGCGCACGATCGCGGGGACCCTGACAATCACCGCCGAGGCCGGGGTCATGGTCGCGCTGTTCACCGCGGCATCCATGGGAGGCGGCATCGTGGGGGCCAGGTTCACCCAGAGAGTCTCGAACCGGGTTCTCGGCCTCGTCTTTGCTGCGCTTCTGGTGTGCGTGGCCCTCTCGACGCTGGTGGCGACACTCGTATAAAGGGCGCGCGAGACGGATGTCATCTCGCGCGCCCTCATCGTTCAGCTGGCGGTCGAATCCTCATTCTGGTTTGAGGTGTCGGCACTGCCCTGGCTTCCAGATTTGCTGCCGGGGCCTCGACCACCCTCCGGAGGAGGTCCCGGTCGAGTGCTGCCAGCATCGCCCTGTTGCGAGCCCGGACCCTTCTGCTGACGATAACCCGGGCCTTGCTGACCGTTACCGGGACCCTGCTGCTGGCCGTTACCCGGCTTCTGACCGCCGGGGCCGAAATCACCGTCCTCGTCACCGTCACCCTGGTCGCTGACACCGTCTTCGTAGCCCTGCTCGTAGAAGTCCTGACCATCGCCCACAACGGCCGCATGCGTGATGATGCCCGCACCAAAACCGACGGAGAGGATTGCCGCGGCAGCTCCTGCAATGGCGGCGCGCTTGCCCCACGAGGATTTCTTCGATGCAGGCTCCCCTGTCGCGGCGCTAGCAGCCACAGCCTCGTCGCCCGCCGGCTCGGCGGCAGAAGCCCCCACGACAGACTCCAGGGGCGTGCCGGCGAACGCGCCAGCCCCCTCCTGCTGGGCAATCGGTGGCATCTGCGCCGTTTCCGCCTGAGATTCATGGGTGGGAAGCACCTCGGTCTGCTCCGCAACCTGAGGCTCTGACTGGGGCAGGATCGAGGTGCGCTCGGTGTCACCCGACAGGTTCTTGTTGTCGTCCGCCATGAGGGACGCTCCTTTCTGCTGATTTGTGCATCATTGCTTCGCAGAGTAGGGGCGACAATTAAGCGAATGTTATGGCGAAACTGTGAAAACGCTATGAAACGATAGGTGTCGCGCATCACTTTTTGGAGCTTGCTTTATTTGTCAGCTCACAACTATCCTGCAACGTTCGCCACCCGACGATCACACTCACGAGGTGACACATGTCCATCAAATCCATTCCCACCATCCTCATCGCCACCGCCACGAGCGCCCTCCTCCTCACCGCCTGCGGGGCATCCTCGACTCCATCCAGCTCTTCTGCCTCCACCACAGGCACGCAGGGTACGGCGTCGGCCGCAGCCGACCCGTCGACCGCTCCCCTTCGCGGCATCGTCATCGCATCCACGGAATACAACTCCGACGACACGACCGACACGATCACGGCGTACGACCCCGCTACGGGCGAGGTGACGGCGACGCGCACGTTCACCGTCCCGAGCGAGTACACGACATATACGGGTGGGGCTTGCGAGCGCGAGCACTGCTATTCCCCCGACTTCGAGCGCGTCCTCGCGATCGACACTTCTGGGGGCAACGAGCGCGTTGCGGTCGCGTCCTCCGACGGCTCCTTCACGCTGCTCAATGATCTGATCCCCGTACCGCAAGGGTCGCGCTCGTACTCCAACGCGTACGCCAAGTTCGGGCCCGACGGTTCCATCTACGTCGCGCACGAAGACAAGCCCGACGACGGGGACTTCGTCGGGACCCTCTACCGCTTCGCCTCCGAGACGTCGACGCCCGAGGCAGTTCCCACCACCTTCACGGTCTCGAACACGCAGGACTTCCAGATTCTGCCCGATTCCACTCCCATCGCGATCGGCCACTACACTTGGGAGGCCAACAACAATGGCGTCGGATGCTACGGGGCACTCGCCGTCACCCCGGATGGGACGTGCCTGACCGTGGACAAGGACGCCGTGTACTCCAAGAAGGGAAAGCCTCTCTCACAGACGACGGAGTCCGACAAGTCCCTGCGCATCGAGGAGTGGACGAAGGTGAGCCTGCCGAACCTCGACGGCACCCACGAGATCGTCAAGACCCTGCGACTGAGCCCCGACGGCACGCGCATGGCGCTCTTGGCCCCCTTCAAGAAGCTCGAAGACGACATGAGCTACCAGCTCTACTCCGCTCCGGTGGGCGGAGGCGAGGCCACACAGCTGACAAAGGTCACGGGCATCGCCGGCGGCAAGCACGTCATCCTCGCCTGGAGCGAGTGACACAGACCCGAGGCCGGGACCGCGACGCGCACCCCATCGCGCGAGCGGCCCCGGCCTCGCTCCATGCATACGACCGGCGCGGCGACGCTACTCTCCGGTGGTATTCCGAGCCACGAGGGTGTTCGTCGCCTGTGCCACCGGGCGCACGATCATCGAGTCGATGTTGACGTGGGAGGGGCGCTCCAGCGTCCACACGATCGCCTCGGCAACGTCCTCGGCGACGAGGGGCTGCGCAACACCCTCGTAGACGCGGGCGGCGGCCTCCTGAGAGCCGAGCCGGTTGAGCGAAAACTCCTCAGTGCGCACCATGCCGGGCGCGATCTCGATGACGCGGACGGGCTCGCCCACCAGCTCCTGACGCAGCGTGTTGGCGATGATGCGCTCAGCGTGCTTAGCGGCCACGTAGCCGCCGCCACCCGGGTAGGTGTCGTGGGCGGCGGTCGAGGTCAGGAAGACGAGGTCCCCTCCCCGCTCGCGCATCCCCGGCAAGAACGCACGCGAGCAGTGCAGGGCGGTGAGCACGTTGCGGTCGAACATCGCGCTCCACCTTGCGGGGTCACCCTCCGCGACACGGTCGACGCCGATAGCACCTCCGGCGTTGTTGACCAGCGCATCCACGGGGCCACCCTCCAGGATGTGGGCAGCCATCTGCTTCACCTGGGCCTCATCGGTCAGGTCCGCCGCCCAGTACTCGCAGCCAATCTGCTCGGCGAGGGCCTCCAGACGCTCGCGACGCCGGGCCACGGCGACGACCTTCCACCCCCGTTCGGCGAGGAGTCGGGCAGTTGCCTGCCCAATTCCGGTAGAGGCTCCAGTAACAACGACGCGACGAGAAGTGTTCATAGGGCAACAGTAATATCCCCGGGAACGCACCGTCGTGCTCCCACTCACACGTAACACATCTCCTCGCCCTCAAGCGGCGGGATTGACGGGATAGAAGGGCCGCCTATACTATCAAGCATCGCACTCACAGCATTTACCGAGGAATGTCATGTCTCGCAGCGTCGCCCCCATTACCGTACTCGTTTGCTCCTGTATATTCGCGCTCAGCGCCTGCATTCCCAGGAGCTCTCCGCCGCCCGAAACACCAGTTGCAACGACGACCACACCGGCGACCACAACTCCAAGTCCCACGCCCACGACGAGCCCGTCACCAACTGGCGTCCCGCACAGCCCTCTCGAAGACAAACCCATGCGCGGGCTGATCGTCCAAGACTTGATCAAAGATCCCTTCAGCAAATATGGCAACCTCTCCCGATTCCGAGCCACTGACCCAGCCACAGGGGAAGTGGTCGCGATGCGCATATTTCGCAACAAACCCGCAAGCGACAGTTCAATCACTTCCAGTGGAGCTTTGGACTGCAGCTTCAACTACTGCTACTCCCGAGATTTTTCCTACGTCGCGGCCGGATGGTACGTCGATGGCGATAGTGGCCTCCAAGGGGCTCACGTCGGATACGTCGATACCGACGACAACATCACGGACATATCCGCCGCAGTCCCATCCCTTTACGAGGGACGCCCATATTCCGATTACTCGCCGACATTCTCAGCTGACGATTACTTCTACTTCAAGCGTGAGTACGATGAAGACGATGGCAAGCGGACACTGTACTACCGCCTCAAAATCGGCAGCACGCAGCCGGAACTTCTCCTGAACATCGAACCGTCGGATCCCAGCTCTCGCTATCTCAGTTTGCTCTCAGGGACCAAGCTCGCCACCGAGAGCGGAACACAGTACGCTGAAGGAAACGACAAAGACCACATGTGCTGGAGCATCAACGCGAGCGTCTCCAAAAACAACGAGTGCTTCGACTATATGGAGGGCCGGGGCATCTTCGTCTACACCGCATCAGGCCCCGAGCTTGACCGGAGCACTTTCTCAGGGGAGTACTACCAGGAGAGGAGCATCTACAAACCCTACGACGATGCACGCAAGTGCAAAAAATACGGCAGTAACAAGATCGTCTTGAGTCCCGATAACCAACAGATCGCATTTACGATGTGGAACGAAGATCAAACGGATTTCGCCCTCCACATCCTCAACGTCGACGGAACCGGCGACCATACCGTTCCCGTCATCAATGACGGTGTTGACGGCTTCGAGCCCATCGCCTGGCTCGACTAGTTCCCAGAGCCGCCCCTCACTATGCGACGATCGCGAGGCACCCAGGAGCCGACTACGCTCCACTGACGTGCGAGTGGGGATCCATGATTGGATCCCCACTCGCATTTCCATCGCCCGGTCAGCCGTTGGGCAGGCCGTAGGCCTTGTGGATCAGCCAGATCGGGTGGACGACGTTCGCACCCGTCGCCGTGCGCAGCTGCCAGCGACACGTCTCCGTATCACAGGCGGCCAGCTCGGCGTTGACCTGCTTGATGAAGTCGAAGACGGGAGCGCCCACGGCCTGGGCGATCGCGTACTTCTCCTTCTTCATGCCGTACGTGCCCGCGATGCCACAGCAAGGCTGCTCGGAGTCCTTCACGGTCACGCCAGGGATCAGGCTCATGAGCTCGATGGCCGGCTTGCCCAGCCCCTGAGACTTCACCTGGCAGGGCGCGTGGTACGGGATGGTGACGTCGATGCGCTGGAAGTTCGTGTCCAGCTCACCCTTGTCATACAGGTGCAGCAAGAACTCGCTGATGTCCCACATGCGGCTACCCACATCCGTCAGCTCGGGCGTGTCCATCTCGAGGATCTCGTGCGCCTCGTGGCGCAGCATGCCCGCGCACGAACCGGACGCGGAAATGATCGGGGCATCGCGGTTCACGCTGCGCAGGTCGTTGGTCAGCTTCGAGACGTACTTGCGCGCATCCTTGTACAGGCCGTTGGACTGCAGCGCCAGGCCGCAGCAGCCGTGCTTGGGAACCAGGACCTCGTAACCCAGGTGCTCGAGGACCATCACGGAGTGGATGGAGGTCTCGACCTCGAAGTACTGGCCGGCGCAGCCGTGGAAGAAGATCACCTGGCCGCGCGTGCCCGAGCCGGGCAGCGGTGTGTGCTTCTTGAACCAGGACTCGAAGGTACGCCCGTAGGCGCGCGGCATGGGCGCCGAGCGGTGCACACCGATGATAGCCTCCATCGCCATGCGGATCGGCTTGACGTCGAGCGCCCAGTTCGCGATGGGGGCGACGGGGGTCATCATGGTGCCGATCAGGGAGGTACGGCCGATGAGGCGGTCGCGCATGGGGATGCCGTGCGCTTCCTTCATGGCGGTGCGGCGGTGGTGAATGATCTCGGTGACCTTCACACCCTGGGGGCACACGAGCGAGCAGGTGCCACACGAGGAGCAGTAGTCGATGGACTTATCGACCATCTGCCCGTCCTTGCGGAAGCGCTCAGCCTGCGGACCGGAGTACTTCGGGCCGCCGAACAGGTCGGTGACGCGCATGACGGGGCACTGGGTCTCGCAGATCGTGCACTTCACGCACGAGTCGAGGCTGGCACGCAGCGCGGCGTCACCACTCAGGGCGAAGACGTCCTCTTCTTCCACGCCCGGTCCCATCAGCGTTGACATTTCGAGGGTCATTTCAGTTCCTCCACGATCGAGTCGACGGCGGCCAGAGCGCTGGCCAGCGCGATTCCTTCGCCGCTCTTTTCGCGCCAGCGAGTGGCGCCGGCCAGGTTGCCTCCGGCCGCGTACAGGTTCGGGCACACGGGCGTGCCTTCCTCGTCCAGGACGCGCATGTTGTCGTCGACGGCGAGGCCGGACAGGAAGAGGGGCTGGTCCTCACCCCAGAAGTCGGCGTGCAGGAGCTGTCCGGAGGCGCCCATGACGGGCAGCCCGCAGATGGTTTCGCGCACGGTGCCGTAGGAGTCCATGTCCAGGGCGCCGGATTCGAAGCCGCCGGCGGCGAGGATCAAGGATCGGGTTTCCACGACCGTGGAGCGTCCCGCGCTGGCGTATTCGACTGCGCTGACTCGTCCGTCTGCCGTGTGCACGGCCTTGATCGGGGATCCGAGGACGACGCGGCACTTGGAGGAGGCGATGCGGGTCAGCAGGGCGTTCAGGCGCATGCCGGGCACCGACGGGGGCTGGATCGGGATCTCGAAGACCGGGTGTCCGAGCCTGTCGGCCAGGTCGCGCCAGGCGTTCGCGTCCTCCAGGCCCAGGACGGCGGGCAGGCCGACGATCTCGCCTTCTTCGAGGAGGGGGCGGATCTGGGCAGCCAGGCGAGCGCGGTTCTCCTCGTGGTCGAGGCTGCGGGCGTGCACGGTGCCCACCGAGTCGACCTCTCCGTCGCGCACGACGTAGTCGACGGACAGGGCGCGCGCCTTGATGGGGGCGCCGTCGGGTCCGGCCTGGCGGCAGAGGTTCTCAGCGACGAGGCTGGGGTAGAAGTCCTTCAGACGCTTGAGTCCCACGATGGCGTAGCGGGCGCCCGCCTGGGGGATGCCGGCCTGCATGGAGGGCGGGATCAGGCAGGTGGGGCGCAGCGCACCAACGCCGGTGGGGATGCGCACGTTGCGGGTCTCGTCGCCGACGAGGACATCGGAGCCGACGAGGTCACGCAGCCACGCGACGGATGCGCCGACAAAGTCGGGGGTGACGTGGCTGTAGGGGTGGGTGGGACGGGAGGCCACGTGGCCTTCCAGTGCCTCCAGGGGCGCCTCGACCGGTTCGGGGCGGTAGCCGAGGATGTCGACCGTGCCTGTGCCGAGCTGGATGCCGCCCACGCCCTTCGTGACGAGAGTGACGCTCAGGCCGGCATCGGCGGCCTTGATCGCGGCGGACAGGCCGGCCAGGCCGGCGCCAATAACAACGACGTCTCTCATCGAACGACCTCTTCCTTGGCTGCGGGCAGGTGCTCGACGTCGAGCGTGCCCTCGTG
>CABKMZ010000076.1 GCA_902373545.1 uncultured Actinomyces sp. | reverse complement strand
GCCCCTCCAACAGCACTGCTACCACACAAATTGCTTACACCCTATGACACCGCCGTCTTCGTGTTCGTCAGGTGACGACCGATATAGCCGATGTAAACCTTGTGGGTCTTTTTTGTGTCCGCGTAGTAGTACATGCGTGGGGCGTTGCGGTCGTGGTGGGTGGGCGCGAAGTGGGTCCACATCGTGATCTCGCCGCTCGGGTCAACGATCATCGGCACTGGGAACACACGCTCACGACGCCAGCGCGAATTCCCTTTGACGGTGTCGCTCTCGTTGGACTTATGACGGTGCGGTGAACACGTGCGGTAGCCGTCGGGTGCCGCTTTGAGGAAGTCGTAGACGTTACCATTCGCGAAATCACCGGCCTCCCGCGCACGCAGATAGTCGCGCAAGACCAGTATGTAGCGCCAAAAATCCTCCGCGTAGTTTCGCGCGCTCAACTCGTCAAGCCGGAGCATCTCCTCCATCATCGCGTCCGGATCACCGAAGACAACGTGTTGGCGCACCTGCTCATGCTCCGCATCACTCGTCATCCAGTCGTAGAGTTCAACCATGTCTGCCGGTGGCCGGTCGAGCATATCTTCCGAGTATCGGTCGTCGGATTCGCGCTGATCTGGATGCGTAGCCTTCCACGCGAGATGACGGTTCTTTTGCTCCAACTCGCGAATCTCCTCGTTCGCGTAGAGGAGTCTGATCTCCATATCATCCTTATGCGACGTCAGATCTTCCACTTCGGACCTGAGGTCCGCGAGCTTACGCTCACTGTCCTGCGCCGCCTCAGCGAGGAGTTCCTGTGCGGCTTCTGTTTCCGCACGCGCATGATCACGTTCTCCCTCAAGTTCGATGCACCTGGCGGTCTTCTCCTCCAGTCTCTTCTTCAGCTGCGCGACGGCTCGTTCACGGTCCTCACGCACGCGCGGGTTCGCAAACTCGAGCACGTGCCCGATGAGTCCCCGCAGCTGATCGCTCCAACCAGATCGGGCCGCAGCAGGCTTTGTGCAGCAACGACGAACAAGGCCGACGTTGGGTAGGACACGACGCTTGGATGTGCGGGGCTTTCGCCCATTGTGTGTCAGAAGCGCTCTTGGCTGTGCGGCCCCAACCTCCTGGCGTGGGACTTCCTCACCTGCTTCTTTGCTGCGTGTTTCTTTATCGCGCGCTTCCTCCAGGGGGTGGAAGGTTGGAATTGAGGCCCTGCGCTGGTCGAGTACCTTATGGGCCTGGAGAAGTTCCTTGTCCAGCCCGTTGTCCCACAGGTACTCGCGCGGTGTTCTCGCGATCGTGCGTGCCAGCGCCGGGTGGAAACGTCCCTGCTCCTCGTCGTAGCCACGCAGGAGGGTCGCCGCGGTCAGGACCCTGTGCCGACGCGCATCGATCAGGTCTCCCGGCTGCACGCCCGGCAGGAACGTACGCAGGCTCCCTTGCGGCATGCCAAGCCCCTCACCGATCTTTGCGAGGTAGTCGGCATACACCTGCGGTGTCAGCAAGAAATAGGTGGCGCAGCCCAGTGAGTCACCCGTCAGCGGGGCCAGAATCTGGTGCCACCGGCTTTCCTGCTTCAGAGCTTCCGGTGTATCGCCGTCGGTCAGCGGCGCAGCTACGACCACCGCGGTTCGCCTGCGCGGATCACGGATCCAGCCGATGAGTTCCTCCACCTGGTTGGCGTCGTGGATTGGCTGGAGGGCATCCGACAGCGGCATATCCCGGTCAAAGACTCCGCCCTCACGGATGAGATCACACACCACTCGTGGAGGTTTCGCGTCCCATTTCCCGTCGCGTGGTGGGACCACCTCCACCCAGATAACCTGCCGATACGCCGACTCCTTCGTGGCGCTCATCGCGTACAGGCGCATCACCCAGTGCTCGCCGTCCTGAGTGCGTTCCACTGTTTCAAAGAGCTGTCGGCTGTAGTGCTTGTCGGCAGAAGTCTCCCTCGTCTTCGTTACGACGAGGTCCATGTGTTGCCCTCGCGATGATAGAAGAGTACCGAATCGGTAGACGCCCTCGTCGTTACATGCGGCTTGCTCACCCGCCTCCCACAGCGAATACTTGTCGTGCAGCCACTCATGGAAAAGCCGATCAGCGACGCGCAGCGCATCCTCCCGCTCACCTAACTCCAAGACCGCTCGGTACCCACGTGCCATAATTCGCTCCCCCCTTGGGCGTCAATAGACGGAATACTTCTGCCAGCTTACGCCTACAGAACAACCGTCACATTCGAACCAGGGTCGTGCTTACGAGGCGCGCATCACACGCTAAACCCGGGCCTCGTCGATGGATAAACGAGGCCGTGGCCAGGCAGGCGGTCACCACCTCCGTCGAGACCACCGGTACCAGCCCAAGCCCTTCAGAGCGTCATCAACCGATTCGTCGGTGCCGAGACGGTCGAGCGCCTCCGGGTTCTTGTGGTAATACGCGAGCAGACTCTTGACGCGCGAGGGGACGATGCGCAGGTGGGCGAAGGAGATCGGGCATTCGACATCGTCGTCGGTCTTAATCAGCAGGGTCTTGCGCTGGCGATGAGCAATAACGGCAGGCTTCGCCGCCCACGGAATCGTGTAGCTCACGCCATCCTTACCGCACAGCATGACGGCATTCTCGGTGAGCACGATGCACTCCTGCCGCGGGGATGAGAACAAGGAACGGCCAACCGCCCCCGCAAGCACGACGAGCGCGAAAGAGGTCGTAGCCCCTAGCCGCACCAACAAAGAGGACACCCCGACAAGCAACGAGAGCCCGTAGAGCACGAAACCCAGACCTGCGCACACGACGGTCACGATGCGCAAGACGGTCAAGCGCACGCTGGGCCGCACCGTCACACACCCATCAGGCGCCATGTCGAGCCTCACCAGCCCACGGGACCAGCCAGCATCCACCGCCGCACCGGCAACGAAGGTCGCGGCGAACATGATCGACGCCATAGCAAAGACCACGTTACGCGCGAGGACTCCCAGGGCTGCAAGGAAAACTCCCACAAGAATGCCAATGAAGGCACCGGCCCACGCCTCGCTCTGTCGCCGATCCGACGGGTACACCGTAAAGAACGTGCCATAGTTCGGCTTGGGTGGGGCCGGCTCGCCGCCAGAGAACGAGGCCGGGGCGGGCTGGCCTGCCCGGGCTTGCTCGGAGCCTCGGTGCACACCATCCTCAGGATCCACAGACTTGCCGCCGAGCGGGGGTTCAAACTTGTTCACAACTCACCTTTCACAGCCCTCGCGTATCCGTCGCTGACACATTCATACTGTCCACCCGAGCGCCCGCCTCACATCGCGCACCGAGTCTGGTTGTCCGAGCCGCGCACGGGCTTGAGGGTCGTCACAATAGTATCTAACCATCTTCTTGGGCTGAGGTTTCGACAGGGGAAGGACTATCAGGGAAGCGATCTTTTCTCGATCTCCGCGATAGCGAATGAGAACCTCATCAACGCCGCGAACACCCGCAACGACAGGACGATCCTTCCAATAAAGAGAATGACAGATTCGGCGCGAATCACGGATAACCATTTTGCGCTTGGTTA
This sequence comes from uncultured Actinomyces sp., assembly GCA_902373545.1. Classification (GTDB taxonomy): domain Bacteria; phylum Actinomycetota; class Actinomycetes; order Actinomycetales; family Actinomycetaceae; genus Pauljensenia. The sequence continues at coordinate 6,065 of CABKMZ010000076.1, read as the reverse complement.
TCTCAATGCTCTCACCTTTGCCAGAGGCAAAACGCATCATTCCAGCTACTTGTCGATGACAGCTCAGCAAAGCCAGAGCGACGACGCGTCGATACAGTCCATCCTCCAGGTGAACGGCACACCATATCCACCCACTAGTAAACAGGGAAAAAAGGAAAGCGATCACGCCGTGCAAATAAACTCCCATGGCGCTGAGCTCGATCCTGAGTTGCTGCCTACGATCATCATGGCTGATCGACAAAAATAGGCCACCCACATTATAGGCGAGAGGGAGTGACAGTCCGCTTAACACAACCATCAGAAGCAACAGTACACCGAGAGGCACCTTCTCCACATACAGCGCGACAACAGCACCGAATGCGACGAAGACCATAATTCCCATCGCCACCTTCTCGGAAAACGAGACTCCTTCATCACGATCGGGAATGGCATAGAACCGCTGACTACGCTTCCTCTTGCGCGCTATCCAGCCCATGTCATGCGTTCACCTCGCTTGGACCAACTTTCGCAACAAATTCCGCGTCGCAACCATCACGCCCCCTAAGAGATCGAGCAACGGACAGCCCCGAAGAACGGGGCCCTTAACAGTACTCGACATGTGCCCACAGGGCGTTCGACCAACAGCAGCATGACAGAAAAAGCAGGCATCATGTCGATCGTCATCCCGCAGAAGGTTCAGCAGCACTGACACCGCCATGTCTAGTACTCCGATCTCAGTGAGCAGATGAAGGCTCCCCGGCCTCGTAGTCGAGACCGGGGACCACGGGCGTGCTGGCACTGCGGCGCCGCGTTGCATCGCGTGCGTCAGGAGGGGATGACCTCCGTAGCGCTGACCTGGAGGATGCCGGACAGCCCGTCGATGTACTGCTTGATCTTCTTGCGGTTACGGCCGTCCTGCATGAGGTTGGGCATGCCCTTGGTGGCGCAGGTGACCTCGACAATGACGCCGGTCTCGGAGGGGATAAAGCCGACGACGATGTTCTCACCGTAGGAGGTGAAGCTGGTGGGGGTGTCGAAAGTGATGAATCGGGCGTTCACGTCCGCGCTCGTCAGGACTGCCTTCGGGACCATCGGGACGGCCGCCATGGCCGCCTGGAACACCTGCTCGTACGGCAGCGCGTAATGGAATGCTTGCTTGCTTTCTTTCCAACCCATCAGTGTCTCCTTATGAACGCGGTTGATGTCTCGCCCACTGCGCCAGGGTGACGCGTGGGCCTGTGAAGAAGGGGGTGTCCTCACGCACGTACGGGCGCGCTTCGCTGTAGCGCTGGGCGTGTGTCACTCCTTCGAGCCGGTCCAGATTATCAGCTTCGATAGCGATAACGTATTCGTAATCCGACAACGCGAACGCGCAGAGCACGGATACGTCCACGTCCGGCTGCACGCCGAAACCGCGTCGCCCGTAGTCGGCTACGATGCGCGAGCGCTCCCCCGGCTCGATGAGATACCAGTCGTGGATGCCCACGAGGGGGAATACTGTCGCCCAGTCGCGCGCGTCGGCACCGAGGAAGCAGGCGGGAACGTGCCCGTGGAGGAATTCGGCGGGTTGGTGAACGCCCATGCAGCTCCAGACGGGTGTCAGGTGGCGTCCGAGGGCCGACGCGCGCAGGCGGTGATATGCGTCTTGGAGCGTCGCCGGGTCTTCGTTGAGGAGCCAGACCATGAGGTCCGCGTTGGCCCGGAATCCTCCCAGGTCGTACCATCCTCGGATCTGGGCGCCAGAATCTGAGACGTAGCCGAGGGATTCGTCGACGATCCGTTCGCGTTCTTCTGCGTCACGAGGCATCGGCGCGCTGAGCGCGAACACGCAGTAGAGCGCGTAGCTGGGGACGCCCTCCCCTGCCCCACCGTCGGGCGCGCCCGCGCACAGCGGCTGGGTGCCAAAGCTTCTGACCGCAGGTGTGCCTCCTCCGAGCGGTGCAGGGTGGGCGCGGGGGCCCGCTGGCCGATTGGACGAGGCCGTCGGGTAGCCTGCGCCGGCGCGGGCAGGCGACGAGGCCGTGGCGGGCTGAGGGGCTGTCGGGTACGCGCCAGTGGGATGGGGATACGGCGTGAACATTAGTGCCTCCTGACGTGTTGTCACCCCCATTTTAGGATGTGTCAGGACACATTTTGTGACGTTTGGTCAACGAGTTTGTGCTTGAGTTGAGGCTATACGGGTGGGCGCCGAGGCGGTCGCAACCGCCTCGGCGCCCACCGTGACAAATATTGCCAGGTCGCTCAGCCCATGGGTTCGAAGGGACTCACCGCGACGGAGGGCATCTCCTCGCACACACGCAGCGACAGCTGCAGGCTGGTCGAACCCGAGCCGTTGGTATTCATGATGTCGACATGGTCGGCAGACACGGGCGTGCATCCCGGGACGCCGTCGACGGCCTCGGCGGTGAGCTTCACGCCGATGCGCCCACCCGCGGCAACCGTGTACACGTTGCCCGGATCCTCGCCGTCGCGCGCAGCCTCGGACACGGTGGCACCGTTGGAGGCGAACACAACCGTCGGGAAGCCGCCGATCCAGCACGCGGGCCCCTCGTTCGTGAAGGACATATCCACGTAGGTGGTGCCGCCGATCTCCTGGTTGCTCGCGATGGCGGGCTGGAGGTTGTTCAGGTCACACTGCGCCTCGTTGTCGGCGGTGTCGACCTCGGGTGCCTGGTTACCCCGGTCGACCGAGCCGCTTTGGACCATGTCGCCACTCTGGGCGTCCATGCCACTCTGGGCGGGCTGACCACTTGAGGCTGCGGACGCGCTGGGCGTCGCGGGAGCGGACGTGGTACCCGACTGGGGCTGAGCACCGTTCGGTGAACATGCGCTCGCTCCCAGGACGAGGGCGGTCAGTGCGGTCACGGCAAAGAGGCGTCGCGTGTTGATCATGCACCCATCCTATGAAAACCAGCGGCACCGCTCCCCCGCCACGCCGGTCGTCACCAAGTGGTGACAAGCCGCGCACCGCGCCAGACGAGCGGGGCCGCCCCGGCCTCGTCAATACTCGGAATCATCCCGGGCAGGCGAGCGACCAGAGCGGCCCCGACCCCAGCTCCCCTATTCGGAAACCGGTTCGATCTCGACGGGCGCGACGTCCATCTCGGCGAGCGGAACCAGGCGATCCTTGCGGGCATGGTGGTAGCCCCACCACACGACGCCGAAGAGCGGCAGGCCAATGTAGGAGGAGGCAACCTCCCAGACCTGGCCGTGAATGACCGCCTCGTAGTTCTGACCCGCCATGACCACCAGGCACATGATGAATGCGATGATCGGCCCGGCCGGGAAGAACGGCGAGCGATACGGCAGGTCCTCCAGGCGATACCCCTGCAGCAGGTAGGCGCTGCGGAAGCGAATGTGGCTCACAGCGATACCCAGCCACATGATGATGCCCGAAATGCCAACAATGTTGACCAGCCAAATGTAGGCGTCATTAAAGACGAGCTGCGTCATGAAACCAAACGCCGCCGTCACCGTCGTCACGGCCATCGCGTAGCCGGGCACGCCACCCTTCGTGACCTTCGCGAAGATCGCGGGCGCCTGGCGCTTGAGGGCCATCGAGTGCAGCATGCGCGAGGCCGCGTACAGGCCCGAGTTACCGGCCGACAGAATCGACGTCAGGATGACGGCGTTCATGACGGCCGCCGCCGCGCCGATGCCCATGCGCGCGAAGACAAGCGTGAAGGGCGACTGTGCGACAGCCTCCGTGCTCTCTTCGGCGGCGCTCAGCAGGCTCGGATCCGTGTACGGCAGCAGCGTGCCGATGACCGCGATCGCGCCGATGTAGAAGAACATGATGCGCCAGAACACCGTGCGGATCGAGCGCGGCACGTCGCGCTGGGGGTTCTCGGACTCGCCGGCGGCCACGCCCACGAGCTCGGTGCCCTGGAAGGAGAAGCCCGCGATCATGAAGACAGCGATGACGCCGACGAAACCATTGTGGAAGGGGGCGTCCCCGATCGACCAATTCGACAGGCCCGGCGAGTTCATGCCCATCACCCCGGCGATCATGAACACGCCCGAGATCACGAACACGACGACGATCACGACTTTAATGGCGGCCAGCCAGAACTCAGCCTCACCGTAGACCCGCGCCGACAGCGCGTTGAGCCCGACGACGATCACCAGGAAGGCCACCGCCCATATCCACGAGGGCACAGATGGGAACCAATACGCCATGACCAAGCCCGAGGCCACCAGGTCCGCGGCGACCGTCACCGCCCAGTTGAACCAATAGTTCCACCCCATCGCAAAGCCGAAGGAGGGGGAAATGAACTTCGTGGCGAAGGTCTGGAAGGAGCCCGCGACCGGCTGGTGCGCACTCATCTCACCCAGGGACTGCATGAGGAGCAGCACCATCAGGCCGATCGCCGCGTACGCGAGAAGCGCGCCGCCCGGGCCGGCGTTGGCGACCGTGGCACCCGAGGCCAGGAACAGGCCGGTGCCAATCGCGCCGCCAATGGCGATCATCTGCATGTGGCGCGACGCCAGGCCACGCTTCAACTGTGTGTCGGAGCGCTGCTGCACATCGCTGGCGATGTCATCGGGAGTGGGAGTATCCATCAAGAGGTTCCTCATCTGTCGATCGTGAGTCCCATACTAACCCCAAATTCTTGTGTCGAGATTGGGACGTTCTTTCCTCGATCTTTAACGAGGCCGTAGTTGCTTCACGCTCGCCGCACCGTTTGAGGACGACACGCAGGTAGACCCTTGCAACACTTTCGGGGCAATCTGCCGCAGTTGTGCCCGTGCTCGGCTTGTCGCTCTCCGATGCTCGATCAGGCGGCGCACAGCCACCCCGAACCCGGTGCGCAACGAGCGAAAGATGCCACGGCCTCGTGTGGTCCACACGCCTGCGCAATTCCTGGTCGCTAGACTAAAATTCTCCCTACGCCTACGAAGGAAGACACCATGACGCACCAACTCGTCAGCATCGGGTGGATGCTGCTCGCTCTCGTCCTGTCGGCCTCCATCGGCCTCGAACGGCAGATCCGGGGAAAGAGCGCCGGTATTCGCACCCAGGCCATCGTGGGCCTGACAGCGTGCCTCATGATGCTCATTTCCAAGTACGGCTTCTCCGACATCCTGATCGATGGCATTACCCGCTACGACCCCTCGCGTGTGGCCTCCCAGATCGTCTCCGGCATCGGTTTCCTGGGCGCGGGCATCATCTTGACCCGCCACGGCGCGATTCGCGGCCTGACGACCGCCGCAACCATCTGGGAGACCGCGGCTATCGGAATGGCGTGCGGCGCGGGCCTATGGTGGCTCGCAATGGCTGGCACCGTCCTGCACTTCATCGTCATCGGCCTGCTCACCCCGCTGGTCCAGTTCATCCTCATGCGCACCAACGGGCACACGATCACGCTGACGGTCCACTACACGCCCGGACACGGAGTCCTGTCCACCTTGCTCACACAGGTCGGCGCTCTGGGTTGGACGGTGTCGGGCGTGTCCACGCACACCGATCGCAACACCTCCACCGCCCGGTTTACCGCTGCGACGCGCCAGGACCTGTCGCGCTCGCTTCTGGTGACCACCCTCGCCGACCTCGACGGCGTCGCCGGCGTCGATATCACCGAAGACGACGACGAGTAAGCGCGCTGCTGGCCCGGACGCTCACGCGCGGCCTCATCGGCCCGACGGGGTGCCCGGACCCCTTCACTGCACACGTGAACCCCACGACTGCGCAGGTTAACCCCTTGGGTGGGTGCTTGGGCCCTTGGATGCGCAGGTTAACCCCTTGGGTGGCAGTGTGGGCGGGGTTGCCCATGCTCCACCTGTCGGGCCCAGCTGCGCATCAAGGGGTTAACGCTGCCAGGTCTCCGGGGGTGGTTCCGTTATCGGCCCCGTTGCCAGCGTCGGCCTCGCCGGCGAAAGTGTGACGAGGCCTGGGCCACTTTGTGCGTGTGTCCGCGGCTAGTGCGTGGCGGCCCCGCTGCCAGCGTCGGCCTCGTCCTCGCGCGCGTGCGTGCGTGCTTGCCGGCATGGCTCGCGGGATAGGTGGCGTGATCGGCCCGATGGGGGAGTACTTGGGCCCTTGGATGCGCAGGTTAACCCCTTGGGTGGCAGTGTGGGCGGGGTTG
>CABKMZ010000075.1 GCA_902373545.1 uncultured Actinomyces sp. | reverse complement strand
ACCGGCTCGGTGTGCTCCATGAATTCACTGATGGTCTGGCGCTTCTCAAAAGAAGTCTTACCCTCAGGCGGATCAAACCACTCCCGCCCAGAAGGAACACACCCTACCAACGCCGCACACACCAGCGCACACAACACCCCCACAACCCGACGCATCACTTAACACCCCCCAACCACGCGGCTAATGTCATCAAAAGCAACGTTGTGCTGCCCTTGCTGGGCGGGACTGAAGTAGGTCGAGTGGTTACCGAAAGGATTCGGAATGTCGGTGACGGCCAGCGGGCCAAGCGCAGTCGGGGCCAACCACCAGCGATCATAGCGGAACTCGAAGAGATTCTTATGGTCTTGAGCACCCGTAGTGTCCCCCGACAGGTGCTCGATTCCTTCGAGCTGATCGGGGTTCCTGCCGAACGATCCGTCCGGCCCGATACCCTGCACCGCATCCAGCGATGGAACCGCGCTGACGTAGACGTGTCCGGACTCAACCCCCAAGCGCTCAACGGACTGGACGGCGCTGCCCGGCGAGCCTGTGTAGATGAAGTCGTCGACGACGCCGCGCCCGATGTCACGCATCGCGAAGCCACCCGTCGTGGACCCGTAGGAGTGCGTCACCGCGGTCTGATGAACGGACATGCCGCGTTCCTGCCGCCAGGCGTCGATGCCCGTCACGTGCTCCGTGAGGCGCTGGCCCCCCGCCTTCGCCAGATCCACCGAAGCCACGGAGGTATCGCCAGTCTTAAAGAAATCCGGAGGAGCGTCGTAGTCGAGCCACGCGATGGTTGCGACATCGCTTAGATCTATGCGCGCTTGCTCTGCCGCTTTGACGCGTAGACGCTGAGCCGTATCCATGTAGCGCTCAACCGAATCGTGTACGTTGGTGCCCATTCCGGGCACCAGGGTAGCAACGTGCGCAGCGTTATCGACGTCGCCGAAGGCAATTGCCGCCTTAAGACGGTCCCCACTGTCATCAAGGGCAATGAGCGAAGCACCCTTATTCTCCTTAGCTCCCAGCCGTTTTACCAACAGCTTGAGTTCGTCGAGCCTATGCTGCGCCGCTTCAAGCTCATCCTTGTGGGGATTTGGCCTCAGCCCCTCACCACGAGCATCGTACTTGTGAGGATTTGCTTGAGCCTCGTCATACAGCGCCTTCACGCGATCATACTCGGCCTGCGCCTCATCCAGCATGGACGTTCCCGGGATGCGATTACCGGAGGCGTCCTTACGTCCATTCAGGACAAGGTCGTTCGCGGCGGCGCGCGACGCCATGTCGATGCCGTCAAGATTCCCGTACAGTTTGGGATTCCCCTCAATGCAGGCTTGCCGTTCGGCCTCGGTGAGGGAATTCCACCAGGCCGAGACCTGGCGAGGCGTCCACGTGGAGTCCGCATTGTTGACGAGGCCGGGTGAGGCTGACGCGTGATTCTCGTTCGACGAATAGGTTCCGTCCCCGAGAGCCTTGAGCCGCGCCGCGAAGGCGACGTCAACCCGGTCGGCCTCGGTCAACGTCTCACTCAGTAGCTCTGTCAGCTCCTCGTGTTTACTACTGCTCACCCCGTCGTCATTGACCAGAGCCGACACTGTTCCATCATCTGAAATCGTGCACCCGAGGCTGGCGCTCAGCTCCTTGCATGAATCCGCCTTCGCGATAACAACGCGCACGCCGTCGTAGGCCTCGGCACAGGCCATCATCAGCTCGCTTAGCTCGTTGACGCGCGCATCGAGATTCCCCTGGATGGCATCGAGCGCCGATCGCATGTCGCTGGGCGCTTGACCCGTCGACGCGATAGAACTCTTATGCGATGCAAGCTCCGCCGCTTGATTAGACGCGGCCTTGCGAGCATCCTCTGCGATGGCGATGGCCTCATTGAGGCCCGCATCGGTCCATTCCTTCACGTCAGCCCATGACAGTCCCATCAGCGCTCGGCCTCCCACATCTGACGCAGCTTGTTGCCGGTGAGCGGCCCGTAGACGTGCGCGGGGACCGTGAAGCTCACGCTGGATACGTCCTCCGTGGTGGCGTAGTTGGTGATGGACTCGTCGACAGATTGGGAGAAGTCCAACAAAGCAGCGCAAACGTCTGTCACGTCAGCATCGATCCGGTCACACGCGCGCTGCGATTCACCCACACTGGTTGCTCCCTGCATCGCGTTCGTCACGTAGCCGCCAATGTCGGCAACGGTGACGGGCTCCAAATCCTCGCCCACGATCCGCGTTCGATCACGCAACACTTCAAGATCGCCCTCCACGATGTGCAGATCTGTCATTCGAGTCCCTCCTCTACCAGGCGCAACGTTGCGCGACTCTGTCACATATCGACCCTATCAAAGAAGTTCAAAGCGTTAAACATTTACCCACGAATCCGCAGGTCACGCGCGATTCACAAACACAGCCCGGGATTATAGAATCTTTCGCACTGCTGAGGTCAGTCCCGGACGCTGCGGTAGGGCGCGATAGAGTCCGCTCCAGCGGATTGCGTCATCGGACAGTCAGGTGACACTCTGGACCCACCTGCACACGCGTTAAACCGGCTCTTCGCATGTGAGCGTGTGGGTGGCACGCAGGATCGGATCCGTGATCGCGCCATCGTCGTCGGTCAGGCCCGAGGGGACGTCGATCGCGATGACGGGCCGCGGCTTGATGGCGGAGAGCCTGTTGAGGAGCTCCACGGATTCCGCGAGTGCGCCCGTGAGCGGGCCTTGGCACCGGTGCCCACGATGCTGTCGATCCGGGCGTGTGCGAGGAACACTTCGGACCATGCGGGCGTGTTCTCGATGGAACGCAGCGACTGTCCGCCGAGGTCAATGATGCGCACGACCGCGGCCGCAACCTCGCCCGCGACGTCGAGCATGTAGCGGTCCAGATCTCCCTCAGAAACCGCCTGATCAATGCACTTTTCTCCAGTTCCCGAGCGTGGGCGAAGGACAGAGCAGCTCTATCAATCGTGAACATGCACCATATTCTGTCGCACCGCGCACGCCCGGGGTGCCCGCTTGCGCAACGACGTCACAGTGCCCGCGGATGCAGCCCGGGCCTCGTCCCGAATGAGGAACGAGGCCCGGGAGAGTATCGGGGTCGCCACCGCCGTCGCGCACCGAGCGGTGAGGTGGCTCCATCGCGTCACTTAGGCCACGTCGAGGGTCTTGGCGACGCCCGCCAGGACCGCGCCCACAATGACCAGGGCGACGCCGATGATGGTCCAGCGCAGCTCCTTGCGCGAGCGCGTCTCGTGAAGCCACAGAATGCCCAGCGGCGTGGAAATCAGGATTCCCAGCTGCGAGAGGGTGAAACCCGTGCCCGCGCCCAGCTTGTTGGAGTTGAGCTGGAGAAGCAGGATGGCGGTGCCCCACAGGACGCCGTTGAAGGTCGAGGGGAGCATGCGGCGGTGGCGCAGCGAATCCTCGGGGTCAACGCCGCCGCGCCCCTGGACGCCAAAGAAGATCGCGCAGTACACGGTGTAGCCAATCGCCTGAGGCAGCAGGAACTCGGCGGGCTGGATGCCGAACCACTTGATGATAAGCGGGAAGGCCACGAGTCCCAGCGTCGAGGTCGTCAGCAGGAAGGCACCACGCTTCCAGTCAAGGGAGGCCGCGTCGGAGCCCGACTCGGAACGCGACAGGAACCAGATGCCGACGATCAGGACGATGATCGCGGCGATACCGTAGGGCAGCGCTCCGCCGTGGAGCCACTCGCCGAAGATCCCGATGCCCGCCAGGGACATGAGGACCAGTTGGCCGCCGGTGGACAGGGGCATCGTGCGGCTCATGCCGAGCACCGAGTAGGAGCGCAGCTGGTCGCACACGCCGACGCCAAGGAGCAGGCCGGTCAGGAAGGAGACTCCCAGGTTCAGCGGCGTCCACGCGGGATGCAGGAAGGGGGTGGCGACGGCGGCCATGAGCAGGCCGCCGAGGACGGCGCCCATGACTCGCTGGCGGTCTGAGCCGCCGGTCTTTCCCATCAGCGTCGTGGCGACACCGAAGAAGACTGAGGGCAGGATGCCGATAAGGATCGTGGACAGGGTCATATGCGCACCTCCTGGGGTGGTCGCGGCCCCGATTGACGAGGCCGGGGTGATTTACGTTGGTGGGTGCGGCAGGAGCGCCGCCACCTCTTCCACGCTAGTCTCCCCCTCCCCCACCCCTGCAAACTCCGTCGCCGTTTTGGCTCCTGTTTCACATGTACGTCGTGAAGCCTTTCACCAGACCAGGCCCCGTCCATGAGGCAGCGCACGCCCAGGTTTCGGAATCTGACAACGATCCGTAAAAGTAGCCCGGGCCTCGTCCCTGTATCAGGAACGAGGCCCGTTATCGTTCACGAGGCACAGACCCTATAAGAAAACCGCATGGACTACTTGTTGGGAGCGAAAGTGATTTGACCAGGGCGAAGGAGAGGCAGAACAACCGCCGTGCCGGTAACCCGCGTGGTCAGATCACTGAGGGCTTCACGAACATAAGGAAACGCCGCCATGAGCGCGACTCTCGATGCAAAGTCTGCAGGGACTTCAGGAGCGAGAGCAAACTCCTGGCAACCCTCGTAGTAGGTAATGACCGCGATAACGGCCTGCCACTGCGTAGCCTTAAACTGGAACTCAAATCGCGTTCCGAAACGTTTGCCTTCGTGGCGAGTGCCGAGCATACAGTTGATCTCGATCGGCGTCGACTCACTGCCTTCGAGATCGGAACCCGCCTGGGGAGCATTTTCCACAAGATCAATCGACATGTGGTCAAAGCGAATGTCTGCAAGCTGGAGTTGTGCAGTCTCAAGCATCTCGTCGATGCTCGTCAAGAGGGGGGTCTCAGACATGAGCTAGCTCCTGCGTAATGCTGATCGTCTGCGCCTGACGCGGTGTCGCCGGAACACGGACAGTCGCCTTGGCGGCTCCGGTCATCTGCCACGTAGCGGGCACACCCTCACCACAGTCATCGACAACCTTAATGTCGAGGAGTGCGTCGACGGCCATCGCGTATCGGATGATGGATGACACGGTCGGGTTAGCGTCATAGCGTTCAAACGCAGCGACCGTCGGCTGACTGACACCCATGCGCTCGGCGACAGTCTGCTGGCTGAGCTTATGCTCCTTGCGGAGGCTTACCAAATCCTCGAGAAGGCGATCCTTCGCATCGACCAGCAGATCTGCGCGGCGCTCAAGGATCTCATCACTCACTGAAGTCATAGATTAAACTATATAAGTGTGAGATGACGTTATGCAAACTTCAGTCATGTTGTGTGCGCCGCTCGACACCCCAGCATGTGGAATATCCCGAGTTGAGAAGGCTTTCGGCAATGCCGATCTCAGCGTCTTGCGCGGCCTTGGTCGCAGCCGGGTCCCCCTCGACGATTACCTTCTCATGAGCGTGAAGGCCCAGTATGCACAGGCCAAGCTGATCGTATGGCTGAGCGTGGATGAGGCGAATCTCAACCTGAACATAGGATTCATTCCCTAAGGGATTAACTTCGCGAACATTGATGTCCCGCCACCGAATCTCAAAGAGAGTGGCACCCCCCGCGTAAAGATTTCAGCTCTCCCGGTGGTCGGAGCTTACCTTGAGCCGCTTTTTCCAGGCGCTTTCTAAAACTCGCTCGGATCATTGCCTCTTGGTATGGATTCCAGCGACGGTTCGCCGGTTTCTTGATGGCCGCCATGAGAGCATTCACAGCTAGGCTAATGTGCTCTTGAGCCGTACCAATGCCGCCGCCATACCAATAGAAGTCCGCAGGCAGGCCGAGACACGCATTCGACCTGGAGGAATCATCTGCGACGCTCATGAACTCCATGGTAGCCGGGTGGCATTGAATTGTGAGCACACATGCCGTCGAGAGCTTGCCACGTACAACACGCAAGGGGACTTCACGGTCGCCCCGAGCATGAGGAACTGAAACCAGACCACAAAACTGCCCGAGCCTCGTCCCTGGATGAGGAACGAGGCCCGGGCGCGTCCGCAGGACAAGTACCCCGCGCGGGTGGTTACTCCACGGTCACGGACTTGGCGAGGTTGCGCGGCTGGTCGACGTCCAGCCCCTTGACGGAGGCGAGCTCGCACGCGAAGATCTGCAGCGGCACGACGGTCAGGAGAGGCGCGTACAGGGTCGGCACGGGGGGCACGCGGAAGACGACCTCGGCGAACTCATCGACGGAGGTGTCCCCTTCCTCGGCGACCACGATCGTGCGGGCGCCGCGGGCGCGGACCTCGGCGATGTTGGCCAGGACCTTGCCGTGCAGCTCGGGGCGGCGCGGGGTTGGCACGATGACGATGACCGGCTGCCCCTCGTCCACGAGCGCGATGGGGCCGTGCTTGAGCTCGCCGGCGGCGAATCCCTCGGCATGGATGTAGCAGATTTCCTTGAGCTTGAGCGCCCCCTCGAGGGCGACGGGGAAACCGACGTGGCGACCCAGGTAGATGACCGAGGTTGCGTCCTGCATCGTGCGGGCGAACTGGCGGACCGTCTCGCCGCTCTCGAGGATGCGGGCGATGGCCTCGGGGACGCGCGCGAGCTTCTCCATGTAGTCGGCGATCTCGTCGGCGTACTTGTTGCCGCGCACCTGCGCCAGGTACAGGCCCAGGATGTAGCAGGCGGTGACCTGCGCGGTGAAGGCCTTCGTGGAGGCGACCGCGATCTCGGGGCCGGCGTGGGTGAGGATCACGGCGTCAGATTCGCGCGAGATCGTCGAGCCGGGCGTATTCACGATGGCGACGACCTTGGCGCCCTGCTCGCGGGCGTGGCGGATCGCCTGGATGGTGTCCATGGTTTCGCCGCTCTGCGAGATGGCGACGACCAGCGTCTTCTCGCCCACCACCGGGTCGCGGTAGCGGAACTCGCTGGAGAGCTCGACCTCGCAGGGGATGCGGCACCAGTGCTCGATCGCGTAGCGGGCGACCTGGCCCGCGTAGGAGGCGGTGCCGCAGCCGATCATGATGACCTTGTCGACGGAGCGCAGGACGTGCTCGGGGATGCGCACCTCGTCCAGGGCCAGGTGTCCGTGAGAGTCGATGCGATCGGCCAGGGTCGCACCCACGGCCTCGGGCTGCTCGTGGATTTCCTTCTCCATGAAGGTCGGCCAGCCGTTCTTGGTGGCGCGATCGGAGGAGAAGTCAACCTCGTACGCCGCGCGCTCGACGGGGTTGCCGCTGGGGTCGATGACGGTCACACCGGTCGCGGAGACGACCACGACCTCGTCCTGGCCGACCTCGAGCGCGCGGTTCGTGTGTTCGACGAAGGCCAGGACGTCGGAACCGAGGAAGTTCTCACCCTCGCCCAGGCCGATGACCAGCGGGGAGGAGCGGCGGGCCGCGACGATGACGTTCGGAGACTCGGTACTGACCACCAGCAGCGTGAAGGTACCGTGCAGCTGGGCGGTGACCACGCGCATGGCGACGACGAGGCGGCGGGCGACCTCCTCGTCCGCGCCGACGAGCCCCGCGACGTCCCCCGTGTACGAGGCCGGGGTTGCCTCATCGTAGGCGCGCGCCAGAAGGTGGACGACCACCTCGGTGTCGGTCTCGGAGGCGAAGGTCTCGCCGTCGGCGACGAGGGCGGCACGCAGGGTGTCCGCGTTTTCGATAATGCCGTTGTGAACGAGCGAGAAGCGCCCGTCGGGGCTGGTATGGGGGTGAGCGTTCGCGACCGTGGGGCGACCGTGCGTGGCCCACCGGGTGTGCCCGATGCCGGCGTAGGCGTCGGCGGGGCTGTCCGCGTCGACCTCTTCGACGAGGTTGACGAGCTTACCGACCGCGCGGCGCACGTACAGGCCCTCATCCGAGGCCAGGGCGATGCCCGCCGAGTCGTATCCGCGGTACTCCAGGCGTGCGAGACCGCCGAGGATCACCTCGCGGCTGCGCTGGGAGGCCTTGCATCCAATATGTCCAACAATTCCACACATGGAACTAATTTCAACACACCCACCCCGCCCGCGGTACCCAACGTGTGTCGCTTCACGTGGTGAACGTCAGGTGAACACGGGGCGCGCACATGCGCCCATGTGAGGGAGAATAAGCCCGTGAGCACCACTGACGCCTCCTCGCACACCCCAGCCACGGCCTCGTCAACAGCGGCTCCGAACGTGGGATGGCGGGCCAATCCCAGCCCCTACGCCCGCTTCGACCGCTGCGCGTGGGACCGCCTGACGGACCGCACTCCCCTGCCGCTCACGCAAGAAGACATCGATCAGATCGCCTCGCTAGGCGACCCCATCGACATGACCGAGGTCGACATGATTTACCGGCCCCTGTCGGCCCTTCTCCAGCTCTACATCGACGGGCGCCGCCGCACCGCCGCCGAGCGCCACGCGTTCCTGGGCGAACCCGAAGGCCACTCGACCCCCTTCGTCATCGGCATCGCCGGCTCTGTCGCCGTCGGCAAGTCAACGGTCGCGCGCCTCCTCCAGCTGCTGCTCTCCCGCTGGGACTCCACGCCGCGCGTGGACCTGGTGACCACCGACGGCTTCCTCTACCCGAACCGGATCCTGCAGGAACGCTCCCTCATCGCCCGCAAGGGGTTCCCCGAGTCCTACGACCGCTCGGCCCTCATTTCGTTCCTCGCCTCGGTGAAGGCCGGCAACCCGCACGCAAAAGCCCCGGTGTACTCGCACGTCACCTACGACATCGTGCCCGACACCTACGTTGACGTGGACCGCCCCGACATCCTCATCGTCGAGGGCCTCAACGTGCTCCAGCCGCCGCGCTCGGCACCCGGTTCCATCTCGGTGGCCGTCTCGGACTACTTCGACTTTTCCATCTACGTCGACGCCGACGAAAAGCTCATCGAGCAGTGGTACGTCGATCGTTTCCTCAAGCTGCGCGCGACCGCTTTCTCGCGCGAGGACTCCTACTTCAAGACCTACGCCTCGCTGACCGACGACGAGGCCGTCTCGACCGCCCACGTCGTCTGGAACGCGATCAACCTGCCCAACCTGCGCGAAAACATCCAGCCGACCCGCGAGCGCGCGACCCTCATCTTCACGAAGGGCCCCGACCACCGCGTCGAGTCGCTGGCGATACGCAAAGACTGACCCCCACCGAACGAGGCCGCAGCCGGAACACCCGGCCACGGCCTCGTCGATCATGCGCAGGTTCGGTTACCCGATCCAGGCACCCGAGGGCGCGAACTGGTACCAGGTTCCGCCGATCAGCTCCCAGCCGGTAGCCATGGAGCCGTCACCACGCAGGTAGAACCACGTGGGCCCGTCCTGGATCCAGCCGGTGTGCATCATGCCGTTCGCGCCGAAGTGATACCAGGCGCCGCCCAGATGCTGCCATCCGATGGCCATCGCTCCAGATGGCGTCAGGTAGTACCAGGCGCCACCGTCCCTCACCCATCCGGTGCGCACGGTGCCGTTTTCGGACAGCAGGTACCACTGTCCACCGATCATGGTCCACCCGGTTGCCATCGCACCCGACGCGGGGTCGAAGTAGTACCAGGTGCCGCGGTCCTTGACCCAGCCGATCTGCTGGGCGCCCGATGCGCCGTGGAAGTACCAGTGTCCTTCCTCGTAGACCCAGCCCATCTTCAGGTAGCCGCTCGCGTCGAAGCGGTAGGTCAGCCCATCGATCACCAGTGTCTCGTTGGCGGCGTAGGTGCCGTCAGAGTAGGCGTACCACCAGCCGAAGTATCCGGACTTCCACTGGCCACTGCGAGGCTGGGGCGCGGGATCCGGGGTCGGCTGGGGC
>CABKMZ010000074.1 GCA_902373545.1 uncultured Actinomyces sp. | reverse complement strand
GCTCCCGTGGCTGCCGCGAGGGCTCGCCCGTAGTGGCGGAGGGTCATCGTTGGTCTTTCCGGGGAGGGGTGTCAATCTGCGGTGAATGAGCTGTCACTCACCCTCCGCACGATTCATCATAGAAATGTAGATGCAGACTAACCACTTATACAAGAAGGGTGTCACACGCTTCCCATCTTAATTACCAACAAACCACGCAGATGGAAGACAATCTGACACACCCCTACCCGCGCGACACAACCTCAGAAACTAACCGAGAATAAGACTCTTCCAGCCGATCGATGCACGCACGAATGTCATATCGCGCACCAACCGCCACATAGCGACGCGCTTCGCGCGCACGCGCCGCACTCCCCCGTTCAACCCAGCTGTCAATCGCGCGAGCGAGCGCACGAGCATCCCCGGCCTCGTACACACTGTCCTCGCTCAGGGCAAATTGACTGGTCGCCGTCAACGGACAGCGAGCAATGATGGGCACGACACCATATCGCAGCACCTCCAGGGCACTCAGCCCTTCAACTTCAATGCGCGCCGCATGCACATACAGGTCAGAGCTCGACACCTCACGGACGAGCTCATCCGCACTCAAGAAAGCAAAACGGACCGGATGGGCGATCACGTTGCTCCGCAAGAGACGCCGAGCCGAGGCACGCAGGGAGCGTTCAGTCGGACCGCGCCCAGCAAGAGTCAGCTGAATCGAGCGCGCATGAGCGCTATGGCGCAACGCGCGCAGGATGGTCGCCTGGTCTTTTTCGCGCGAGAACCTCCCAACCGCGAGGATCCGAATGAGGCAAGATTCCCCCACCTGACGACCATCACCACCCACCGCCCCGTCGAGAGGCACACCGTTTGACACAAGCAGAAGAGACGGGCGCACACGCAGCCGCAACACGCGGTCATACACGGACTGCGAGGGACATTGAATGAGGTCACAGCGATTGAAGATGAAGCGCTTCCACACCTCGAGGATCACCCGATTCAGGAGGGGGCAACGGTCGAGATACACGGAAGCCGTCAGGTTTTCCGGATGAATGTGATAGGTCGCCAGAGCTGGCACTCCACGAGCGCGCGCACGCCGAGCAACGAAAACCTGCAGCATAAACGGCTCTTCCAGATGCACCACGTCCGCCCAGTCGAGCGCCCGGTCAACCTGGCGACGATCCGAACGGGCAAAGGCGTAGCCCTGAGAGGCAATGAGCGGCGCCACAAGCGGGATACGAAGGTGCGGAAGCGGATAATCAGGCACACCAACGCCACAATCATCACCATGACGCGGAGGAGCAGACAGCACGCGAACATCGTGCCCGCGCTCTCGCAACGCCATGATCGTCCGGCGCGCGGAGGCAGCAAGCCCGTTACCGCGCGTATAGAGGTCATTGATGACGAACAGGATCTTGAGCCGGGTGGACACATCCGCCCCCTGAGCAGCCATACCCCGATTTTACCCAGGAGACTGCGACGAGAACCATTGACGCAGACACAGACAACTCCGGCAGCCAATGTAAGACATCACAAAGAGTTGCTCAGAAAGTAGTTACTAATAAACTGATGCTGTCAATCAGTCTTTCACAGCAAGGAATTACCGTGCGCCCCTCCCGTCGAACTCTGACACGCGTCACCTCGGCCGCCGTCGCTTCCCTCGTGATCGTTGCACCGATCTCCACCGTTTCCAATGCGGACGCCCTCTCCCCCGCCTCCCTTCCGTGGACGAACGGCTCCGACGAAGCGGCGGCGAACTAACCCTCGCGGGAACACAGTCGAACGTAACCCGCGCCTGTCAGCACAAAAGAGCCCCGACCTCGTCCCATATGCGTGGGAACGAGGTCGGGGCTTGGGTCTATCCGAAATGGACAGCGAGATCAGCGCGCGGCGCTGCCCTCGGTGTAGTCCGCATCGGAGTCGGTCCAGCCGAATGCCTTGCGCAGCTTCTGGCCGGTCTTCTCGATCGGGTGGGCCTCTTCCTCGGCGCGCAGCGCCTTGAACTCGAGAGCGCCGTTATCCTGGTCCGCAATGAACTTGCGGGCGAAGGTGCCGTCCTGAATGTCGGCCAGGACAGCCTTCATGGCCTCCTTGGAGGACTCGCCAATGACGCGCGGGCCGGAGACGTAGTCGCCGTACTCGGCGGTGTCGGAGCAGGACCAACGCTGCTTCGTGATGCCACCCTCGTTGATGAGGTCGACGATCTGCTTCATCTCGTGGCAGACCTCGAAGTAGGCGATCTCGGGCTGGTAGCCAGCCTCAACCAGGGTCTCGAAGCCGGCCTGGATCAGGTGGGAGACGCCACCGCACAGGACGGCCTGCTCGCCGAACAGGTCGGTCTCGGTCTCTTCGGTGAAGGTCGTCTTGATGACGCCGGCGCGGGTGCCGCCGATGCCCTTCGCGTAGGACAGAGCCAGCTCCCAGGCCTTGCCGGAGGCGTCCACCTCAACGGCGACGACGTCCGGGGTGCCCTTGCCCTGCACGTAGGTCTCGCGGACCTTGTGGCCGGGGCCCTTGGGGGCGACCATGATGACGTCGTGGCCCTCGGGGACCTCGATGTAGCCGTAGCGGATGTTGAAGCCGTGTGCGAAGAGGAGGGCGGCGCCTTCCTTCAGGTTGGGGGCAATCTGCTCGGCGTAGACGTAGCGCTGGACCTGGTCGGGCAGCAGCACGGAGACGACGTCGCCTTCGGCGACGGCCTCGGCCACGTCCTTGACCTCCAGGCCGGCGGCCTCAGCCTTGGCCCAGGAGGACGAACCGGGGCGCAGGCCAACGACCACGTCAACTCCGGAATCCTTCAGGTTCAGCGCGTGCGCGTGACCCTGCGAACCGTAACCGATGATGGCGACCTTCTTGGACTGGATCAGCGACAGGTCTGCGCCGTCGTCGTAGATGATTTCTGCCATTTTCATTTCTCCTTCAGTTGATCCGTGATCGAGCGCGACCCGCGGCCGATGGCCACGGCGCCCGACTGGACGAGTTCGGTGACGCCGTAGGGCTCCAGGGCCCGCAGCAGCGCCTCCAGCTTGGGTAGGGAGCCGATCGATTCGATGACGACCGACTCGGGTTGAACGTCGACGACGTGCGCGCGGAAGAGATCCACGATCTGCAGGACCGAGGTGCGACGGGTTTCGTCGGCCTGGACCTTCATGAGCAGCAGGCGCCGTTCGACGGAGTCTTCGGGTTCGAGCTCGACGACCTTGAGGACGTTGATGAGCTTGTTGAGCTGCTTGACCACCTGCTCGATGGGCGCGGAGTCGGCGTCCACGATGATGGTCATGCGGGAGATCTCGGGGTGTTCGGTCTCTCCCACTGCCAGCGACTTGATGTTAAAGGCACGACGGGCGAAAAGAGCGGCGACGCGGGTCAGCACGCCGGGCTTGTTTTCGACCAACACGGCCAGAGTGTGACGGTTCGTCATCAGTCTTCCACCTCCCAGTCGGGCGCCATGCCCTTGGCGTAACGAATCTCATCGTTGGAGACGCCCGCGGCGACCATCGGCCACACCATCGAGTCCTTGGAGACTCGGAAGTCAATGAGGACGGGGCGGTCATTGATCGACATGGCCCATTCGATGGCCTCGTCGACTTCGTCGATGGAGCGGACCGTGCGCGCGGCCATGCCGTACGCCTGGGCCAGCATCTCGAAGTTGGGGATCTGCTCGCCCTCGACCGGGTTGAGCGTCGTGTTCGAGTAGCGCTTGCCGAAGAAGAGCGACTGCCACTGGCGCACCATGCCCAGCACGGAATTGTTGATGAGGGCAACCTTGATCGGGATGTTGTTGATCGTGCAGGTGGCCAGCTCCTGGTTGGTCATCTGGAAGGAGCCGTCGCCGTCGATCGCCCACACGACCTTGTCGGGGGCGCCGACCTGGGCGCCCATGGCCGAGGGGATGCAGTAGCCCATCGTGCCCGCACCGGAGGAGGAGATGAAGCTGCGCGGGTTGTCCAGCGTGATGAACTGCGATGCCCACATCTGGTGCTGGCCAACGCCGGTGACGTAGATCGCTTCGGGGCCGACCTTGTCGGAAAGCTTCTTGAGAACTTCCTGGGGAGCCATCATCCCGTCTTCGGGCGCGGCCCAGCCAATCGGGTACTTGGAACGCAGGCGGTCCAGGTAGCGCCACCAGCCGGAGATGTCCTCGGTGCCCTCCGACGAGGCCTGGGCGATTTCTGCGGTGAGGATCGGCAGGGCGGTCGCCAGGTCCGCGACGATCGGAATGTCCGCGTAGCGGTTCTTCGAGATCTCAGCAGCGTCGATGTCGATGTGCACGACGGTGGCGCGCGGCGCGAAAGAATCCAGGCGGCCGGTGACGCGGTCATCGAAACGAGCGCCGAGGGCCACGATCAGGTCAGCGCGCTGCAGGGCGCCGACGGCCGCGACCGTCCCGTGCATGCCGGGCATGCCCAGGTTGTGACGATCCGAGTCGGGGAAGGCCCCGCGAGCGGTCAGGGTGGTGACGACGGGGGCGTTCGTGGCCTCGACCAGGTCGGCCAGGGCCTGCGTCGCGCCACCGCGCACAACGCCGCCGCCGACGTAGAGCACGGGGGCCTGGGCCTCGACGATCGCGCGGGCCGCGGCACGCACCTGCTTCATGTTCGGACGGTCGGCAACCTTGTAGCCGGGCAGGTCCAGGGCCGGGGGCCAGGAGAAGTCCATCTCTGCTACCTGCGCGGACTTAGTGACGTCCACCAGCACGGGGCCGGGGCGGCCGGTGCCAGCCAGATGGAAGGCCTCAGCGAGGCGGGCGGGAATGTCCTGAGGGTCGGTGACCAGGAAAGAGTGCTTCGTAATCGGCATGGACGCGCCAACGACGTCCGCTTCCTGGAAGGCATCGGTGCCGATCAGGGAAGCGCCAACCTGACCGGAGATCACAACGATCGGCACGGAGTCCATGCAGGCGTCGCCCAGGGCGGTCAGCACGTTCGTTGCGCCGGGGCCGGAGGTGACCAGCGCGCAGCCGACCTTGCCGGTGGCAAGCGCGTAACCCTCGGCAGCGTGGCCCGCTCCCTGCTCATGTCGAACCAAAATGTGACGAATTGCCGTCGACGCCATCAGGGGGTCGTAGGTCGGCAGAATTGCGCCGCCGGGCATACCGAACACGTCGGTCACGCCCAGGGCCTCGAGGCTCGCCACAATAGCCTCGGCTCCGGTCATTCGGGTGGTGGTACTCGCGTCGCTCACCATTCGTCCTCTCAATCGTTGGGACCGTCTCAAAGAAAAACCCCCGTCAATTCCGCGCATTGGCGCGGATGCGGGGAATAGGCGTGCGATCCATCCTCTCGTTACGCGGCAGGCATCGCACGCCCGGGTACCAGGACCAGGGCGCGGATTCCAATCTCACGAACGTCGAGCATGCTAATACCGTAACTCGACACCGCCAAGCGCTCTTGACTATCTCATTGTGCGGACCTTCCGTATGCCCGCGCCATCTAGGACGATGGACTGAGAGACACAGCACCTGAAACTGGTTTAATTGATTCGTAGCACACACCATCAATACACGCACGGAGATTACATCGTGGTCAAGGTCTTCGAGATACTGCACGAGCAGCCAGTGCTGTTCCTGTTCCTCCTTATCGGCATCGGCATGGCCTTCGGCAAAGTCAAGATCAAGGGCATCGGCTTGGGCGCCGCTGCCGTTCTCTTTTTCGCCATCGTCATGGCAGCCTGGTCCCAGTCCAACGGGATCGAACTGCAGGTGACCAAGCAGCTGGGCACGCTGGGCCTGACGCTCTTCACGTTTGCGATCGGCATTAATTCTGGTGCTTCCTTCTTCCACAACCTCAAGACGGCAGTCGGCCCGATCCTGGCGATGGTCGCCTTCTACGGCATTGCCGCCACACTGGGCTTGTACGTCGGCAAGGCCATGGGCATGTCCGTGCCCCTGATCGCCGGTACCTTCGCGGGCGCCGTGACGAACACCCCTGCCCTGGCTGCCGCCGGCGAGGCCAGCGGTGACCCCGCGACGGCCACGGTCGGCTACTCGATCGCCTACCTCTTCGGCGTCATCGGCATGCTCGCTGCTTCCATGGCAGCCCTCCACTACGGCCGCAATGACAAAGACGCTCCCTCTCCCCTGTCAAACCGCACGATTCGCGTGGAGCGCGACGACCACCCCTTTGTTGGTGACATCTACGAGAAGCTCGGCGAGAAGGTGTCCTTCTCCCGTCTGCGCCGCGGCGAGACCGGCCCGATCACCCGTCCGCAGATGTCCGACACCCTTGATCCCGGCGACCTCGTGACCGTCGTCGGCCCCCGCGAGCTCGTCGCCCGCGCTGCTACCGAACTGGGCCACGCGTCGTCCCATTCGCTCATGCAGGACCGCACCTACCTGGACTTCCGCCGCATGACGATCTCCAACCCCAAGGTCTCCGGCCGAACGGTGGCCTCCCTGGGCCTGGCCAAGCAGTTCTCCGCGACGATCTCCCGCGTGCGCCGCGGCGACGTCGACATGGTCGCCGAGCCCGGCCTCGTCCTCCAGGAGGGTGACCGCGTGCGCGTCGTCGCCCCCACCTCGAAGATGGCTGAGATCACCAAATTCTTTGGTGACTCCTCGCATGGCCTCACCGACCTCAACCCGATCGCCCTGGGCCTGGGCATGGCCATCGGCATTGCAATCGGCGAGCTGCCGATCTTGACCCCATCCGGCGACTACTTCTCGATCGGCTCCGCCGCCGGCACCCTCATCGTCGGCCTCATCTTCGGCCGCCTGGGCCGTATCGGCCCCATCGCGACGGCCCTGCCCTTCACCACCTGCCAGGTTATCGCCGAGCTCGGCCTGCTGATCTTCCTCGCCCAGGCGGGCGCGAAGGCTGGCGGCCAGATCCTCGAGGCCTTCACCTCAGGCGCGTGGGTCAACATCTTCATCCTCGGCGCGATCATCACGTCGACCATGGCTATCGGCTTGTACATCACCATGCGATGGGTGTTCAAGATGGGCGGCACGAAGCTCGCCGGCCTGCTCGGCGGCGCGCAGACGCAGCCCGCGGTTCTGGCCTTCGCGAACGGCCGGACCAACTCCGATCCGCGTGTGGCGCTGGGCTACGCCCTGGTCTACCCGGTCGCCATGGTCGGAAAGATCGTCGTCGCTCAGATCCTGGGCGGCATGTAGAGACGTTGGCAGCGGGGTCACCTCCACACCACCCAAAGACCCTGCAGCCTTGCGAACGGGCGGGGATCCCCCCATCCTCCCCCGCCCGTGCGAATGGGGCCGACCTGTGCAGGTCGGCCCCATTCGTGTGCCTCCTTGTCGTCCCCTCAAACCATCAAGGCCACCGCAAAGCTCTCAAGAGCGCGCGGCCTGTGGTGCCCGTAGCCCCTGAAAGAACCTACTCCCTCAAAGTCGCACGTAATTCGATTGCATGAACTTTCAACAATGCCCGAAAACGTTGCAATTTCAACACCTTGAGTTCACATCTTGAAACAGTCGCAGGGGAATTACGTGCGAAATTGCTGAGAAGATCGAAAGCCACCAATACGATCACATAAAAGCCGTCGCATGACCACCGAGGTCTGGCTGCGGTGCCCGTGGGCGGTGGCGGGGCCTGGTAATCAAAAGCCAACACGCGGCCTGCGAGGCCTGACTGCACCGCCCCACCTGGTTGGAGGTAGACACGGCGCTTGTGAGGCCTGGCTGCGGTGTCCGTGGGCGGTGGCGGGGCCTGGCCGGGCTTCGAGATCGACCACTCCGAGCCGTCAGGCTCGCGTGTGGCGATCTCGCGGGCGGGCCGCCGCCCACGGGCACACAAAGCAGCCCGGCCGGGGGCCGATGCTCGCGCTACAGCCGTATACCTGGCGGGGCACGGCCAGGTGTAAACCTGGCGGGGCACGGCCAGGTGTAAACCTGGCGGGGCACGGACACGCAACGAGGCCGCGACCGGTTTCCCGGCCACGGCCTCGTCGATGAATGAGCGTCAGCGTGAAATCAGCGCGACGAGCACTCGAGCGGTCACAGCCGCCACGCACACGATCGCGATGTTGCGTCCGACGGCGCGAATCTCGTCACGGTCGATCTCGTACTCAACCTCGAACGACGGCGGCTTCAGGCTTGCTTCAATCTCGAACTTCATGCGTTCTCCTCCTCGTATTCCCACAGGTTCGGGACTCGTTCTTGCTTTTCGACGAGCCAGTTCTTATCCGTCAGCATACGGGAGAGCGCGAGGCCCATGCCGATCGCGACGATCGTGAACATGACCGTGAAGAGCGCGGCGAGCGCATCGTCGATCTGCTGGTTGTTCAGGTAGGTCAGAGCACGATAGAGCGGCACACCGGGGATCATGATGACGACAGCAGGCACGGACAGGGTCACGCGCGAGAAGCGCGTCCTGCGGGCCACGAAGACGGCGAGAAGGCCAGCTGCGAGCGCGGCGAGGCCGACGGCAGCAGGGGCAGGAACGCCAAGTTCCAGGTGCAGGGCGATACGAGCGGTGTTGATAACGGCACCGATGAGTGCGGCCGTCGCACACACGCGTTGCGGTGAATTGAAGAGCATCGCAAACCCGTACGCTGCAACGAAGCTGGCGAGGAAGCGCAGAAGGTAGTGCAGCCATGGAACGAGCGCAACGCCATACTCAGGGGTCACCGACCAGCCGAAGACAGCCGAAATCGCCCAGACGGCCACACCCGCTGACATGACGAGCATCGTCACGTACACGAGGCGACCGACTCCACCTTGGAAGTCTTGTCGCACCAAATCGATCAGGCCAGTCACCAGCGGGAAGCCAGGGACCAGGAAGAGCAGCGCGGAAATAAAGCCGGCCTGGTGCGTCGATTCAATACCGAGGAATTGCTGAGCCGGTGCGACCAACAAAATGTAGATCATCGCGGCGAGAGCGCCACAGGCCATCCACACGCCGAAGTGGTTCATGTGGCGGATCAGCATCTGGCGGCGCAGCGCTTGTCCGAAGAACGAGGCGACGGCGACAGCAGAGCACTCGACCCATCCCCCGCCATTGAGGAATGCGAACGCCGCACAGGCAAGGCCTGAGGCAAGCGCGTTGGAGAACCAGTCGTAGAGGCCGGGAACCTTCGCGATCTTGTCGAGCTCGTCGGACACGTCCTCGACGCGCGCAGACTTGCCGTTGAGGGAGGCAACGTAGTTGTTGATGCGGTCGATCTTGTCGGCGTTGACACCCATGAGGCGTTGCTCGGCCAGCTCAGTGCGGAACGTGCCGTGTGCGTACGCCGTCGTGATGATCTCCGTGTAGGTGACCTGAGCGCGGTGCTCAGAAATGCCGACGGCGCGCGCGACGTCCGCCATGGATTTCTTCACGCGATAGGCGCTCGCCCCGAAAGAGAGCAGCATCTGTCCGAGCCGCAGAACGACCTGAGATTGGTGGGCAAGGCGGTCATGCGCCGCCATACGTTGGGCGAGGACCTCATCTTTGCCACCGTGGTGGTGAGGCCCGAGCGGGTGTGCAGAAGTGACCATAGGTATAGCATCGCACGCAAGTCGGCCAAACGTGGGCGACGTTGGTCCGTGACGTGTGGTTTTTCATCTACTGGACGTCAGGCGTGCTGCGTTGCTGGACGAGGCCGTGGTGGCTCGTGTGGGTAACCAGCGCCGTGGAGAGCGACATCAGCAAAGACAGCATTCGGCAAGCAAAGATAGCATTCAGCGCGCAGTGAAGCGGCCAGAGACTATATAAGTCTCTGGCCGCTTCCGTCGGTGTGTTGTGGCGGTGTCCTACTCTCCCACAACCCATCGGTTGCAGTACCATCGGC
>CABKMZ010000073.1 GCA_902373545.1 uncultured Actinomyces sp. | reverse complement strand
GGCAGGTTGATGGGACGCAGGCCGATGAGCTGGCCGAGCATCTTCCAGGTCACGTCCGCCCAGCCGAGCAGGCCGGCGTGCGCGTCGACCGCGATGACGTCGATGAGGCCGTCGGAGAGCTCCGCGTCGGGGGCGAGGACCAGCATCTTCAGCTCGCCCGCGTTCGCGAACATGACGGAACGCGCCTCGACGCGGGTGATCTCATCGGCGGGCGAGCGCAGGGGTTCCGTGCGCGAGGAGGTCGCCTCGGCCTCGTCGATCCTGTCCCCGGCAATCTGGTCGCCGACGCCCAGGGGATCTGCCACGCGTGCGGCGGGGGAACGCAGGGTCAGGCGCGCCTTCATGCGCGGCACACCCATCGCGCCCAGACCGGCCCACACGTAGGCGATCCATCCGATGCGCTTCTTCAGCTCGGGGTTCGTGTCCGCCATCGTTGCGCCGTCGTAGCCCATGCCCGCGACGACGAGGCACGCGTACTCGTCCGCGCGCGGCTCGATCGACGAGGCCGGGGCGCCCTGGTCCGCAGCGCTGGCTTCGGGGTGTAGCGCGTTGCGTGCCGCGAGGCGCAGTCCGCCCTCGGCGGGCTGAGTGGACTCCTGGGTGACGTCTTCGACGCGCACCCATGCCAGGTCGACGGCGCGGTGGTTGCGGTCGAGCGCGACGGCGAGGGCCTCTTCGGGGTCGTCGGGGACGGAGAGGTTTCCGGCTAGGACGTTGCCGGTGCCCACGGGGATGATGCCCATGCGGACGCCGGATCCTGCCATGCCGGCGGCGACGGCGCGCACAGTCCCGTCTCCGCCCGCGGCGATGACGACGGAGGCTCCCTCCTCGAGGGCGCGCACGGCCTGCCCGGTGCCGGGGTCCTCGCGCGTGGTTTCGCGCCAGTGCACGTGATCGATGCCCAGTTCCTTGGCCTTACGGTTGATGCGGTCCTTGAAGGCCTGGGGGTCCTCGTGCTTGGAGGGGTTCATGATGATCCAGGGACGTGGCCGTCCGCGCGTCGGGTCGTCCACCGATGCGGGGATGTCAAGGGCCTTGCGGCGACGGTGCCGGCGGGTGAAGCAGGTTGCTAGACGCGCGACTCCGATCGTTCCGGCTACGGCGGAGGCTGCGAGTGCCCAGTATATTCCGTCCATGTGCACATCTTAGTGCCCTTGTGGATTGCGTGGTTGTGGACAGGTTGTGGATGGTCTTTTCGTTGCTGTTCATATTGGCTGTGACCTGCTGGCGTGCGCGAGGGCTCAACTTATCCACACGGTTATGCACCAAAGGTGGATAACTTTCAGGTTTTTAATCCAATTGATCGGCTGGTTGGTGCATAACCCTGACCTGCGGTGCGGATTTGGTATCGCGCACGGCAAGGGACACGGCGGGGCTACCTGGCATAGGATGGGAGGCATGATTGATGTGCGTGCCCTGCGTGACAACCCCGAACCCGCCCGCGCCTCCCAGCGTGCCCGCGGAGCCAACCCCGGCCTCGTCGATGAGATCATCGCGGCCGACGCCGCCCGCCGCGAGGCCCTCCAGGCCTTCGAGACGCTGCGCGCCACCCAAAAGGAGGTCTCCAAGTCCGTGGGCCGCGCCTCCAAGGAGGAACGTCCGGCGATCCTGGCTCAGGCCAAGGAGCTCGCCGAGCAGGTGAAGGCCGCCGAGGCCGCCGCGAACGCCGCCGACGCCGAGGCCGACCGCCTCGCGCGTCTCCTGCCCAACCTGGTCGTCGACGGCGTGCCCGTCGGCGGCGAGGACGACTTCGTGGTCCTGCGCCACGAGGGCCCCGCCCCCCGCGACTTCGCAGCCGAGGGCTTCGAGCCCCAGGATCACCTCGCGCTCGGCGAGGGCCTGGACGCGATCGACACCAAGCGCGGCGCGAAGGTCTCCGGCGCACGCTTCTACTACCTCAAGGGCATCGGCGCCCGCCTCGAGCTGGCCATCATGACGATGGCCATGGACCAGGCGCTCGCCAACGGCTTCGTGCCGATGATGACCCCCACCCTGGTCACCCCGCAGGTCATGGGCGGCACCGGCTTCCTCAACGAGCACTCCGACGAGATCTACTACCTGCCCGCCGACGACCTGTACCTGACGGGCACGTCCGAGGTGGCCCTCGCGGGCTATCACGCAGATGAGATCCTCGACCTGTCGGATGGCCCCAAGCGCTACATGGGATGGTCCACCTGCTACCGCCGCGAGGCCGGCTCCGCGGGCAAGGACACGCGCGGCATCATCCGCGTCCACCAGTTCAACAAGGCCGAGATGTTCAGCTACTGCCGCCCCGAGGACGCCGCCGAGGAGCACCAGCGCTTCCTCGCGTGGGAAGAGGAGATGCTCGCCAAGGTCGAGCTGCCCTACCGCGTCATCGATACGGCCGCCGGCGACCTGGGCACCTCCGCCGCCCGCAAGTTCGACTGCGAGGCCTGGCTGCCCACCCAGCAGCGTTACATGGAGGTCACCTCGACCTCGAACTGCACGACGTTCCAGGCGCGCCGCCTCGGCATTCGCGAGCGCCGCGAGGACGGCATGACCGCGGTCGCCACCCTCAACGGCACGCTGGCCACGACCCGCTGGATCGTTGCCTTCCTGGAGAATCACCAGCGCTCTGACGGCTCGATCTACGTGCCCGAGGCCCTGCGCCCCTACCTGGGTGGACTCGAGGTCCTGACCCCGGTCGCTCGATGAGCCAAGAGCGCTTCCTGACGGTCCCCTCCACCGGGGAAGTTGCTCGCCCGTTCGAGGTTCTTCTCGACGAGGCCTCGGCCGCCCTGCCCGCCGACTTTCCGACGTCGGCGGGCCAGGTCTTGGTCGCGCTCGACATTGACGGCACGATCCTCACCCCCGCGGGGGCGACCCCGCGCGTCCTCGAGGGGATCCACGGCCTCGCCGCCGCGGGCGCCCAGGTGCTTATTGCCTCGGGGCGCGCGCTGGAGGGCGTGATTCCCGTTCTCGACGCCCTGGAGTTCACGGACGGGTGGGCGCTGTGTAACAACGGCGCGACCCTCGTGCGCGTGAGCGGCGGCACGTGCGAGATCGTCGAGGAGCGCACCTTCGTGCCCGGCCCGATCCTGGAGGAGATCGCCTCGGCCGTGCCCGGCTCGGTGTTCGCGTCGATGCCGCACCCCGACATCCTGCTCTCCGCACCCTTCCCGAACAACGAGATCGAGGGGAGCGACCACCGCATCGTGTCGATGGAGGAGCTCGCCTCCACGCCCACGCCGAAGATCGTGGTGCGCGCCGCCGACACGGACCGCGAGGAGTTCGATCGGATCCTGTCGTCCCTGGACGTGTCGCGCACCCACGAGGTCTTCGTCGGCTGGACATCCTGGGCAGACATCGAGCCGCTCGGGGTGACCAAGGCGACCGGCCTGGAGTCCCTGCGGGCGCGACTGGGTATTCCCGCGTCTGGGACCGTCGCCGTCGGGGATGGCACCAACGACATCGCGATGATCGAATGGGCCGCCTTCGGTGTCGCCATGGGCGGCGCCTCCGACGAGGTGCGCGCCCACGCCAATCACGTGACGGCCGCCGTCGAAAACGACGGTGCCGCCGCCGTCATGCACGCGATCATGCGCCGCTGCGGGGTTGCCGGCTGCTGAGCTACTTCTCCTTCGGAGGAGATACCAGCAGATCGATGAACCATGGCATAGCAGAGGAAGGGTTGGGGCCTTTTTCATTGGGGGTAAGGCCTGGCCACGCTTTGCGTGCGCGTTCTATGGCTGCTTCGTAGTTGGCGTGAGGGAACCGGGTAGCGAGAGCCTTCTCATCCGTCACTTTGGCGCGGTGAGCAAGATTGATGCAACCCCGTGATTCGATGTACCCCGTTTGGTTTTGTGTGTGCCAGAGGAGCCAGAGCTCAAAGCAAGGGTTGGAGACGATGGTGTCAACTTCAGATGAATTTCTGCAACTAGTCAATACTTCATCGAGTCGCTGGTGTTGGTCAACATCGACGATAAGGATTGCATGGTCGAAATCGTCTTTTCGTAGTGCTTTATTGCATTCCTTGAGCACTCGTGACGGTTCTCCGCCGATGGCGTGGATTTTGATTGTCGCGTGCTTAGGGCGAATCTGTTGGTATAGAAGCTCCAGGTACTGCCGTTCGGTGACGAGTCCTTCGGTAAATACTGCGTAGCGGATCTTCACATTCTTAGGATTACGTGTTTTGCGTGTACTGCGCCGTCCCATGGTCCCTCATTCCTCTTCGTCAGGCTGAGAGTCGAGTAGGTTGTGAATGAGGGAAGGCGCGGTGTAGGGAACGCCGCCAAATCGACCCTCGAGGTACTGCTTGACAATGTTGCTGCCCTTCTGCAGAGGGAAATCTGCAAGATTGAAGAGTTCACTTGCTCCATCGGCCCCCTTCTCGACGAACCATACCTGCTCGCGTTTGGCTCGGTCTCCGCGGCCGGCGTCGAGCAGTGTCATGTCGTGGCTGGTGAAGATTAGCTGTGCCCCCGTCTTGTTGACCGATGGGTCCTCGAACCAGTCGATGATGAGGCGCGAGAGCTGCGGGTGAAGGCTCGAACCAAGTTCGTCGACGACAAGAACGCGACCTTCGCGAAGAGCATCGACCACGGCTGTCCCCAGGGCAAGCCACGCCATGGTACCGGTGGATTCGTCGGACTCCCTGAGCTTTCGGCTACCTATCCCATGCCGGAATAGGAGATTGTGTGCAATGAACCTACTGAGATTCTCAGCGTCATCGGAGGACTCGCGTGGAGGGCGTTCATCGGCGCTATCGTCTGTATCGTCGGGGGCAGAGTTCAGCATTTGCGTGAACAGTTGAGCTAAGTGAGGGGGGATCGCGCGCTCCTCAACCTCAATGTGCGTGATGCCGGTATCTGCAATCCGTGCGAGGGCCACCAGGTCATCCAAACTCAGGCTTCGGTCACGGAGCTGTCGTGCGATACGATCGAGGCGTTCGCTAACCTCGCGATCTCCGACTCGATAGATGTCAAAACCGCGTGTAATTCCCTCCCAGATGGGCTGAACGATGGGATTGCCGAGTCGAGCGGCGCGCGACAGAGCGAGCTCGCGTGGGGCAACCCGAGGGATTCCACTGAGACCCCTGACGTGCCCGCTCTGGGAGCGCCTGTAAATTGTCTTCCATCGTGCGCTGACTTCGCGGAGGGACTCCTCAACAATGGCATCGGTATTGGTTGTGAATCGGTACTCGTAGCGTTGGTCAGCATGGACGAACTCAAGTTCGAATATAGCTGGACCCGACATTGTCTGGGCGATAAGGGCGAATGGAGCACGAGGGAACTCAGGAAGCTCCAGCCATGATGTTGCAGAGAACTCGATCGTCTGAAGCATGTAGTGGAGCGCGTCGAGGATGTTCGTTTTTCCGGACGCGTTCGCACCGTAGATCCCGTCCACGTGGTGGGTGTGCTCCACCCAAGTAGTGCCCTTAGGTGGACGAAGGGTGCTGAGGGTAGAACGTGTTAGGTCAAGGGTTGCCTCATCGCGGAACGAGCGATGGTTCTCAAACGTGAATCGCAGGAGATGCATAAGGATATCCTACATCATCGATCCGATTTCGATAAAAGCTATCGATAATGAAGCGGTCACGCCATAATTGAATTGCGGAGTGATTTCATTGGTGCTGCCTGCAGCCAGTTGCCCATGATCGTGAAGGCCCGGTCCAAGTCCCCAATCTGACAGTGCTGCGCCATGTCCGGGTCCTGCAGGTGATGGAACGCGCGCACCTCCAGCGACTCCGCGTTCCGCAACGCTCGGCGCACGTCATCCAGGCGCTCAAAGGGAACGTACTGATCGGCGTCCCCAGCGAGGACGAGGCATGGCTGGGTGATGCGCCCCTCGAAAGGTTCCATCGTGTAGTCGCCGAACGCTTGCAGCACCCGGCTGGGACTGTGTAGTCCCGTGAGGTACCGCCCCTGCTGAAGCTTCCACGCCAGATCCTCGCTGAGTCGTGAAGCCATCCCCAGTGTGGCGTCGATGAGTCGCGCGGGCCTCGGATTCTCGACGACCGCGTCCGCGATAGGGCGCAGGGGACGAGGCAGTGGCATCGTCAGGCCGTCGAGGAGCCGATACATCATGTCGAAGGTGATCACGTGAGTGATCCGCGGGCAGTGGGCGGCCGCGCGCGTGACGAGGTAGCCGCCAAAGGAGACGCCGAGTGCGGCCGCGCTGGTCACCCCGAAGTAATCAAGGACTGTGTCCGTCGGGTGCTCCCACTCGGGCTCGAGGGGCATGCCCGCTGCCGCCGTGTGCCCCTGGCCGGGACCGTCGAAGGTGATGATGTCGAAGGGGCGGGTCGGGAAGTGGGACGCGAAGTCGATGATTTCCTCCGCGTACCCGTCGAAGCCGTTCATCATGATGAGTGTGGTCGGGGTGCCCGCCGGGGCCTGCGCGCGGTCCGCCGGGTCCGCCTCCCACCGCATCGCGGTGAGTTCCCCGCCGCGATAGGGCACCGCGTGCCGCGTGAGCGCGAGGCCTCGGCGGGCCTTGTCGAAAGAGCGCGACATTGCGTCGATGAAGCGATGCTTACGGGGGTCGTCGGTCCCGAGGTAGAAGGCCGCGAGCTCGTAGAGGCGCCACGCGGCATCCGCATCCCCTTCCGACTCGAAACGATCGGCGAGGCGCTGGGCCAACGCCGTGATCTGCTTCGTTGTGCGCAGGCGGGGGAGCGTGGTGGCTGCGACCTTGTCCATTCCGGGGCGATCGAGGATCGGTGCGAAGGTCCGGTTGAGCTGCAGGTCGAATTGGCGATTGCCGGTGTACTCGGTGAACATGTATCGACCGTATCGCCGGTCTACGTGCGGTGGGCCGTACAATAACAAACGGAGTGTTGGATACCGGACGGCACGACCGCTATGCGTAGGATAAGCCTATCGATAGTGGAAAAATGATCGGGGAGCAGAACAGTGTACCTTCGGAGCCAGGATAAGCACGGGCGCGAGGCCGAGAAGAACCTGGACCTGCGCATCCGCAAGACGCGCCGCGCGATCCGCTCCGGCCTCGTCAAGGCGTGCGAGGCTAAGCCCTACGCGCAGGTGAGCGTCGCGGACATCTGTCGCACGTCGATGGTCTCGCGCACGACCTTCTACGACCACTACACCGACAAGGACGCCCTCCTGGCGGAGGTCGTGTCCTTCCTCCTCGAAGAGATCGCCCCGGCGCTCGAAGGCCTCTGGTTCGGCGAGGAGCGCGATGCCCGCACCGTCGCCCGCCACCTCGCCGACGTGTACGCGCGCAATGGGCAGGCCCTGACAACCCTGCTGGCGATCCGTGTGGGAGGCGACGGCGACCTGCACGAGCAGCTGTATCGGACGTGCTGTTCGGTATTTACCGATTGGGCGCGCGGTCGCGTCGACGACGAGGTGCTCCCCCTGGCCTCGGACGTCTACGCCTCCGTCGTCCTCACCTTCATCCGTCGCAGCGCCGCCAAGCCACTCACGGATAAGGAGCTGGCCGCGATCGACCGCACCCGTGAGCTCTTCATCGAGGGCTTCGGCGCTCAGTAGGTCAGCGGTAGATCCGAGACCTGTGATCGATGTTGATGGCGAGGATCAATAGCTCATCATCTTCGATGGAAGCAATAATTTGATAGTTGCCGACGCGGTATCGCCAAAAGCCCGCCAGGCTGCCGGTCAGTCCCTTTCCTCGCGCGCGGGGATCCTCGCCGCTCGCAGTCTCGCGGAGGTAGTCGATGATGCGTCTCGCGGTCGGCTTATCGAGCTTGCTGAGCTGTTTCATTGCGCGCGGTGATAGCTCAGCCCTCCAGGCCAAGGGACTTCACCGCCTCGTCGAGGCTCACAGATGCGGCTCGTCCGCTGCGAATGTCCTCGAGTTCCCCCTGCAGCGAGTAGGC
Source organism: uncultured Actinomyces sp. (assembly GCA_902373545.1). Taxonomy (GTDB): domain Bacteria; phylum Actinomycetota; class Actinomycetes; order Actinomycetales; family Actinomycetaceae; genus Pauljensenia. The sequence continues at coordinate 2,187 of CABKMZ010000073.1, read as the reverse complement.
CAGCTCGATCTCTTCGAGCGCTGACTCGATGGCGCGATTCATGTAGAACGACTTCGTTCGTCCCGTCCGCTTAGCGAGGGCCGTGAGGCGGGCGTCGATCTCGGGATCGAGCTTGACGGAGCGTGCAACCCGTGCCGTAGACATGTGTCCTCCTCAAAAGTGACTACGCGTAGTCTATTGCTCTTTGGAAATAGTTGGAAGAGTGTGTGATCCGTAATGAGTCGTGAATGAAATGATGATCGACATGCTATAGGGGCACGACAATCAGGAATCAAGACACTAATAGTGAACAGAGTGTCCGATAAAGGTCCACAGGTCGCTGTCGTTGCGTGCGCGAAAGTGTTACCGTTAACGCAACCCCGGCCTCGTCAATGAAGACACTAGGAGTACACGTGACCACCGACCCCCGCGCGCTCATCGCCGCCGCCGACACCGCGCTCGGCATCGAGTTTGGCTCGACCCGCATCAAGGCCGTCCTGATCGGCCCCGACCATGAAGTCCTCGCCACCGGCGGCCACGCCTGGGAGAACTATCTCGAGGGCGGTCTGTGGTCCTACACCCTCGACGAGGCCGTGGCCGGCCTGCGGGGCGCCTACGCCTCCCTGGTCGCGGACGTGCGCGAGCGCTACGACGTCACCCCCACGTCCTACGGCTCGATCGGCATCTCGGGGATGATGCACGGCTACCTGGCCTTCGACGCCGGGGGTCGCCTGCTCGCGCCCTTCCGCACGTGGCGTAACACCAACACGGGGCGCGCGGCCGACGAGCTCACCCGACTGTTCGGATTCAACATCCCCCTGCGCTGGTCGATCGCGCACCTGCACCAGGCGGTCCTCGACTCCGAGGAGCACGCCCCGCGTGTCGCCCGCCTGACGACGCTGGCCGGCTGGGTCCATCACCAGCTGACAGGGCTGCATGTGATGGGCGTGGGCGACGCCTCCGGCATGTTCCCGATCGACTCGGAGACCGGCACCTACGTGGAGTCCTACCTCGATCAGTACGAGGCCCTGGTGGCGAGTCGGGTCCCGTGGCGCCTGCGCGAGGTCCTGCCGACCGTGCTGAGCGCTGGCCAGGACGCGGGCGTGCTGACCCCCGAGGGTGCGGCGCTCATTGACCCGACGGGCACGCTCCAGGCCGGGATCGCGCTGTGCCCGCCGGAGGGTGACGCGGGCACCGGCATGATCGCGACCAACGCGATCGCCCAGCGCACTGGCAACATCTCGTGTGGCACGTCCGTGTTTCTCATGGCCGTCCTCGAGCGCTCGCTCGCCGAGCTGCACACCGAGATCGACATGGTGACCACGCCCGACGGCTCGCCCGTCGCGATGGTGCACTCGAACAACGGCGCGTCCGAGCTCGACGCGTGGGTGGGCTGGTTCGCGGACTTCGCACGCCTCGTCGGCGCCGAGGTGAGCGTGCCCGCGATCTACGAGGCCCTCTACAACCACGCGCTCACCGGCGAGGTCGACGCTGGCGGTGTCATGGCATACAACACTCTGTCCGCCGAGCCCCTCGTCGGCCAGGAGGCGGCCCAGCCCGTGTTTACGCACAGCCCCGACGCGCGCGTGACCCTGGCGAACGCGATGCGCGCCCAGCTCATGAGCGTCTTCGCGGCCGTGCGCATCGGCGTCGACATCCTGCGTGAGGAGGGCGTCGGCCTCGACTCGCTCTTCGCTCATGGCGGCCTGTTTAAGACGCCGGGCGTCGCGCAGCAGATCCTCGCCGACTCGCTGAATATCCCCGTCTCCGTTGGCGACACGGCCGGTGAGGGTGGCGCGTGGGGCATCGCGGTGCTCGCGCGCTACCGCTCGGTCCTGGCCGCTGGCGAGTCCGGCCTCACGCTGCCCGCCTACCTCTCGGAGCGCGTCTTCGCGGGCGCCTCGGTGTCCACTCTGGATCCGAGCCCCGAGGGCGTGGCCGGCTACGAGCGTTTCCTGTCCTCCTACCGGGCGTCCCTGCCCGGCGTGGAGGTCCTGGCGCGAGGCGCTGCCAGCTGACGAGGCGCGGGCCCGGACCCTGCGCAGGCGCATGCTTACCCAAAAATGTCGCACGTAATTCCCCTCGAGCTATTTCAAGTTTTGAAATCAGATCGTTGAAATTCCACGCTTTTCTCGATGCCTTACAAAACTTAGGGGATCCAAATTACGTGCGACATTGGGGGGAGGGGGACAGGAAGGGGGACAGGAA
>CABKMZ010000072.1 GCA_902373545.1 uncultured Actinomyces sp. | reverse complement strand
GAAGCAACCTCCAGATCATGAAGCCGCTTCAACGGCCTTCTATTCCATTCGAGAGTACACCAGGTCACCCCAGAACCAGCACCCTAGCACAATGGCCGGAACGAGCATCACGGCGACCATCAGGGCCGCGACGCGCGGGAAGCGACAGGCCCACAATGACGGACACTGCGCTGGGACCGCCCGACTTGCGAGTCGGCCGTGTCTCGACACTGTCGCCCCGTTGCGCGACCTGGCCGACAGCCTGGGCAACATCGGCTTCCTCCCCGCTGGGGATGGTTGGGGATCAGGCACCATTGCCTTGTCATCACGCATGTCAAGCCCTTTCCATGCGCTTTGATGGGCTGTCACTACCGTAACGCACACGCCTCAGACGAGGCCGACCACGGCCCACTCCCCGAGCATGGGTCTCAGCTAACATCGGAGACCCAAGCGAAGGCCAACATTACAAATGCGCCACATCATAAACAATGTGTTAGTGTAGTCACACCCTAAATTGATCGACAATCGCATTTCAAGGAGAGAAGCATGGGACTGGAAGATCTGAAGAAGCAGGCCGAAGAAGGCTTCGAGAGGGTCGTTGACGCGGCCAAGGAGAAGGCTGCAGAGGCCAAGGACAAGCTTGCTGAGCTCGCTGGCGACGCCAAGGACAAGGCGGAGGACGCCAAGGACAAGGCCGAAGACGTCGCCGAAGACGCCAAGGACAAGGCAGAGGAGATCGCCGAGGACGCCAAGGACAAGGCCGAGGACGCCAAGGACAAGGCAGAGGAGATCGCCGAGGACGCCAAGGACAAGGCCGAGGACGCCAAGGACAAGGCAGAGGAGATCGCCGAGGACGCCAAGGACAAGGCCGAGGACGTCAAGGACGAGCTCGAGAAGTGAGCCACCAGAAGGGGGGCGAACCAAGAGGTTCGCCCCCCTTCTCCATGCACTCGCGCCCCCGACGGTTTTACATTCCCCCGCAGCTCGGACCCGCGCGACTGACGACGAGCGCTCTACTCCCGTCCCTCGCGCACACCCGCCAGGATGCGGCGGCGCAGGGGCACGGTCGCCTCGGAGGCGGCGACGATGAGGACAACACCCGCGAGCGCGGAGGCGAGCGCAATGAGGAAGCCCTTTCCCGCACCCGCGGCAAGCATCGGCGACATGAACACCATGCCGAGCAGCATCGAGCCGACGATCATGACGAACGCGGGAATCGCGACCTCAAGTCGGCGACTACGGTCCATGAATCCCCTCGGCGAACCCATGTAGGACAGGGCGCGTACCTGGTCGGCGGAGTCGAGGACGCGGATCGACTGGTTGACCGCCGTCGACACGGCGCCCAGGGCGAGGGTGATCGCGAAGGTGAGCATCATGCCCCGGTTGATGTCGCCGATGACGATGCGGGCGACCTCGTCCGAGCCATCCCCGCTCATCGAGATCGCATCGCTCGCCGGATACATGATGCCCACGAGGAACCCGACGAGGGCCACCGCCCCGAAGGAACGCCAGACGGCGCGCGGGTCGTCGGCCATGCGACGCCCGGCCACCATCATCTGGGGGCTGCGCGAAGCCCGAGCCATCAAGCGGCCCATGAGGCTGATCGACCACACGCCCACCAGGTTGACGATGAGGAAGATCGCACCCATGAAGCCCATGAACACGGCCATGCCGATAGCAGTCCCCAGGTTCATCGCGAGGGTGCCGACGGTCAGCCACACGACGAGGAGGACCAGTCCAAGGACGGGGCCGACCGCACTCACCCGGCCCGCCTGCGTGCGGCGAGCGACGCCCAGGGGTGTGATCGCGACTGTGCGCATAGCCAGCCACGAGGACAGGGCGGCCAAGAGGATCATGGCGAGCCCCTCGACGAGGAGGGCCACGACCCCCACCCACATCTCGCCGACCCCCATCGGGCGTCCCTGGAAGGACAGCGCACCCCACGCGGGCAGCGTCACGGCGTACAGGATCGATCCGACGACGACGCCGACGGCCGCGAACACGCAGGTTTCGAGGATGCAGGCGAGCTTCGTCTTTCCCGGCGCGAGGCCGACGAGGCGCAGGACCGCGAGGTCGCGCTCGCGCCTGCTCATGCCCAGGCGCGCGGCCGCTGCCCCCATCGAGATGATGGGGACGATCAGCAGGGTGGCCGCGAAGTACGCAAGCATCACGTAGAAGGGCGCCATCCCGTCGAGGCTTGAGGGATCATCGCCCGTGGCGGACGTGGCAGCCACGGCGGCTCTCGCCCCAAAGGCCATGACGCCGCCGGTGACCGCGAGCAGGAACGCGTGCGGCAGGGCGAAGGCCGCGACCGTGAGGACACTCGTCGCCCGGTCACGCGACCGCAGGAGCGCTCCGGCGGCTGTGCGCACGGCGCTCATCGGGCCACCCCCTGGCCCGCCGCGCCGGCCACCGTGGGGGTGCTCAGGGTCGTTCCCGACGAGGCCGGGGCCGGGCTGGACGCGCCACTGCCTCGTCCCTCGAGGGAGATGCGGCCGTCACGCACGTGGATCGTGTGCGGCAGGCGCGCGGCGACAGCGGGATCGTGGGTGACGAGGACGAGGGATGCGCCGGTGGAGGCGCAGGCGCTTGTCAGGAGGGACATGACCTCACCGCCGGTTGCCTGGTCGAGGGCGCCCGTGGGCTCATCCGCGAAAATCACCGAGGGATTAGTGGCGAGCGCGCGCCCGATCGCGACGCGCTGGGCCTGGCCGCCCGAGAGCTGGCCGGGCCGGTAGGGGCCGGCGCCGTCGAGGCCGAGGTTCGTCAGGATCTCACGTGCGCGAGCGATCGCCTGCGATTTGGGTGTGCCCGCCAGCATGAGGGGCATCGCGATGTTCTCTTGCGTGGGCAGCTCGGGCAGGAGCTGGCCGTCCTGGAACACGAAGCCGAAGCGGCGCAGGCGCAGGTTGGAGAGCACCCGCTCCGACATGGTCGTCATCTCTTCGCCGTCCAGGGTGATGGACCCTGAGCTGGGGCGCAGCACGCCCGCCAGGCAGTGCAGGAGCGTGGTCTTACCGGAGCCCGAGGGACCCATGATCGCCACCTGCGTGCCCTGCGGGAGTGTCAGGTCGACGCCTGCCAGGGCGTGGACGGGCGTGTTCCCGCGCATGTATGTCTTCGTCAGTGCTCGGGTCACCAGACCCGCCGTGTCGTGTGTCATGTGTGAACGATAGGCCCGCAGCCCCCGCGTTTCTATGAGGGGCTGCCCTGGTCGCCCCCTGACTCATCCCCGACATTGACGCCGCAGTTGCTACGTTTGACGCATGAACCGCGCCCTGGATCCCCTCGCCGCCCAGCTGCTGCTACGCGCCTACGCGCGGGCCACGAACATGCTCATCGCGGGGCGTTCCTTCGCGACGGACGACCCGACGCTGGCCGCCCTGCTGCGCGCCTTCGGCGCCCACGTGCACCCGCTGTCGGACGCCGAGGGGACCCCGGCCTCGCCCCCGGTCGTCTTCTCGCTCGAGGAGGATGCGACCCCGAGGCCCGGGGCGATCACGGTCCTGGCGCCCGGCGGCGTGTTCCGCGCCGTCATCGCCCCCGACGGGCGCACCATCACGGGCCCCGGCGACGAGGCACGCATCGAGTGGGCGCGCGCCCACATGCCCGTCACCGAGGCGGCAGCACGCGCACTGGCTCCCCTGGTGGCGGGCCGAAGCGTGGGGCTCTCCCTCGTCCTGGAGCCGAAAACAGCCTCCCTGGCCCTCATGCTCTCCGAGGCCGGGGCGCGCGTGAGCGTCTTCGGCTGGGCGTCCGAGACCCGCGAGGACGTCGCGGCCCGCCTGCGCGACGCCGGCATCCCCGTGTTCGCGGACTCGGCAGCCTCCCGCGAGCGCGAGTGGGAGCTCGCGCGCGAGTTTTTGGCCCAGCGCAGCGAATTCCTCCTCGATGACGGCTCCCACCTGATCCGCCTGGCGCACGACACGGAACGCTGCCCGGGTGTCCTGGACGCGCTGGTCGGCGCGGCGGAGGAGACCACCTCGGGGCTGCGCCCCCTGCGTTCTTTCGATCTGCGCATTCCGGTTATGGCCTCGAACGATGCGCGTTCGAAGACCCTGTTCGACAACGCCTACGGGACGGGTCAGTCGTGCTGGACGACGATCCTCGACCTGATCGACCCGCGCGGCGTCGGCGCGCCCGTGGCTCGGATGAGCGTCGTCGTCATCGGCTACGGCGACGTGGGGCGGGGCTGCGCGCGCTTCGGCGCGGCGCTCGGCGCCCGCGTCACCGTCGTGGAGCTGGACCCCGTGCGCGCCCTCCAGGCGTCGATGGACGGGTTCGCCGTGGCCTCGCTTCAGGAGGCAGCTGCGAGCGCCGGCATGCTGATCTCCGCGACGGGCGAGCGCTCGACGATCCCGCTGAGCGCGCTGGAAGCGGCACCGGGCGGCGCGATCGTCACGGTCGCCGGCGGCGTCGACGGGGAAGTATCCATTGACGAGGCCGTGGCCGCCTCCTGGGTCATGGTCGAGTCGGGCGATCCCCACGTGCAGACCCTGACGAGCCCCTCCGGCAAGACGCTGCGCGTCCTCGAGCGAGGGGAGGGCATCAACTACACGGCGGGCGAGGGAAACCCCATCGAGATCATGGACATGAGCTTCGGCGTGCAGCTGGCATCCCTGCGCGAGCTCCTCACCCACGAAGGCGAGCTGGCCCCCGGCCTGCACGACCTGCCGCGCGAGGCCGACGACGCGGTGGCCGCGGCAGCGCTGGCCGCCCTGTCCCTGTCATAGTCGCAGCTCACGCCCACCCGCGGGCGATCGCCCCCGCCCCGCTTCTACACTGATAGTCAGCGTTCCCCACTGAAAGGTCCCCGATGAGCGACGTGGTCGTCTGGTCCGCCGGCATGGTCATCCCGATCACCGCCCCCTCGATCCTCGACGGCGCTGTCGCCGTGCGCGACGGCCGCATCGAGCACGTGGGAGCACGCGACTGGGTCATCAACACGCTCACGCAGCGCGGCCTTTCCTTCACGGAACGCCACTTTGACGGCGTGCTGCTCCCCGGCCTCGTCAATGCGCACGCGCACCTGCAGTACACGGGCATGGCGTCCGTGGGCGCGGGGCAGTACCGGGGTTTCGACGACTGGGCGCGCGCCTTCGACGAGGTCTACGACGCGGGCGGCCTGGACTGGGGAGGCGACGCGGCCGCGGGCGCGCGCCTGCTCCTGGAAAGCGGCACGACCGCCGCCGCCGACGTGGTGACGGACGCCGCCGCGGCCTCGGCCCTGCACGACGCTGGCCTGCACGGCGTCGCCTACTGGGAGGTCATGGGCTGGTCGAACGAGGAGTGGCGGGCCCGAGGCGAACGCGAGGTCTCCGCGTCCCTGGACGCCATGCCGACCCCTCCGGCCGTGGGCATCTCCCCGCACGCCCCCTACTCCCTCGACGCCGAGCCGCTGCTGGATCTGCCCGACATGGCCAGGCGACGCGGCATGCGCATCCACATTCACCTGGGTGAGTCCCACTCCGAGGCCGAATGGTCCGAAACGCGCACGACCGCCCTGGCCGACCTGTGGAAGAGCGAGCACTCCTCGTCGTTCACGGCGATGCGCTCGCGCGGCGGCGGCTTCTCCTCCACGCAGTTCGTCGATCAGCTGGGCGTCCTCGGGCCCGACTGCCACGTCGCCCACGGCGTGTACATGCGCCTCGACGACCGCCGGCGACTGCGCGCCCGCCAGACGGCAGTGGCGCTGTGCCCGCGCTCGAACAGGGTGATCGGCCTGGACGCGCCGCCCATCGGCGCCTACCTCACCGAGGGCAACATGATCGCGGTGGGCACGGACTCCCTGTCCTCCTCCCCCTCCCTCGACCTGCTCGAGGACGTCGCCCTCCTCTTCGACCTGGCGCGAGCTCAGGGGTATGCGGACCAGGACCTGGCTCGCCGCCTCCTGCAGGCCGCGACCCTGGGCGGTGCCACCGCGATGGGCCTGGCGACCGGCCCCGACCGCCTGGGACAGCTCCAGTCGGGCGCAGTCGCCGACATGTGCGTCGTCGACGTGCCCGTCACCTCGATCGTGGAGACCATCGACGCCGTCGCCCGCCACGGCGCCGGTCGCGTCGTCGAAACCATCGTATCCGGGCGCGTGCGCTACTCGGCCTCGCGCTGACCCCGTCGTTTCCCTTTCGCTCAGCCTCCCGTTCCCTTCGTTTGGAGTGTCGCATGACCGACGTGTCCCAGCTGATTGACGCCATGGGCCTCGCGCCCCACCCCGAGGGCGGCCACTACCGCCGCACGTGGACCGCGCCCACCCGCGTGGACACGCCGCGCGGGAGCCGCCACAGCGCCTCCGCGATCATCTTCCTCCTCGACCGCGACGAGGAGGCCCGCTGGCACCTCGTCCACTCCGACGAACTGTGGATCTGGTCGGGGCCCGGCGCCCTCGAGGTGCACCTGGGAGGCAGCGGTGACACCCCCTCGGCCGACCCCACGATCGTCACGCTCGACTCCCCGGCAAGCGGGCAGGCCTCGGACGCGTCCAACCCCGTGCAGATTCTCGTGCCCGCCGGCACCTGGCAGCGCACCTTCGCCCGCGGCGACTACGCGCTGGCCACCTGCGTGGTCTCCCCCGAGTTCACGTTTGACGACTGGATGCTCGCCGAGGCCAACTGACGCCAACGCGTCCGCCTCCCTTCCTCCCCCACCGTGCAGGGGCGACCCCAACGGCGACGCGAGGCGTTTTCACTGCGCACCCACGGGCACACAGCCCCTAGGATTAGCCCATCCGCCCGGATCACTCGGGCGGCTCGATTTCAAGGAGGACACATGGGTCTGGAAGATCTGAAGAAGCAGGCTGAAGAAGGCCTCGAGAAGGCCAAGGAAACTATCGGCGAAGAAAACGTCGAGAAGATCGTTGAGGTCGCCAAGGACAAGGCGACCGAGGTTGCCTCCGGTCTCAAGGACAAGTTCCAGAAGTGACGACACGCTCAGGGGGTCGGGCCGCCGCGGCCCGGCCCCTTTGTGCACCTCCGCGTCACTGTGGCCCATTCCCTAAGCGCCCATGATCCGCGATGTTTCAACGATCCTTCCCGCTCTGTCGTGTTTCATTGTTTCGTGCCTCGAAACGTTATCAGCGCAGGTCGCGACGCGTCGATACGCTCATCGAGTCAGACCCGCTTCACGGGCGGGATTCCCACGCCACAAAGGGAGGCCCCATGCGCCGCTCTGTCCGTTCCCTCGCAGCCGTCGCCGCCGTCGCGGCCCTCGGCCTCGCCGCCTGTTCGAGCGGCACGAGCTCCTCTTCTTCCTCCGATGCCGAGCAGACCTACGGTCCCGGCGCGCTGCCGACCGTGACGGAAGGCAAGCTCACCGTCGCCACCTCCGATCCCGCCTACTCGCCGTGGATCCTGAACAACGACCCGGCCTCGGGCGAAGGCTACGAGTCGGCCGTCATCTACGCCCTGGCCGAGGAGCTGGGCTACAGCGCCGACAACGTCCAGTGGGTGCGCGCCACCTTCGAGTCGTCGATCACCCCCGGCGCGAAGGACTGGGACCTGAACATCCAGCAGTTCTCCATCACCGAGGAGCGCAAGAACGCTGTCGACTTCACGTCCCCGTACTACACGACCTCCGAGGCCATCATCGCCAAGGCCGGCACCCCCGCCGCCAACGCGACGTCCATCGCCGACCTCAAGGACGTCCTGATCGGCGTCCAGGCGGGCACGACGTCGCAGCAGTTCGCCTCCGAGACCCTGGAGCCGGGCCTGTCCCAGAAGCTTCAGATGTTCAACTCCTCGGACGACACGGTCCTGGCCCTGCAGACGGGCCGCGTGGACGCGATCGTCGTCGATCTGCCCACCGCGTTCAACATGATCGCCACGCAGGTCGATAACGGCGTGGTCGTCGGCCAGTTCGCGGACGCTCAGGACGGCGAGAACTACGGCATCGTCCTGCCCAAGGGATCCAAGCTGACCCCCACGGTGTCCGCCGCCGTTGATAGCCTGGCCGAGTCCGGCAAGCTCGCCGAGCTGCAGGAGAAGTGGCTCAACGAGGCACAGAACGTGCCGATCCTCAAGTGAGGCCCCGGGCTCATGAGTGAATACTCGAGTGATGCGCTGGCCACGCCCCCCGTTTCGGCGGTGGAGCGTGGCCGGCGCACTTATCGGCGTAAGCAGACGGTCCGCTCGGTCCTGGTCTCGTTGGCGTCGACGATCGTGGTGGCGGGCATCCTCGTCGCCGTGGTCGTCAACTCCGACGGGTGGGAGGCGACCCGTCAGACTTTCTTTAGCAGCAAGTATTTCGTCGAGGCTCTGCCCCAGGTCATGGTCGGCCTGTGGCTCAACATCCGTATTCTGCTGGTCGCGGTGCTCGGCGTCGCCGTGTTCGCGACGCTCCTGGCGGCCGCGCGCACGCTGGGCGGGCCGGTGTTTTTCCCGATCCGTTTCCTGGCGGCGGCGTACACGGATATTTTCCGAGGCGTGCCCTTCCTGGTGGTCCTGTACCTGATCGGCTTCGGTATTCCCGCGCTGAACCCGACGACGCGCATCCCGACCGCGGTGTTGGGCACGGTCGCGCTGGTCTTGACGTACTCCTCGTACGTGGCCGAGGTGCTGCGCGCCGGCCTGGACTCGGTGCACCCCTCCCAGCGTTACGCCGCCCGCTCGCTGGGCCTGACCCACGGGCAGACGCTGCGCATGATCATCGTGCCGCAGGCGATCCGCAAGGTCACGCCCGCCCTCATGAACGACTTCATTTCGATGCAAAAGGACGTCGGCTTGATTTCGGTCCTGGGCGCGGTGGACGCGATCCGCTCGGCGCAGATGGTCCAGGCCAAGACCTACAACATGACGTCCTACGTGGTCGCCGGCCTGCTGTTCATCATCTTGTCGTTCCCCTTCATTCGCCTGTCGGACTGGTACACGGCCCGGCTGCGTAAGCGCGAGCAGATGGGAGGTACCGTCTGATGTCGGTTCCCGATACGTACGAGGCCTTGGCTGGCTCTGCGCAGGAAGGTACTCCGGTCCTGCGTGCCGTCGGCGTCGTCAAGCGTTTCGGCGATAACGTCGTGCTGCGCGGCCTGGACCTGGATGTTGCCTCGCACGAGGTCGTGGTTCTCATTGGCGCGTCCGGCTCGGGTAAGTCGACGCTGCTGCGCTGCGCGAACCTGCTGGAGCGGGTGGACGACGGTCAGATCTTCCTGGCCGGCGAGGACATTACGGACCCGCGTGCAAACGCGGATCAGATCCGCGCGCGCATCGGCGTCGTCTTCCAGCACTACAACCTGTTCCCGCACATGTCGGTGCTGGACAACGTGACGCTCGCGGCCCGCAAGGTGCACGGCTGGGAGAAGGACCGCGCGCACGAGCGCGGCATGGAGCTGTTGGAGCGCATCGGCTTAAAGGACAAGGCGAAGGAGTTTCCGGATCGCCTGTCGGGTGGCCAGCAGCAGCGCGTGGCGATTGCCCGCGCGCTCGCCACGAACCCGGAGCTACTGCTGCTTGATGAGATCACCGCGGCTCTGGACCCGGTCCTCGTGGGCGAGGTCCTCGACCTTGTGCGTGAGATCAAGGAGGCGGGCTCGACCATCCTCATGGCGACGCACGAGATCAGCTTCGCCCGCCAGGCGGCTGATCGCGTCGTGTTCCTGCGCCACGGCCAGATTGTCGAGCAGGGACCGCCGGAGCAGGTGATCGATGATCCGCGCGAGCAGGCCACCAGGGACTTCCTGGCGCGTATCCTGCGTTAACTCCTGAGCGACACGGAAGGGGGGCGACCGGTTCACAGCCGGTTGTCCCCTTTTCTGGCTCTTCGCATTTTGGGGTGTGGGGGTGGTGTTCGAAGCGTCCCGGGGATTGTGGACAGTGTCGTGGGGCGACGATCGAACACAGGAGTTCGCCTTGGGTGCCTCATCAACCAAAACTCGCACGTAATTTGGGTACCCTAACTTTTCATAGGTATCGAGAAAACCGCAGAATTCCAACGATGTGATTTCAATGTTTGAAATACGCCTGGGGGAATTACGTGCGACATTTCTGAGGAACCACAACATGAGACGCCACAAAGACCCCACGCGGAAGACAGCCCAAGCGGAAGACAACTCAAGCCCAGAAGGCCCCCGCAACCCCGACAACTGAACTGCCTCCCGTTTCTTGGACATCGAAATTGAAGTCCAGGGAATGGGAGGCT
>CABKMZ010000071.1 GCA_902373545.1 uncultured Actinomyces sp. | reverse complement strand
AGGGCGAGGCCTACAACGACTTCTACATCAACCAGCTCATCGAGCTGCTCACCCACTACGGCCCGGTCTTCTCCGTGTGGCTGGACGGCGCGTGCGGTGAGGGCGCCAACGGCAAGGTGCAGGTCTACGACTGGCAGCGTATCTACGACACGGTCCGTGCGCTGGCCCCCGAGGCCGTCATCTCCGTGTGCGGCCCGGACGTGCGCTGGTGCGGCAACGAGGCCGGCTCCGTGCGCGCCAACGAGTGGAGCGTCGTGCCCGCCTCCCTGCGTGAGGCCGAGCGCACCGCCGAGAAGTCCCAGAAGGCCGACGACGGGGAGTTTTCACGTCAGGTGGCTTCCGGCGACGAGGATCTGGGCTCGCGCGAGGCCCTGGCTGCCTACTGCGGTCCCCTGGCGTGGTACCCCGCCGAGGTCAACACCTCGACCCGCAAGGGCTGGTTCCACCACGACGTCGAGGACTCCCAGGTGCGCAGCGTCGACGAGCTCTTCTCGATCTGGAAGGGCTCGGTCGGCGGCAATGCCACCTTCCTCCTGAACGTTCCCCCGAACCGCGACGGCCTTCTCGCAGACGCCGACGTCGAGGTCCTGGCGCGCCTCGGCGAGAAGATCGCCGACTTCCGCTCGCGTCGCATCGAGGCGTCCCGCGAGGACGAGGCCAACGTCGTGACCCTGCGCTTTGACGCGCCGCGTGCGGTCGGCGCCATTGTCCTTGAGGAGGACATCGCCCAGGGCCAGCGTATCGACGAGGCCGTGGTGACCTCGTGCGCCAACGGCGGCGATGAGCAGGAGATCGCCCACGTGCACTGCGTGGGCTACCGCCGCATCGTCACGCTCGAAAAGCCCGTGACCGCCACCCAGATTCGGGTGACGGTCACAGCAAGCAGGCAGGGATTCTACCTGGCGGATGTCTACGCGGTTCGCGCCTGAGTCTCAGCGCGGCGTGTTCGCCGCCGTGCGCACGACGATCTGGGAGGTGTCCTCGGTCAGGTACAGCTCGTCCGTGGGCGTGAGGCGAATGCGCTCGAGCTCCATCGGGCTGAGGTCGGCGGCCACGCCGATCCCGTAGCCGTCGCGAACCTCGATGACGGCCAGGGCACCGTTGCGGCGGCGGGCGTCCTCGTACTCCTCGAGCAAGGCGTGCGGAAGGCGCTCGGCGAGCTCGCGACGAGCGGCGATGACGCGGCGCAGTTCCTCGTCGGACTCGGCGACGTCGGCCTGGAACTCGGCCTTGAGGCGCTCGATGTCGGCGGCGATGGCCTGAGCCTCTTCCTTCATCTTCTCCTGGGCGGCGCGGGCGGCCTCGACGCGTTCCTCGGCCTCGACTTGGTCGTCCTCGAGCTTGGCCAGGCGGCGGTCCATCTGGGCGATCTCGTGCTCCATGGCCGAAATGTCGCGCAGGGGCACCTGGTTGTTATCGATGCGGCCCTGCTGGCGCTTGCGGCGTTCGGTCACCTTGGCGATTTCGTCCTCGATGCGGGTGACCTCGCGGCCCACGTCGGCGATGAGGGCGTTCTGGCTGATCGCGGCGCGCTGCAGGTCGGCGACGCGGCCGGCGAACTCGCGCACCGTCGCGTGCGCGGGGTGAGAATCGCGCTTGTGGCGCAGCGCCGACTCCTTCTGGTCGAGCTTCTGAAGCTCGAGGAGGTCGAGCTGATCGGTGTGCGATGCTTTCACGCTAGTTCTCCCTGGGTGACTCGGTAGCTGGTCCATGGCTCGGTGACAATCGTAGAGATTTCGACGCGAACTTCCACATCGGCGTACGTCGCGGCCTCCCGGATGCGACGGGCCAGGACGGGCAGCCACGGGGACTCGGTGGCCCAGTGGGAGCCGCACAGGAGCGCGGGTGCGCCGCCCTCCAAGTGTTCCGAGGCCGGGTGATGGCGCAGGTCGGCCGTGAGATACACGTCAACGTCCGCGGCGCGAGCCGCGTCTAGCGCGCTGTCTCCGGCACCGCCCAGGACGGCGACCCGGGACACTGCCATGGCCTCGTCCCCTCCCACGAGCAGGCCGGTGGGTCCGGCGGGTAGGACGGAGGCGACGTGGTCGGCGAAGGCACCGAGCGTCGTGGGCTCGACCGTTCCGACGCGGCCCAGGCCGATCTCGTGCCCCTCCGCGTCCACGCTGCAGGGTTCGAGCGGCACCGTGTCGCGCAGGCCGATCAGGTCGGCGAGCGCCGTGGCCACGCCCTCGCAGGCGACGTCGGCGTTCGTGTGCGCATTGAAGAGGGAGACGCCCGAGCGGATGAGGCGCGTCACGACGCCACCCTTCGGATCCGTGACGGGCAGGAACGACGCGCCGCGCAGGAGCAGCGGGTGGTGGGTGATCACCATGTCGTAGGGCTGCCCGTCCCCGTTCGGCCCGGCCACAGCCTGCTCCGCGATCGCGGCGGTGGGATCGAGGGCCAGGAGGATCGAACGCACGGGCGCGTCCGGGTCGCCGACGATGAGCCCGACGCGATCCCAGGACTGGGCCGTCGCCGCGGGATACCAGGATTCCATGAGGGCCATCACGTCGCGCACGCGCCACGAGGCCCCCGTGGCGTCGGCGCACGCATCAGAAGAATGAGAGGACAATCGCATGCGTTAAGCATACCGGACCCCCATCTAGCAAGGGACCCTGCCCGCGACTATGATCACATCCGTGCAGATTTTGAGCCTCCTCGACCATGGGTTGGTCGACTATACGCAGGTTGACGCGCTTCAGCGCTCCCTGCACGCGGACGTCCTCGCGGGTGGCGAGGACACGCTTATCGTTTCTCAATTTACGCCCACCTGGACGGCGGGCCGCCACACCAAGCCCGAGGATATTCCCTCCACGACGATCCCTGTCATCCGTACCGATCGCGCGGGCTCCGCCACGTGGCACGGCCCCGGACAGGTCGTCGTCTACCCCGTTGTTCGCCTGCGCGAGCCCGTCGACCTCGTGCAGTGGATCCGCGCGGTCGAGGCCTCGGTGATCGACACCGTCCGCGAGGTCTGGGACTTGCCCGTGCACCGCGTCGAGGGCCGCGCGGGCGTGTGGCTGACCGAAGAGGGGCGACGCGACCGCAAGATCTGCGCGATTGGCCTGAAGGTGGCGCGCGGCGCGACCCTGCACGGTATCGCCCTGAACGTCGATATCGACCCGGCCCATGCCTTCGAGGGGATCATCCCCTGCGGCCTGACCGACGCGGACGTGACCTCCTTGTCCTGGGAGGGCGTTCACACGACCGTCGCCGAGGCTGCGACCCAGCTCATCCCACGCATGGTGGAGCGCATCGCCCCCTGCCTGGCAACCCCGCCCGCTTCCGTTTCCTACACGACGAGGTCAACGCTATGAGTACCCTGCCCGATCCCGAGGGCCGCAAGCTGCTGCGCATCGAGGTGCGCAATTCGCAGACGCCGATCGAGAAGAAGCCCGAGTGGATTCGCACGACCGCGAAGGCCGGCGAGAACTACCAGGACATGCGCTCGCTCTCGCATGCGAAGGGCCTGCACACGGTGTGCGCCGAGGCCGGGTGCCCCAACATCTACGAGTGCTGGCAGGACCGTGAGGCGACCTTCCTGCTCGGTGGTGCCCTATGCACGCGTCGTTGCGACTTCTGCGACATTGCGACGGGGCGCCCCACCGAATACGACAAGGACGAGCCGCGTCGTATCGCCGAGTCCGTGCGCGACCTCGACCTGCGCTACGTGACGATCACGGGCGTGACCCGAGACGACCTGCCCGACGGCGCGGCGTGGCTGTACGCCGAGACCTGCCGCCTCATCCACGAGCTCAACCCGGGCACGGGCGTGGAGCTCCTCGTGGACGACTTCCGCGGCCAGGCAGAGTCGATCGACATGGTCGTGGCGGCTGGCCCGCAGGTGTTCGCGCACAACCTGGAGACGGTGCCGCGCATCTTCAAGAAGATTCGCCCCGCCTTCAACTACGACCGTTCGCTCGCGATGATCAAGCGTGCCCACGACGGCGGCATGGTCACCAAGTCGAACCTGATCCTGGGCATGGGCGAGACGCGCGAGGAGATCAGCGCGGCCATGCGCGACCTGCACGAGTCCGGCTGCGACCTGCTGACGCTCACGCAGTACCTGCGTCCCTCTCCCCTGCACCACCCGATCGACCGCTGGGTGCACCCCGAGGAGTTCGTGGAGATGGCCGCCGAGGCCGAGGAGATGGGCTTCGCGGGTGTCATGGCCGGCCCCCTCGTGCGTTCCTCATACCGTGCGGGCCTGCTGTGGGCCAAGGGTATGCGTGCCCGTGGCTTCGAGATCCCCGAGCAGCTGCAACACATCGCGAACTCCGGCTCGACGCTACAGGAGGCCGGGTCGGTGCTGGCTCGCCTGAAGGAGCGCTCGGAGCGTCACGCGGCCATGGCTGCCGCAAAGGCCGCCGCGGCCTCGTGACCCCCGACTATTCGCCCGCGCGGGCGCTCCTGGCGGCGGCGCGTCGCCACCCCGAGCGACTCTCCCTCGTGGATGCGGTGATGGGCCAGGAGTGGAGCGTGGGCGAGGCGGTCGATACGGTCGCTCGCCTGGCTCGTGCCTTCGCGGAGGCGGGCATCGGCGAGGGGACGCGCATCGCCGTCATCGGGGCGAACTCGCCGTGGCACTACATCGCGTTCGTCGCGGCCTCGTGGCTGCGCGCGGTGACGGTCCCGTTATCCCCGCGCATGCCCTCGGCTGCGCTCGCCTCGATGTGCGAGCAGGCGGGCGTCTCGTGGGTCTTTCTCGACGAGGCCTCCTCAGCCCACGCTCCTACCCTGTCCGGCGCGGGAGCGCAGGTCGCGTCGTTTGCGGACCTGTCGGCGTGGGCGGATCGCGCTGCGCCCATCGAGAAGGCTCCCGCGCGCTGCGGGACCGAGCTCGCCGCCATTTTGTTCACGTCGGGGTCCACCGGGACACCGCGCCCCGTCGAGCTCACCCACGAGGTCATGTGGTGGGGATCGACGAACTTCCGGGAGGGCTTCGACTACGCGCCGACGTCGTCGGTCGTGGGCGTGTGCGCGCCCGCGAGCCACATCGGAGGCTTCAACGGAACGTCGATGGACGTGTGGACGCACGGTGGCACCCTGGTCACGCTCGGTTTCCCAGGCTCCTTCGACGCGCGCGGCGTCATCGACGCGATCGAGCGATACGGGATCACGATGATGTTCGCCGTGCCCGCGATCGTGCGCGCAATCCTCGACGAACACGAGCGAGGAGGCGGTGACCTGTCGTCGTGGGTGCGTCCCCTGATCGGCGGTGACGCGATGACGGCGGACCTCGCGGAGGCGATGCGCGCGGTCGGCCTGTCCCCCATTCACGTGTGGGGCATGACGGAGACCTCCGGGGCGGGTACGGTCGCTACACCCGATTGCTTGGCGCCAGCCGGATCGCTGGGTGTTCCTTTCCCCTACGTGGACCTGCGCGTCATGGCCACCGACGATCGCGAGGCGGGCGTCGATGAGATGGGCGAGATCTGGGTGCGCGGCCCTGGCGTCGTGAGCGGCGAGGAGTGGCTGCGCACCGGCGACCTTGCGACTCGGGATGCCCACGGCTGGCTGCACATGGTGGGACGAGCCCACCGCATGATCAACACGGCCGGCGAGCTCGTCGCTCCCCCGACGGTCGAGCGGGCTCTACGCTCACTGGACGTCGTGTCGGATGCGCTCGTCGTGGGACTGCCGGATGAGCGCTGGGGGCAGATCGTCGCCGCGCTGATCGTCGCTTCTCCGCAGGGCCGCGCCCAGGCCTCGTCGATGAACGCCGCAGCACTGTCGGAGGCCCTGAGCGAGTCCCTGGCACCCTGGGAGAAGGTGCGTCGGATTGCGGTCGTCGACGAGCTGCCGACGACGCCCACGGGCAAGCCCGATCCGCTCGGGGCGGCGGAGCTGTTCTCGGCGTCGGAACGCTAGAGACAAGTGCGCGCGACATCACAATTTATGTGCATCACATTTAGGTAAGATTAGCCTTGCTTAATCGAAGGAGAGTCTTATGCCCCGCCATCGCATCGTCATCATCGGCTCTGGTTTCGCAGGCCTGACGGCTGCTCGTCGACTAAAGAAGGTCGACGCCGACATCACCATCCTGGCTCGCACGTCGCACCACCTGTTCCAGCCCCTGCTCTACCAGGTGGCCACGGGCATTCTCTCCGAGGGCGACATCGCCCCCACGACGCGCGAGATCCTGCGGAAGCAGAAGAACGTCACGGTCTTGCAGGCTCTCGTCGAGGAGATCGACGTCGAGGCGCGCGTCGTGAAGTGGCGCAACCACAACAAGTATGAGCACACCGAATACGACACGCTGATCGTGGCGGCGGGCGCGGGCCAGTCCTACTTCGGCAACGACCACTTCGCGGTGTTCGCGCCGGGCATGAAGACGATCGATGACGCGCTTGAGCTGCGCGCGCGTATTTTCGGCGCGTTTGAGCTGGCGGAGATCGAGCCCGATCCTGCTCTGGTGGGCAAGCTCCTCACCTTCGTCGTCGTGGGCGCGGGCCCGACGGGCGTGGAGATGGCGGGACAGATCCGCGAGCTCGCCTCCCACACGCTGAAGGGCGAGTTCCGCAACATCGATCCGACGAAGGCTCGCGTCATCCTGGTGGACGGCGCCGAGCACCCACTCCCCCCGTTCGGCGAGCAGCTCGGCCACAAGACCGAGGAGGCGCTGGCCAAGCTCGGCGTCGAGATGAAGATGAACGCGTTCGTGACCGACGTGGACGCCGAGGGCGTGACACTGAAGTACAAGTCCGGCGAAGAGGAACGGATCGAGTCCGTGTGCAAGGTGTGGGCTGCGGGCGTGTCCGCGAGCCCGCTGGGCCGCGCGCTGGGCGAGGCGACGGGCGCCGAGGTGGACCGCGCAGGCCGTGTCACCGTCAACAAGGACCTCACCCTGCCAGGGCACCCCGAGATCTTCGTGCTGGGTGACATGATGGCGTTCCCGGGCGTGCCCGGCGTCGCGCAGGGTGCCATCCAGTCCGCGCGCTTCGCCGCCGACACGGTGGCGGCGCGCCTGGCGGGCCGTAAGCCGAAGGCCACGGAGTTCTCCTACTTCGACAAGGGTTCGATGGCGACGATCGCACGCTTCAAGGCGGTCGTGATGATGGGTAACACGAAGATGACGGGCTTCACCGCGTGGGTGGCCTGGTGCTTCCTGCACCTGCTCTACATCGTCGGCTTCAAGTCGCAGGTGGGCACGCTGGTGAACTGGTTCTTCAGCTTCCTGTCGGGTGCGCGTTCGCAGCGCACGACGACGAACCAGCAGATGGTGGGCCGCCTGGCGATGGAGCAGCTGGGGGCCGGCGCGTCCGGCAAGCTCGTCGCCGGCGAGGACGTCGTCGAGGAGCGCATCCACGAGGCCTGAGCACCCAACGCTCTGATGGTCAATTCTGGCGCGCGTTCGGGCACAGCAAGCGCGTGCTGACAAACAGGCAGACAGGCACGGTGTGGGGCCGGAAGCAAGAGCTTCCGGCCCCACTGTCACGCTACTTTGCGTGTCGCAACATAGAATCCGCTAACTCTGTAGACTGCGCTTATGAGCACAGTGAGAGCAGCATTCAATATCTCCTCCACCATCGTCAAGTCTCTTGTGAAAGTGGCCGGCTTCGGCTTCGTCGCTGACGCAATAGAAGGTGGGCAAGAGATCTACCAGCTCGCATGCAGCCTTAAAGATGAGACCTTCGGCAGTGCGGAAGCGCAGATGAGCGGAGCGCTCAGAAACTCAATTACCGATGAGCTGGCCTCCATCAAGGATCAGCTAGGTAGGTTGGGCCATGACGAGAAAAGTATTGACCTGTTCATCGGACGCCTTGAGACATCTGCCAAAAGAACTATTGCACGACTCCTCAATGATGAGAATGCGTTAGGCGAAGCAATTACTAAACCCCAAACATTCCAATCTTACGTTCTGAAACAATCAAAACCGGTACGGGCGGACTACACGCTTGGGGAGCAGGAGTACCTCGACGCACTCCTCCACTGCGTTGCCCGTGAGTATTTAATCCTAGCCCCGAAATCTCCAAACTATAACGAAACCGCACTCAAGGCTACGGTCGAACAGCTTAGTGAGATTGGCGCAGCACTTGAAGAGCTGAAGGATGGGCAACAAGAGCTCAAGGATGGGCAACAAGAGTTGAAGGACGGTCAACAGAAAATTGAGAGCAGCATCAAATCAATTGAAGCAAAGATTGAAAACAGATGCGACATCAGAGATAATAAGCAACTGAACAACGCTGTTTGGGGCAGCCGCCCACGGCCGCTGAAACACTGGATCGAGCGCCATCCCACCAACAACGGGACAACCCTACAGGACGCAATCTTTAGCTATCCATCATCGCAACACGGCTCGCGCTGCGTGCTTGTCGGTCGCGCAGGAAGCGGAAAGACCTCTCTTGCCGCATCCATCGCCAGCAGATGCGAATCGGAAGCGTGGTCTCTCGTAGCTTGGATCGACGCATCCACTCGTAGCAACATCGAAGGCGGATTGATCTCGATGGGTGAATCACTTCTCGATGTACAGACAGTCATTCAGCAAGGCAATCGGCTCAGAGTCGAACACGTATTAGCAAAACTGCGAAACATCGCCGAGAATCGTTGCCTATTCGTGTACGACAACGTCGAGAGTCTCGATTATCTCGACGGCGTTTTGCCGGACGGACCTGGGATCCACACCATCGTTACAACAAGGCGCAGTAGCGGGTGGTGCAATCAGAAGGATTGGAGCGTCTTCTCTCTCGGCGACTTTTCACGCGACGAGTCGATCACGCATCTGCTCAGCGTGAGCAAAGATACAGATCGAACAACAGCGGATAAGCTCGCCTCATATCTTGGCGATCTGCCACTTGCCATCGCGCAAGCAGCAGCAACATGCTCGAACTACTATTCAAATCTTCAAGAGTATTATGCTGACCTGCAGGCCACTAATATTGAAGAACTTTTGGAACCCATCGAAGGCGGTCATTACAGTAAGGGCGCCATCGCATCCCTTCAATTGGCTGCAAGTTCAACTCTCTCTTCTATAAGAGACCCACAGGTCCTAACAGAAGCTCAGACAATCTTAACTGCCCTATGTTATCTGGCAGAGTCTGGCGTGCCGACCAAATGGCTCAAATATAACAATGGCCTTCCTTTACGAAAAGCCTCCAAATTACTGCAAGACGCCTCGATTATTGATCAGTCAAACGACGGCAGAATCACCTCGATTCACCGACTACTGGCACACGCACTACGAACTTCGCATGACAGTCGTATTGCTCATGAGGGAACACTCATTACGTCCCACTTCCTTGACAAAATTAACAGAACCCAGCATGACGAAGACATCAACACACTCAGTCACCCACGTCAGATCACATACCAACTAATCAATCAATTCA
The DNA here is from genome assembly GCA_902373545.1 of uncultured Actinomyces sp. Taxonomy (GTDB): domain Bacteria; phylum Actinomycetota; class Actinomycetes; order Actinomycetales; family Actinomycetaceae; genus Pauljensenia. The sequence goes on along the minus strand of CABKMZ010000071.1, from coordinate 934 downwards.
GCACTCTTTGCTCACAAAGCTATTCGAAGGCTCTATTTGATTACCCACAGGTTCAGCAATGTCTATTTGATACTCTTAATATAGCTATCCATTCCGACTTGCACTCCGAGGCATTCAGACTCGCCCAGGCATTCTCAATAACAGAAAGGGCCATCGGCGCCTCGCACCCTCAGATTGTACGCGCACGAGATGATCTCGCGCTTGCACATTTTATGGCCTCACAATATAAGATCGCAGCCTCTTTAGCACAAGTAACGATCACTCATTTCCTTAACACCCTTGGCCCAGCGCATCTTGACACCATCAGAGCCCGCGACGAACTCGCATTGACCTACCAGTTTGCAGGACAATACGCCGACGCCATCGCTGTACACAAAGCGATAATCGCTGATCTCACCAACATCCTCGACCCACAACACCCCGATACTATCCGTGCGCGTGAAAATCTTGCATCTACCTACCATCGGGCGGGACAATACGCCGACGCCATCACTGTACACAAAGAGATAATCGCTCAACTTACAAGCACCCTCGGGCCCGAACACCCCGACACCATCACTGCCCTCACTCAAGCCGTATCCACTTTCAGGTTTTCGGCACCAGACGCGAATGTCACCACTTTCATTGAAGAGATAGTTGCCAATCTTACGAACATCCTCGGGCCCGAAGACCCCGACACCATCGAGGCCCGCGACGAACTCGCACGGACCTACCAGCGGGCGGGACAATACGCCGACGCCATCGCTGTGCACAAAGAGATAATCGCTCAACTTACAAGCACCCTCGGGCCCGAACACCCCGACACCATCAAGGCCCGCAACGAACTCGCACGGACCTACCAGCGAGCGGGGCAATACGCCGACGCCATCGCTGAACACGAAGAGATAATCGCTCAACTTACAAGCACCCTCGGGCCCGAACACCCCGACACCAT